>CABTZK010000020.1 GCA_902489275.1 uncultured Porphyromonadaceae bacterium
CAGCCAAGACCGGGCGGATACCAGCCAAGGCAGGGCGGATACCAGCCAAGGCAGGGCGGATACCAGCCAAGGCAGGGCGGATACCAGCCAAGGCAGGGCGGATACCAGCCAAGACAGGGCGGATACCAGCCAAGACAGGGCGGATACCAGCCAAGACCGGGCGGATACCAGCCAAGACCGGGCGGATACCAGCCAAGACCGGGCGGATACCAGCCAAGACCGGGCGGATACCAGCCAAGGCAGGGCGGATACCAGCCAAGACCGGGCGGATACCAGCCCCAACATCCCAAGCAAAAACATTCACAGGGTCCACGTCCACAGATGCGTTTCATTCCACGGCCACAACCTGTTGAGTATGAAATGCCCATCATTGACCCCAACACCGAGATTCGCCTGAACAAGTTCATGGCCAATGCCGGTATTTGCTCCCGCCGCGAAGCCGATGAGCTCATCACCAAGGGATTAATCAAAGTCAATGGAGAGGTAGTGACTGAGCTCGGTGTGAAAATCACGCCCAAGGACACCGTAGAATATAACGACAAGGAAGTGATGAGCGAGCGCAAAGTCTACATCTTGCTCAACAAGCCCAAGGACTGCGTCACCACAAGCGACGACCCCAACGGCCGAAAGACGGTGATGGACATTATAAAAGGCGCTTGCGAAGAGCGCATCTATCCCGTGGGGCGACTCGACCGCAACACCACAGGCGTGCTCTTGCTCACCAATGACGGCGACTTGGCATCAAAACTCACTCACCCCAAGTATGTGAAGAAGAAAATCTATCAAGTGTGGACCGACAAGCCCATCAGCGAGGAAGACATGCAGCACATTGCCGACGGTGTAGAGCTTGACGACGGACCTATCCATGCCGACGCCGTGAGCTACGTGTCACCCACCGACCGCAAGCAGGCCGGCATCGAGATTCACTCTGGGCGCAATCGCGTGGTTCGCCGCATCTTCGAGACCTTGGGCTATCACGTGGTGAAGCTCGACCGCGTCTACTTCGCTGGCTTGACCAAGAAGAACCTGCCGCGCGGACGCTGGCGCTACCTCACCCAGGAGGAAGTGAACTTCTTGAAGAAAAACTCCTTTGAATAAAGAACAATTTCAATTCGGCTGGGAATGCCCCCAGTCGAATTGTTTAACGACTCATTATCATTCACTCTCATTGTTATGGAAACTAAGAGAACTATCATTGTCGACATTTTCAAAAGCCCGCAACTTGTGGGGCAGGACGTGTGCGTGAAAGGCTGGGTGCGTACCCGCCGCGGCAACAAGCAAGTGCAGTTCATCGCACTCAACGATGGCTCGACAATCAAAAATATCCAAATCGTTGTCAATCCAGCCAAGCTCGACGAGGAACTGCTCAAGAACATCACCACAGGCTCCTGCCTGTGCGCTACGGGCAAGTTAGTAGAGAGCCAAGGCGCTGGCCAGAGCGTGGAAATCCAGGGCGAGAGCATTGAGCTCTATGGCACTTGCCCCAGCGACTACCCCATGCAGAAAAAGGGACAATCGTTTGAGTACATGCGCAAGCACGCCCACATGCGCCTGCGCACCAACACCTTTGGCGCTGTGTTCCGCATCCGCCACCACATGGCCCAGGCTGTGCACCGCTACTTTAGCGACCACGGCTTCTTCTACTTTCACACCCCTATCATCACCGCAAGCGATTGCGAGGGCGCTGGCGAGATGTTCCAAGTGACCACCAAGAATCTCTACAAGCTGGAGAAAGACGACCAGGGGAGCATCAAGTATGACGATGATTTCTTTGGGAAAATGACCTCACTCACGGTGAGCGGCCAGCTTGAGGGCGAGCTCGGCGCCACCGCACTGGGCGCTATCTACACGTTTGGCCCCACATTTCGCGCCGAGAACAGCAATACGCCTCGCCACTTGGCCGAATTCTGGCAAATCGAGCCCGAGGTCGCATTCTTGCAGCTCGACGAGCTCATGGAACTTGAAGAAGACTTCATTAAGCACTGCGTGAGGTGGGCGCTTGAGCACTGCCAAGATGACCTGGAGTTTCTCAACAAGATGATCGACAAGGGGCTTATCGAGCGCCTTGAGAGCGTGCTGAAAGACGACTTCGTGCACCTGCCCTACACCGAGGGGGTGAAAATCCTGGAAGCAGCGCAGAAGAGCGGGGTGGAATTTGAGTTCCCCGTGTCGTGGGGCGTTGACCTGGCCAGCGAGCACGAGCGCTACCTTGTGGAGGAACACTTCAAGAAACCGGTGATTATGTACAACTACCCACGCCAAATCAAGGCCTTCTACATGAAGCAGAACAACGAGGGCGGCGGGCACGACACCGTGCAGGGCACCGACGTGCTTTTCCCCCAGATTGGCGAAATCATCGGCGGGTCGGTACGCGAGGAGAACTACGACAAACTGATGAGCGAAATCAATCGTCGCGAGATGTCCATGAAGGATCTGTGGTGGTATCTCGACACCCGGAAGTACGGCACGTGTCCGCATGCCGGCTTTGGGCTGGGCTTCGAGCGCCTCATCCTGTTTGTGACTGGCATGCAGAACATTCGCGACGTGATTCCTTTCCCACGCACGCCCAAGAACGCGGAATTCTAATCATCAACTACAGACGGACAGATTGCGGGCTACAGACGATGGTCTGTGGTTTGCAATCTGTTTGCTTTGAAAAACGGCAACCCTTGCAACATGATAGAGAGAAGCGAATTCAAATTTGAAATTTGCGCCAATAGCGTCGAGAGCTGCCTTGCAGCCCAGGAAGCTGGCGCCGACCGCGTGGAATTGTGCGCTGGCATCCCCGAGGGCGGCACAACGCCCTCCTACGGCGAGATCGCCATGGCCCGCCGCATGCTCCAGTCGACCAAGCTGCACGTCATCATCCGCCCGCGTGGGGGCGATTTCCTTTATTGCAAACTTGAGCTTGACCGCATGGCCATTGACATTGACGTGTGCCAGTCGCTGGGCGTCGACGGTGTGGTATTTGGCTGCCTTGCTGCCGACGGCACCCCCGACTTGCCCGCCTTGCAGCGTCTTCAGCGCCATGCCCGCGGCATGAGCGTGACTTTTCACCGCGCCTTTGACCAGTGCAGCCACCCGATGGAGGCGATGAGGCAAATCGCCAGCCTGGGCTTTAACCGCATACTCACATCGGGACAGCAGCCCACTGCCGATCGCGGCGTTGCGCTGCTCAAGCAGCTGCAAGACCAAGCAAGCGAGAACATCGCTATCATGGCAGGATGTGGCGTGAACGAGCGCAACATTGCCAGCATCTACCGCGCCACGGGCATCAAAGAATACCACTTCTCGGCCCGCGTTTCGCGCCCAAGCGCAATGCAAGCAAGAAACACGGCGGTGAGCATGGGGTCGCCCGCTGTCGACGACCACACGACCAGCGTGACCAGTGCCGGCCGCGTGCGCGCCACCATGGAGGCGCTACTGCACTCTCCCGCCAGCTCATCGTGCAGCGCAGAGTAGCCTGGAGTTGAGCCTCAGAAACTGGTTTTTTGAGGTTTAGGAATGTTAAAACAGTACGATTTTTACTTAAAATCAGGCAATTCAGACCACAATGAGTCGTATTTCTGAGAAAAATTTCTTAACTTTGTGAGAGCATAAAAATACACTGCAAAATATGGATGTAAATAAAGTTCTTTTCATCTCGCAAGAGATTTCACCCTATCTGCCCGATTCACCGATGTCATTGATGGGGCGCGATTTGCCACAGGGCATTCAAGAGAAAGGCATCGAGGTACGCACGTTCATGCCCAAGTATGGCTCAATCAACGAGCGTCGCAATCAACTCCACGAGGTCATTCGCCTGTCGGGCATGAACTTAGTGATTGATGACACCGACCATCCCTTGATCATTAAGGTTGCCACCCTGCAACCTGCCCGCATGCAGGTGTACTTCATCTTCAACGAGGACTTTTTCGCCCGCAACATCTCAAAAGACCTTGAAATCGTGACATCGCCAGCCGACAACGACGAGCGCAGCATCTTCTTTGTGCGCGGCACGCTGGAAACCGTCAAGAAATTGCGCTGGGTGCCCGACGTGATTCATTGCACGGGCTGGGTGACCGCAATGGCACCGCTTTACATCAAGGACTATTATGCCGACGACCCCAGTTTCCGCACGTCTAAGATTGTCTACTCGCTCTTTGACGGCGACTTCCAAGAGCCGCTCGACGAGCGCCTCTACGAGAAGCTCAAGTTTGACGGGATGCAGGAGAAGCACATCAAAGCCCTCAAAGGAAAGAAAGCCGGCTTGATGGAGCTGACCAAGCTGGCACTCGAGCACAGCGATGGCGTGGTGCAATGCTCCGAAAACATCAATCCAGAGATTCTCAAGCTCGTGGAGGACTCGAAATTGCCATTCCTGCCCTATGAGAGCGGCAAGGACATCGTTGAGGCCCACACCGCGTTCTACAAGTCCCTTTAAATGCTCCATATTCTCCCCTATCAATACACACACCCTGCACATGAAAAAGCCCATCTACCTGATACTCTCCATGTTGCTGACACTTGGCATTGTCTCGTGCAGCGACGACAACATTGGCTCGTCGATTGCTGACACCCAGTCGTCTATTATCGAGGACTCCTCGTTCATCATGACGGGAAAATCGGTGCAAAACACGAGACTGCACGCGCGCACGAGTACCCAGTTGCTCGGGTCGATTTACTCCAAGAACTACGGTCACCTCTCCAGCGATGTGGTGACCCAGCTCATGCCAGCCAACGTGATTGACACCACAGGCTTCATGGGCATTGACTCCTGCCGCTACACCATGTGCGTGGCCGCAAACAGCAATAAAGCCTTTACCGGCGACTCGCTGGTGCCCATGCGCCTGAGCATCTATGCGCTCAACAAGCAGCTGCCCAACGAGATCTACAGCGACTTTGACCCTTCGGGCTACTACAATGCCGGCGACTTGCTGGCCTCTGCCAGCTATTCTGCCCAAAGCGCCGTCCCAGGCTACTCCTACAGTGGCTCGGCGAAGAGTTTGTGGCGCGAGGTGCGCGTGCCCATGCCCGCATCCTACGCCCAGCGCATCTACGACCTTTACAAGAGCGACCCCAAGGCACTCAGCAATCCCGACACGTTCAAGCAGCATTTCCCGGGCCTTTACATTGCCAACTCCTTTGGCACGGGCCGAGTGATGAACTATTACTCCTGCGAGCTGGAGGTTTTCTACCGCAAGAGCGTAACCATCAGGGAAGGTACCGACTCGATCTACCACCTGTCGCAAAGCTACGTGGGATGCACCCCCGAGGTCATCATCAACAACAACATCAAGCTCACCCCCGACGACAACATCAAGCAAATGGTGGATAAAGGCGATGCCGTGGTGATGGGGCCGGCAGGATATGAGGTAGAAGTGGATTTCCCTATCCAGGAAATCATCGATACCTATAACCGCAACACCGCCGAGGGCCTGAGCCTGATCAACAGCATGGAGCTCAACATCCCTGCAGAGGCCATCGAGAATCAGTACGGCATCGCACCTCCCGAATACTTGCTCATGGTGAAAAAGGGCAAGAAAGACGAGTTTTTTGCAGGCGACAGCCTCACCAACAGCGAGGACTCGTTCTACGCGCAATACAACTCCAGCAAGAAATGCTACACTTTTACGGGCCTGCGCAAGTATGTGCTCAATATCATCAACAAGCAGCATGGCGTTGCCACTGCCGACGACATCCACTTGACCCTTACCCCTATCGACGTGTCGATCTATACCAACAAGTCCATTTACGGGAAGCCAAGCACCACGGTGACAAAGATAGCCCCCTCGGTATCCAAGCCCACATTGTGCAGGCTCAGGCTCGACCAGGCCAAGATTAAGATTGTGTATGCTGAAGAGACGATGCTTTAAGGGGAAAGGATAGTCGCTATCACCCTCCATAGGCATCCAGCGAGATGGGCTTGCTGCTCTTTGAAAGGGGGGAGAGGCAATATTGTACGAAAAAATCCCCTAAAAAAGTTGCACAATTCGATTCTTAGCTGTATCTTTGCAGAGCTTTTGAGAGGGAATCTCAAGATAAAGCATGATCGGGATGTAGCTCAGTCCGGTTAGAGTATACGTCTGGGGGGCGTGGGGTCGCTGGTTCGAATCCAGTCATCCCGACCACAAGTAGGCTAAGTTGTTGATAATCAATTACTTAGCCTACTTTTTAAAAAGTCCATCGGGACAAAAACGGGACAAAAAAATTGTAACCTGTTGCGAGTTTAAGATAGAAGGCAGTATAGGAGTGCATTTTTCCCCCCATGCTGACGGGCGCGGTTCTAATCCTCTGAAAAGAGGACGCTACCATAGGGAGACGGCGCATGCCAAGCGCCATCATTGCTAAACACGAAGAGCCACAACCCACTGCACTTTCAACCCACTGCATCTTTTTGACGAATAAAACACATAGCCTATAAGAATCAATTCTAAAAACGCCGAATCTCGCTACTGTTTCCTTGAGAAGCCTTGTTTTTGACAGATACTGTATTGAATGTATATTTGAACGTCATTCCTATAAATCTATTGGAGGTATCCCATAGTTGGTTTATGTGGATGTTATCCATAGCTGTGCGCATCCTATTTCGTTTTTGAATATATTGACCAATATTAAGGCTAAGATGCATCTTTCTGTCAAAGAAAAACTTATTTATCGACCCCGATATACCCCCTGTTCCCAACGACTCTTCTATTCCGTTGAGTGTTCTTGAATAGCCTGTATAGCAATTTAGGGTGTAGCCATTGCCCAAATCAAATCTGTTGGTCATATCGATAAAATAGGAAGGTTTATCGAAATAATCCCTCTTTGGCTCATAGCCAAAACCAAAGGAGCTATACGACAGTTCACCAAACAGGTCGATAGTCCAAAAATGATAAGGCTTAATCTGATAGATTGTAGCCATGCCATATTCCCAATGGGTGGGTGTGTTTTCAAATGTTTTTTTAATGACTTGTGAGTCTTCGTCAAAGCTATAATGTACAGAAACACCATTCCGTATATGCTTTGCCTTTAACTGCACAATTAATTCCTTATAGGAAATGTTGAGATAGAAGTTGTTGTTTTGGGTGGACTTCAGTTGTGCGTTTCCTGTGCTGCACAAAAATGGATAGACCATTGAGGATATTCCAGAAAGCACAAAATACTGCGGACGAGAGGTGAATGTTTGCCAATTGAAACTTGCCCCAAGCCATTTTGAAAATTTATAACTGATTCCAATTTTCGGATTATAGTAAAACTGCTTGGTGTCCGAATTGTTCTGATTGGGAAAATGCCTTTTTTCCCATTCAATGCGTATGCCTGTGGAAACAGATAGATTTTTGTAACTCCAATTATATGAGAAGAACGGACTTAACAGATTCTGCACGGCTATACTGTTGGTGTTGCTCACATTCCCTTCGAGAACATCAGAAATGTCTTTTCTCCTCGTGTAAGTCCATTGAATGCCATATAACATGTCTCCTGCCCAAGGCCCTTTACTTCCCAGTTCCAATTTGGAGTCGTGAAGAAAGGATTCGTTCTTGCTGTCCATGTTGAAATAATTGTCATTGTCAAGGAAAAGCGACTGACTCCCTTTGTTCAATGAATGATAGAGATAGTTCTGGAAGTTTATGTTTATTCCTGCCATTTTACCAATATAATAAAAAGTGCCATTTACTCCATGATTTTCCGATTTGTTTTTTGAGGCATGATAACCTATTTCTGCATTGTCCTTGCTGTATGTATTGTCATAGAAAGACGTCTGTTTTGGACTTATGGAGGCACTCATGTAAAATCCCAAAGACTGCATGTCGTTAACGTCATAGTTTAAGCCTGCGTCAAACGAGTATCTCAAATTATTCTGTCTGGATTTTCCCGTAACATTATAAGATAACTCCCCCTTTGGCCTATACACTGTATATTCGATGTCTGTCTCGGGATCAAACTTGGGGTTTGCCACTCTTAGTAGCGTAATCAAGGATAGTCTTTTCTTTGAGTAATTCGTGCGTAAAGTATAGTATTGGGATAGTCTTTGACGCTGATAAATTTCAGATTCAAAGGTTATTCCAAGATGATCTTTATACCATCGTTTTACCGTCAGTTCAATGACAGCTTTCGTTCCTATGGGATAGGTTACTCCTGGGTCAGTGATGATTTTGACAGACTCTATTTGCGATGCGTCTATATTCTGTATTTCGGAAGGATCTCTCACTTCTCTTCGGTTGATGAATATAATGGCTTGCCCACGTCCTCGAACGGAAAATGAGCCATTATCCCCAGACAACAAAGGGAGTCTTTTAAGGACATCATTTGCAGAAGAGAGTTTTGCAAGAGAAGTACCTGCCACGGCTGCCGAATAATTGCCTTTGTCGAATTTTAAAGGAGAGCGACGCGCAGATACTGTAACCTCATCAAGAGTCAATTGGGTTTCTTCAAGATGCATCTCTCCTATATCGTAATACTGTGATACCGGCACTTGAATGGATTTGGTTACATATCCCATGAAACTGCAAAGCAGCACTAACGAATCTTTGGGGCTTTCTTGCTTTCGTTGGCATTCTATCTCAAAGTCTCCGTCCTCGTCACAGACAGTCCCGGCAAGCAAAATCCCGTCAAGGGAATGTAATGTTATCGTTGTGCCAGATAGAGGCTCGCTTGTCTTGGAATCCACAATGCGCCCCTTATATTGTACGATAGAAGTGCCGTTTGTCTGTGAAAAGCAAATTTCATTGCACAAAAACAAGAGTAAACACACGAAAATAAATTTACTGTTGTTGAGGTAATTAAATAAATTATTCATGTTAGAGTTAACAGAGTATTGGATTTAGTGCGGGAATAAAAAAGATTGGGAAATCGCCCGAAAGCATGATTTCCCAATCTTCAATGGTGTCCAAGATGAGACTCGAACTCACACGAACCAATGTTCACTACCCCCTCAAAGTAGCGCGTCTACCAATTCCGCCACCTGGACATTTGGAGCGAAAGACGGGACTCGGACCCGCGACCCCGACCTTGGCAAGGTCGTGCTCTACCAACTGAGCTACTTTCGCATACCAGTCTCTTGCGAGACCTATTTTAAAGAACCTGAGCGAAAGACGGGACTCGGACCCGCGACCCCGACCTTGGCAAGGTCGTGCTCTACCAACTGAGCTACTTTCGCGTGTTGCAACCGATGATTTTTCAATTGCGAGTACAAAGGTAGTGCGTTTCGTTGAATTGTGCAAATTTTAGAGCAAGAAAAATCTTGGAAAATGATGCAAACGCCCGAAATAAGCAAGAAGCCAAGAAGATGAGGAGAGGAACAAGGATGTGGATTTTTACAGAAAGAGAGGGAGGCGTGGAGAGGAGGATGGGCTATAGCAGGGCGAAGAACTGGCTGCGGAGTGCCGGGTCGCTGAACGCTCCGCAATATTGCATGGTCGACGTGGTGGTCTCCTGCTTCTCGACACCTCGCATTTTCATGCACATGTGGGCGCTCTCACACTTGACGATGACCCCCTTGTTGGGCAGCGCTTTGGCCACCGCATCGCACACCTCGCTTGTCAATCGCTCTTGGACTTGCAGCCTGCGGGCATAGACATCGACAACGCGAGCCAGCTTGCTCAACCCCACAATCTTGCCATCGGGGATGTAGCCGATTGATATTTTCCCGAAAAATGGCAGGATGTGGTGCTCGCACAACGAGTAGAACTCGATGTCCTTGACAATCACCATCTGCGAGCCAGGATGGTCGAAAATAGCCGACGAGATGACGCTTTGGGCATCCTGGGCATATCCACAAGTGTTCTCAAGCAGTGCCTTGGCAGCACGGCACGGTGTCTTGGCTAAGCCCTCGCGATTGGGATCCTCGCCTATCAACTCCAGGATAGCCCTGTAGTGAGCAGCAATTTTGTCGATTAACTCCTTCTTCTCCATATTTTTATCGTAGCGATATTAAAATAATTCAGTTGAATTGCGAAATAAAAACTTGTTACACGTAGTCGCCATTTATTCCCACACATTAATCTTGTCGGTAACGATGATCATCCCCGAAGCGTATTTCGGGAAGGCTCTGCGAAGCTTGTGCATGGCACGCCGCGCATACTCCCGTTGCTTGAAATCTCCTATGCGCAATCGCCATTGCGGCGCATTATAGGACACATAGGTGCGGTAGTGCGGAAACTTGTAGGCAATTTCCTTGGCACGCTTGCAGCATGTGCCGCGAGCGCCTTTAGCCGAGCTGAAAACCATCTGGACGCGATAGCCCGTCACTTTTTTCTCGATGCGCTGGCTTGAAATGCGGTAGCGCTCTCTGTCGGCTTGCGAGACAGTCTGACTCGCTCGCTCTCTTGGGTTGGTGCGGCAACCCTCGTGCGATGGCTCTATTAACAGCCCGTCCTCTCTCCCTCTTGACTCGCCTGACGGGCTGACCGTGGCAGGTTTTTCGGTGCTGGAGGACGTGCCGCCCGCCTGCGACTGGGCAGCGTCACCTTTTTGCGTCTTTCTTTGAGTTTTCTCTCTCGATTTCTCCTTTGTGTTGTCTTTTTTCCCGCTGCGGTTCAAGATGCCCGATGGCGCATTTACCGTGACCTGTGCCCTCGTCTGTTGAGTGCCCAGCGCCATAACGAATGCCAACACTACGCATGATGCGAGCAGTTGGAAGTGGTGTGGTCTAACCATGATGTGCATTAAATGAATTACTTTATAAAGCGCGCACGTTGCCAAAATCGGCTACAAAGATAGTAAAATTTATCTTTGTAACCAATTTTGCATTTCGGGAATCCATCATGGGGTCTTTAGAAAGCCATCACGATGCCCATGAAAGAGTCAGCCTTGAGCGAGGCTCCGCCAATGAGTCCTCCGTCGATGTTCGGTTTTGCAAAAAGTTCTGGCGCGTTGGCGGGCTTGCAACTTCCTCCGTAGAGAATTGTGGTGTCGTCAGCAGCCTTTTGGCCATACTGCTCGGCAACAAGCGCGCGGATGCAGGCGTGCACTTCCTCGGCCTGGTCGCTTGTAGCCGTCTTCCCTGTCCCGATAGCCCATATTGGCTCATAGGCGATCACAATATTTTTGAACGCCTCGGGGCTGAGGTGAAACAGCGAGTCGCTGATTTCGCACTTGATGTAGTCTTCGTATGTGCCATTTTCACGCAACTCAAGGCTCTCGCCGCAGCAGAAGATGACTTTGAGCCCGTTAGCCAGAGCCAAGTCCACTTTCTCTTTGAGCATTTCGGGAGTTTCCTTGAAGTAGTCGCGACGCTCGCTATGTCCCAAAATCACATAGTTAGCGCCTGTCGAGGCCACCATGGAGGCCGAAACCTCGCCTGTGTAGGCTCCGCTTGCTTGAGCGGCGCAATTTTCGGCAGCAAGCCCAACTTTGCTGATGTCGATGACTTGTCTCACAGCAGTGAGATGGGTGAATGGAACGCCGATGACAACCTCGCACTTGAGCTTGCCGGCGGCGGCTACTGCATCATTGACCTCTTTGGCTAATTTCACGCCTTCGGGCACTGTCGTGTTCATTTTCCAGTTGCCTGCTACAATGTTCTTTCGCATTTTCCTTAAAATTTAGAACAACAAATCGGTTATTTCAAACTCTTGGGTACAAAGTTACTGCAAGTTATCATAAATACCAAACCATTTACTATTCTTTACCATTTTCTGAGCGCGGGCACGCGGGCGATTCCCTAACCGTCACCGACCCGCTGGCCTGGTGCGTGGCCAGCACAAGCACCTCGGCGATTTGCACATGGGCTGGGGCGCTTGCGGCATAGAAAGCCACATCGGCAATGTCGTCGCCCGTGAGCGGCTGGATTCCTTGATAGACTTTTGCTGCTCGCTCGTCGTCGCCATGGAAACGGATGTTAGAGAAGTTGGTTTCTACTAACCCAGGCTTGATGTTGGTGACTCGCACTGCCGTGTGAGCCACATCAATGCGCAACCCGTCGGTAATCGCCTTTACGGCAGCCTTGGTCGCGCAATACACATTGCCGCCCGCATAGGCTGCATCGCCTGCAACCGAGCCAATGTTGATGACGTGGCCGCAATTGCGCCTCACCATGTGCGGGAGAACGAGGCGCGTCATGTTGAGCAGCCCCTTGATATTGGTGTCAATCATCTCGTCCCAGTCATCAAAGCTGCCTTCATACTCTGGCTCAAGGCCACGTGCAAGCCCGGCATTGTTGACCAGCACGTCGATGTCCTGCCATGTGGCGGGAATGCTATTCATCGCTTGACGAGTGGCCTCGCGGTCGCGCACGTCAAACGCCAGTTGAAACACTCTTGCGCCGGCCTGTTCGAGCTCGGCAGCGACCTCTTTCAGTTTCTCGGCTCGGCGGGCGGTGACGATGACGTCGTAGCCGCCACGCGCGAAACGGCGGGCGCAGCCAAGTCCAATTCCACTTGTGGCACCTGTGATTAAAGCGATTTTACTGTTCATTGTCAACAAAATTATCTTGTTCTTTTTTAATATCCAGATTTTTATCGGGGTCGCCGTCCTCGGCCCGAAGTGGATGCCGCTCCTTGGCTCGCTTGTGCTTGAACAGGCGATAAAATGCCAATATCAACACGTGAGTTCGGTTGATGACAAGCAAGGCCAAAAGGCACAGCGCGTAGAGTCCCGTGCGCCCATGCAGCGTGGCTTCCTGGTTTTCGCCGTCATTGAGCTGCTCAATCGGGTACTGGTCGTTGCGCAAGCGCTCGCTGTCGAGCGAGACGAGCGTGCGCTTCCACTTGACGATGCCGTTTTCCACCAGCACGACAGCCGGATTGCCGCGCGCAACGGTTTTGATTTCGCTGTCATCCATTTGGTAGATGGGATAGTTGGCGTAGGATATATCGTTCCACCGCGCAATAGCGGCCGTGTCGGCCGAGGTGACGGCAAACACGCTGCAATCTTGCTTTGCCGCGTGCTCGGCAAGCTGGTTGAGGTTGAACGTGTAGGAGATATTGACACCGGCCAAGTCGGGGAACAAGTAAACGAGTTGGCGACCAGTATCGGGCAAAACGTCCTCGGTCACGTCGGCGCCATCTTCCATAATAGTCACTCCCTGGCTGAGCGTGCGGCTTTGGGGTTCCTTGCCCTCCTTGAAATGGCGCTCCACATAGTTCCAGCCGCTGCCCTCGGCAGGCACGGAGTCGATGGAGAACGCTTGTCTCTGGCCATCCTTCTCGTAAACGAACACATAGTCATTTTCGTCCACCTGATTGGCTGTGGTCACGCCTATTTTAGCCCCCACCTTGTAGGGACGGAAATCGAGCAAGGGCTGCTTGAAATAGCCCTCATAGGCCACACTGCCCACATAGGCCAGCGAGAGCGCAGCCACCATCCAATTGACGGCGGGGCCATAAATGCCATGCACCCGGCGGTTGAAAAACAGCAGGTAGACAATGAGGGGCAGCAAAATGACATTTTTCCAAAACGTCTGCCAGTTGCTCAGCACCACGGCATCGCCGAAGCAACCGCAATCGGCCACCCTGCCAGAGATTGCCAAGTCGAGCGTGAGCGGTGTCATCACGAGCATCATGAGCAACGCGAGCGTTACCGCCCCTCGCCTGAAAGCGCCCACCGCAATGCACACACCCATCACAAACTCCACCGCCGCCAAGGCGAAAGACGCCGCCAGCGACGCAGGCACAAGCTGACCCAAGCCATAAGCGTTGAAATACTCCATGAACTTGTAGTATCCCCCCCACGGGTCGATACCCTTGACAAAACCCGAGAACACGAACACGAAGCCCACCAGCAAGCGCACAACCACCACCAACGCATAGTTGAGTTTGGACGCTGCAATCGGCTCAGCCCACTTCGGAAGTCTAAAAACGGTCATTCTACAGAACCTTCTTGGTGACGGATTAAAGCAAACACGGCATAATTAATCATGTCCTGATAGTTGGCGGCAATGCCCTCGGAAACCTGGGTCACTCCTCCATTGTCCTCGATACTCTTGGTGCGCGCCACCTTGGCAAGGATAAAATCGGCGTAGCTCTTGCAGCGCATATCGCGCCAAGCCTCGCCATAGTCAGTGTTCTTGGCCACCATCAGGCTCTTGGTTTCGGCAATGCAAGCGTCATAGAGCTCGATAGCCTTTTCGCTGGTCATGTCGATGGTGTCGGAGAAGCCACACCGCAACTGGATAAGTCCTATCACGCCATAGTTCACAATGCCCATGTACTCGCTATAGATATCCTCATCGACCTTACTTCCCCCATTGAGAAGTACCGTGCGGATGCGCTTGGCGTTAATGAAAATCTGGTCGGTAATCGTCTCGGGCTGCTCAATGCGCCACGATGGGCCATAATCGGCCATTTTCTTGATGAATAGATCACGGCACGTTGCAATCACGTTGTCATATTGCAAGTTAGTATTTGACATGACTTTAATGGTTAAAATGCGTATGCAAAGATAGTGCAAATCAAGCAGAACAGCAAAAACTTGTTTTGGTATTCCAAAGACGCAGCCTATTTTCACACTATTAACAAAACTGCCCAGGCGTGAATCCTAAAGCGCAAGCCTGACAAATGACCATCGATGTGTCCAATCAAATGAGACACATCACATAATCGTGTAATCACGAGAATAACAACGCTTTCAAATTTCTACACCCTCAAAAAATGCACCTATAGGAGGAGAGGGTTTCTTAGATTTTATTAGTATCTTTGTCGTACGGAAATCAAGAATAAAAACCGATAAATACAATAATATTACAACAAAACACGAGAAAAAGATGAAAAAAGCACTGTTGCTCACGCTAATCGCCACTCTGTGGCTATGCTGCTCCTGCACAGGCGACACCAGCGAGAAACCAGCCACGAAGAGCGAAAACAGCACCAAGGCCAAAGCCAACGGTGCCTACATCACAATGCCCAACGGGCAAGAGCGTTACCGACCCGACACGGCAAAAATATTCTACAGCGGCAAGATCGACCTCAGTAAAACGTTTATCGTCATCTCGAAGCTAAACCTCCAACTCTGTGTCTACGCCAACGTGAACGGCGACACCACGCTTGTGGCTCGCTACCCCGTGTGCCTGTCTCGCGCCAAGGGGCAAAAAGAGCGATCGGGCGACATGAAGACCCCCGAGTCAGAGCCAGGAGAACCGTTCACCATCAAGGAAATCAAAGATGCCAGCACTTGGCATCATGACTTTGGCGACGGGCGTGGCTCTATCCTGGCCTACGGGCACTGGTTCATGCGGCTGGAAACGCCGTTCTCTGGCATTGGCATTCACGGGAGCACCAACAACGAGGACAAGATGCCCGGGCGCGACAGCGAGGGATGCATCCGCATGCGCGACAACGACCTCAACCACCTGCACGACCATTACGCCCGCGTGGGCACGCCTGTGATTATCAAGGCCGAGCGCCAGGGCGACCTCCCCTTTGAAAAGGCTAATTGACGAAGTTGACAATCACGCCAAACTGGAAGCGGGTGGGATTGAGCGGGTAGTGAGGCGCTGAGAAATAGTTGCTGCCTCCAAACATGCCCTTGTTGAAATGGGTGTAGGCAAGAAAGAAACGTGCCTGCTTCAGCCTGAAGTTGCCGTAGAGATTCGCAAAAGCGAAATTGCCACATTTCACGTCGCGCTGGTTGTGAAATGCCATGAGGGCGGGATTATAGGCAGGCGCGTAATACTTGGTGTAATACGTCCCATCAATGCCCAACTGGCAATGCAGCACGCGGGCCACCGTGAATTGCACGTACAGATTGCTGTAGACCGACAGCTTGGGTAACGGCAATACCTTGCCGTTGCTTGTGGTTTGATAGGTGAGCTCGTTGTCGAAATGCAAGGCTCTGACTTTCAATTTCTGGTTCCACGTGGCGCTAAGCACGTGAATGGGAGAGCCACATTGCCGAGGCGTGGCATCATAGCCCAGATAGAGGAAATTCTTGAGTGTCTCATAGCCCACGTTGACATTACTTCCTAAGTGCGGGACATCCAACTCTCCTCCCGTCCTGAAACGCACCTCGTGACTGAAATCATTGCTCCATGCGAAATGGTTGGACACAAAGGTCTCGTAGAGGGCTGGTGCAGCCATATTTTTGAAATAGCCATAGCCACGAATGGTCACCGTGTCGCTCATGAGCCTGAAGCGGGTGGCCACATCGCCCTTGACTTCAAGGTCGCCCACCCTATCACCTGCCACGCAAAACTCTGCCTGCGCGCGATAGGTGAGCAGCGACCCGCGCTGCTTGGTGAGCTGCCCGCCCACATAGAAGTAATTTTCGGTGATTTTGGGACTCACACGCACTGGCAAGGAGTCCAGCCCCTCTGGGGTCACGGCTCCCGTCACCGTGTCGGTCACCTGGTCACATTTCCACAACTCGTGGGCCGCATAGAGCGAGAAGCCGAATTTTGCCCACTTGTTGAAGCCCTCAAGCAGCGACACGCCCACGGTGTTGCGCAAGCTGCGATAACGCGTGCGCTCATCGGTGCCGCCCAGATGCAGATAGGTGTGGTCGAAGAATGCCGTGTCCTGGGCGGCGTTGGTGTTCTTGAATCGATGCTGGTTGGTCCTGTAATTGAGTGTCCAAACGAAACTGGTGACCGGGACATAAGTCTTGCCCACAATCGTGTCGGTGAGCGAGTCGCGATCGTAATGATAATAGCCCACCTTGTAACGGTGATTCATGTAGAACTCGCAGCCCTGGAGCTTAGTCGTGGCACCAGTGAGGTTCGTGAGAATGTCTTTGGGATTCACGCGGGTCTCGCCGCCCTGCACTGCGGCAGGGTCGGTGATATAGCGGTCGTCGGTGATGCCGCCACTCTCCTTGACGGTGGCGTTCCAGGTGTTGAAAAACGTGTGCAGCTCGTAGCGGTCGCCCTTGTAGGAGGCGAAACCGCCTGCCATGAAGTTCTTGCCGGCCTGGTAGTCATAAGAGCCCTTGCTGTAGATATAATCGACCTTGGCGCCAATGGCCAGCCGCTTGTCTACATTGCCGCTAAAAAGCGCCTGCGTGCGATCCTGGTTGCTGTGCTTGTCACCACCCGTGGCATACCCCAATAGCGTCATGGGAATGCGGGTGTTGTAGAACACCTGGTTGTCGATCGAGGGCAGCCAGGTGTTCATGGCGTCATCAAGAAAGAAGTTGGTGGCTGCCGGGCGGTTAAAGAAAATCTGATCCTGCCCAGCCGCGCCGTAGTTTCCCGTTGTAGCCCACGCCTTGCTGCGCAACGAGGGAATGAAATTGTCATGATAGTTCTCGTGAGCCGTGTCGAGCGGGACGGAATACTGCAACCCAAGCGGGTCACTTAGCGTCCAGGCGCGGCTGGGAGCCACCACTTGCTTCTTCTTGGCCTGAACTGGGAGCGCCAAGCACACAGCAACTGCCAAAAGACAATATTTCAAAACCTTATTTCTCATATTTTTATGTGCAAAGATATATAAAAAACAAGATTTTTACGCCCAGTTATATGAGAAAAACCTTGGTTTTCTTAGAGGGAACGTTCACCATCCTACTGGAAGAAGGTGAGGAAATAGGCTGGGAATGGGGTCTCGAAATGGAGGGGCTGATGCGTGCGAGGATGATAGAGAGCCAAGCGAAACGCATGCAGGCACAAGCGTTGCGCGCCATCGGTAACACTTCCATACTTGAAATCGCCCACCACAGGATGATGAAGCACTTGCATGTGTACCCTGATTTGGTTCTTGCGCCCCGTGTGCAAGTAGAGCTCAAGCAAAGCGAAGCGACTGTTTTGCCGCAATAGCCGCCAGTCGGTGCTCGCCCACTTGCCGCCATTGTTGGTGCGGCTGCTCACCACTTTCATGCTGGGTGTGTCCTTGAGCCAACTCTCGACGTGTCCCTTGTCCTTCTCCATTGCCCCCTCGACAACAGCCACATAGCGACGATCGATAATCGTCTTGTGCCAATCGGCCGTGAGCCATTGCTGCACCTCAACACGCTTGGCATAAATCATGAGACCACTGGTGCGCGTGTCGAGGCGATGCACCACGTGGGCATGGCAACGCTGGCGCGTCTCGATAAAATACCGGTCGAGCAAGTCTTTCATGTTGAGGCTGTTGCGCCCGACACCCATCGAGAGCACCTCATCGGCTTTATCGACCACAATAAGGTCATCGTCCTCATAGACCACTGCGAAAAATTTCGAGAAATCGAAACGGCTGCTGCTGCGTGGCCCGGGGTGCTTGCTCACCTCGACCAGCATGCCCGGTTTGACCTGAAAGTTAAAATGGGTTTGCTGCACCTGGTCAACCAGCACCCCTCCGCCACTCAGGATGGCCTTAGCCTTGGAGCGGCTGATGCCGTCAAGGCGTTTCATGACAAAATCCAGCAACCCCATCTCCTCCCGAGCAAGGAACTGGGTAAACTTCACATCGGTCTTGGGCACCCCATGGGTGGGCGGCTTGTCGCTATAACGCACGTTTTTCATCGAATTCTAACAAAAACTTGTGATGGCACACGCTATCGTCAATTATCGAAAATGTGTCGCAACCGGCTGAAGATGCGGTTCTTGGCCGAATCGCTCGGTTTCACATTGGGCGAGTCCTTGAGCACCTCAACGGCTCTCTGCTCGCTGGAACTCAAATTTTCGGGGACATACACCATCACATTGACGAGGATATCGCCTGTTCCATAGCCTTCGGGACTGGGCAAGCCCTTGCCGCGCAAGCGTAGCACCTTGCCGGGCTGGGTGCCTGGCGTGATGGTGACACGGGCATGGCCGTCGATGGTTGGAACCTCGACCTTGCCGCCGAACACTGCCGTTGGGAAATCGAGCATCAAGTTATATATCAAGTCGTTGCCATCGCGCTGCAATTGTGCGTCGCGTTCTTCCTCGATGGCAATGAGCAAGTCGCCAGGGATTCCGCCATCGGGCGCCTCATTGCCTTTCCCGCTCATTTTCAGGGTCATGCCCTCGGCAACGCCAGCAGGGATATTGACCGTTACAATGTTCTCTTTGCGCAAGAGTCCCTGTCCGCCACATTCTGGGCAACGCTCCTTGATGATTTTACCTGTTCCACCACAAGCGTGGCAGGTGGTTTGCGTCTGCATTTGGCCCAAGATCGTGCGCTGGATGCGCATCTCCACGCCACTGCCATGGCAGGTGGCGCAAGTCTCAAGCGCCGTGCCGCCTTTAGCGCCCGTACCATGACAAGCCTGGCACGAGACCATGCGCGGGATTTTCAGTTTCTTTTCAACGCCATGCGCCACATCATGCAGATTCACACGCACGCGGATGCGCAAGTCGGTACCGCGGCGCGCTGCCCGCCCGCCCGAATAGCGGCTGCGACTGCCACCTCCAAAGCCGCCAAAGCCAAAACTGCCAAAAATATCGCCGAACTGCGAGAAAATATCCTCCATCGACATGCCGCCGCCCGAGAAGCCACCGCCCATGCCGCCAGGGCCGTCGATGCCTGCCCAACCCATTTGGTCATAGCGCGCCCGCTTGTCGGGATTGCTCAAGATGTCGTAGCACTCGGCAGCCTCCTTGAACTTCTCCTCGGCCACCTTTTTCTCGGCGTCTGACTTGCCCTGCTGGCGGTCGGGATGATACTTGATGGCCATCTTGCGATAGGCTTTCTTGAGCTCATCGGCTGTCGCATTTCGGCTAACGCCTAACACTTCGTAAGCATCTCTTTTCTGTGCCATTGTCTAAATTCCTTATTTTTATTTTCCCACAACCACTTTGGCGTGGCGCAGAACCTTATCATTAATCATGTATCCCTTGAGCACGGTGTCGATGACTTTTCCCTTTTGGCTCTCGTCGGGAGCGGGAAAGATGGTCACGGCCTCATGAATGTCGCTGTCAAACGCGGCACCCGTCGACTCCATGGGCTTCACTTGCTGCTTATCAAGATAGGCCATAAATTTATTATAGATTAAATTCACGCCCTCTTTCAAGGCGTCCACATCGGCCGTCTGCCCAATAGCCTCAAGGGCCCGCTCCAAGTCGTCGATCACGGGAAGGAGCTCCAGCATCGCTTTCTCGCCGCCGTACTTGATGAGATCGGCTTTCTCACGAAGCGTGCGCTTGCGGTAATTGTCGAACTCGGCCATCAGAAACAGGTAGTCATTTTTCTGCTTTTCGAGTTCGGTTTCCAGCTTTGCGATTTTATCTTCCGGGGTCTCCTCGTTAGTCTCCTCGCCGGCTGCCGACTCTTGATTTTGCTCTTGCACGGGGGCATCGGCGGTTTGAGTGCCTTGCTCCTGAGTGGACGGCGTGTCAGTCTTCAACTCTTCTTTCTCTTTTTTGCTCATATCTTGTTTGAATTTTATTCTCAATGTTTTATAGGGGGGTGTGACGCGGTACACGCTGTGGTGCTATCAAAAACCGCGCCAAAGCGCAAGAGCTCCACAAGCGCTCATCAAGAACGGTTAGCCACGCTCGTTTTACAGCCGCATGACAAAATGTCTCCATCCAGTCCATTGGCTGGCGAGCCGTTTTGCCAATTTGTCACTGTCGAAAATGCCAAAAATGGAACTTCCGCTGCCGCTCATGCAGCAATACTGCGCGCCTCCCTGCTCCATCTCGCTTTTGATAGTGGCCAGAGCGGGAAATTGCGCAAACACACTTTTCTCAAAGTCATTTTTCAGCGCGCCTGCCCACGAGCCAACGGGCTGGCTCAATATTTCGGGGATGGGTTGAGGGGATGGGGTTGCTGTCACTTGCGCGTAGGCCTCCTTGGTAGAGACCGACACGTCAGGCTTGACGAGCAGCAAAGTTTTGCCCTTGAGCGAGACCTCAACGGGTGTGAAAACGTTGCCGATTCCCATTGCTAAAACGGGGCGATTATAGATAAAGAAGGGGCAATCGGCACCAAGGGCAACGGCCCGCGCCGCCAGCTCACGGTCACTGGCCCCGAGGGCAAACATCTCGTTGAGCATCATCATGGCATGGGCGGCATCGCTGGAGCCTCCGCCCAGACCAGCGCCATCGGGAATGCGCTTGTAGAGATAGATGTCGACAGCAGGCACTTCGTAATGGGTTCGCATGAGCTCGTAGGCTTTCATCACCAAGTTTTTGTCGGGCGGACAATCGACCTTGTTGCCATAGCAGGTCATCGTGGTCTCGCTGCCTGTGGCCGGCACAATTTCAAGGGAATCGGTGAGAGGAATCGGGTAAAACACGGTTTCGATATTGTGATACCCGTCAGGGCGACGACTCACGATATTCAGGCCTAAATTAATCTTAGCGTTAGGGAATGTGATCATGACAGTTTTTGATTTACAGAATTGGGCCGAGCAGGCGAGACAGTGACTCAAGGGCACGCTGCCACAGCGGCCGCCTGCGCCAGTGCGAGAGAATGATGCGCGTGCAGCCAGCCTTGATGTCGTCTAAGAACACGCGTTTCATCCTCCTGTTGAAGTCGCGGCCGTAGACCAGCGCGTTGCACTCAAAGTTGTGCTCAAAGCTGCGGAAGTCAAAATTGGTGGACCCGGTGGTCACAAACTCATCATCGACGATGACACACTTGGCGTGCATCATGCGGCGCTCGAAGAAATAGACTTTGATGCCTGCTTCAAGGCACTCCCTCACGTAGGAAAAGGAGGAATAGCGAAGCACCTTGCTGTCGGGCGACCTCGGTATCATCAGGCGCACGTCCACTCCCGAGAGCGCGGCGGTTTGCAAGGCCTTGATTTGCCCGTCGCTGGGCAAGAAATAGGGGGTCTGGACATAAATGCAGCGCTTCGCCATCGAAATGGCTTTGAGAAAGACGAACGACATCCCATTCCACTTGCCCATGGGTCCGCTGGCAACAATTTGCATGCCATTGCTGTCGTTGGGGTTCCTGCTGCGGCTCCGTGTTTCCTGCGTGAGGAGCATGCGTTTCATGAAATTCCAGTCGACTGCAAAAGAGAATTGCAAAGCGCTCACGATGTCGCCCACCACTCTCAAATGCGTGTCGCGCCAGGCGCTCTGGCCACGCTCGCCAGTCACATAGCGGTCGGCAATGTTCATGCCGCCGATATAGCCAACCCTGCCATCGATAATCACCAGTTTGCGGTGATTGCGCCAGTTGAGCCGATTAGCCAATTGCGGGAAAGTCACCCTCAAAAAAGGATAGGCCTCGACTCCCATCTTGCGCATGTGCTTGAAAAACGAGGTGGCAATGCTCCACGAGCCCACATGGTCGTAGATGACCCTCACCTTCACGCCTTCTTGGGCTTTTCGGATGAGGATGTTCGAGAGTTCCTGGCCAATCTGGTCGGCCGAGAATATATAATACTGTAGATTAATGTATTCCTTGGCGAGCATGAGATCCGTCTTCAACTGCTCAAACTTGCCCTTCCCCTCGGTAAAAATGTCGATTTGATTGCCTGGGAAGAAATGAGGCTCGGTGACTGCGTTCACAAGCCTGATCAACTGCTTGCTGTCGTCAGTCAAGTCAAGCTGGTCGATGTCAACCGTCTCTAAGGGTCTTTGGCTGCGTAATTTTTGGCGGTTTTTCAGCGAGATCATCGCCACGCTTTTCATGCTGCGCCCAAAGAAAAGGTAGAGTATCAGCCCTAAGAAAGGGAGCAGGATGAGCACTGTGACCCACGAAAGCGACTTGATGGGGTTACGATTTTCAGAGATAACGACCGCAATGGTACTTAACACCGTAATGGCATACAAAATCGTGAAGACAATGAACACCAGGTGCGAGTAAGGGAACATTTCGGCTAATATCATAGTTCTCTACGGTTTATCTCTAACGGATGAGCTGAGGCATATAAAAAACAAGCTATCATTCTCCCGATGCTCATGCTCGGGTTGATGATAGCGACACATCCTGTGAAAGCGAAATGACGCAGCAAGAAATCGCCGTGTGGCAGAACACCCTACTTCACAACGACCTTGCGCGACCACCCGCGGGTATTGCAGCGCACGATGTAGAATCCCTTGGGCATCTCAATCGAGGCGTGAGAATCGGCCGCGACACGCAAGGTTTTCATCAGTTGCCCTGTGATGGAGTAGATGCTGAACACCGTCTCACTGCTGCCTGCCGAGAAATAGATGTGACCATTGCCGCCGTACACAGCGGCCTGATCCGACACACTCTCCACGGCCGGGGCTTGGGCTGGGCTGGCCCACGCGCTGCTGCCCACACACAATGTGGCACACGAAATCAATATGTACAATACCTTCTTCATTTCAACTCACAAAAGTACAAAAAAAAAATTAGTGAACCTAATTTTTCGCACAATTTTTTGCGCCAATTTCCGTTTACGCGTGCTGGCAGAGCGCATGACTGATGATTAGCGTTCCTTTTTCTATCACCGGCATGATTCTGCCACATTACTACAACATGAGGCAATGCGGTAAAAGAGAATGGATTGAAACGCAGTTAATGGTTTGTTCTCCCGCCTGGACGGGAAGTTACGATGAACCCCGACGAAAGTATTCTGCATGCTGTGTTCGATGCCTCGTTTGCCGGCTATCGCCCCACCAGCACCGGGCATGAGCTTCAATATTTAGAGAACTTGCGGGACATCGAGGGTATGCAGGACCTCAACACCGATAGCGTCACCGACATGAGCGACATGTTCAAGGACTGCACCGAGCTAAAAGGCACAAACGCCGAGTACGACGCCTCCCAAAAACGGGCATCGAGATGGCCAACCCCACCACGGGCTACTTCACCAGTAAAAACCCGTCGGGCTGGGGACTAACAACATTATCTTGCCCCAAGGCTTTCGCAAGGCTATTGGTTCAATGAAGAAACACCCTTTTTTTAAGACAAGAACAAGGTGAATTTTTGGGGAAACCATAATTTTTCCTAACTTTGCGTATGATTCATCAATAAAAACACGTAAAAATTGAAGTGATATGCCCCAGTTTTCAGTCATCGTACCCGTTTATAACCGTCGTAACGAGGTGCGCGACCTCATGACCAGCCTTGCCGCTCAAAGCGAGATGGACTTTGAAGTGATGATTGTGGAAGACGGCTCAACCGAGCGCTGCGAAGACATCGTTGACGCTTTTAAGGGGCGTGTGAACTACCACTACTACTGGAAAGAAAACGAGGGGCGGAGCCTTGCCCGCAACTATGGCATCGAGCGCGCCCAGGGCGATTATTTCATTTTTTTCGACAGCGACTGCGTGATACCTGAAGACTACTTCAAGACGCTCAGGCGATGCCTCCAGGAGCATCCTGTCGACTGCTTTGGCGGCCCTGACGCGGCCAGCGACGACTTCAACGACTTGCAGAAGGCCATTTCATTCTCGATGACGGCATTCTTGACCACGGGAGGCATCAGAGGCGGCAAGGTGCAGCTCGAAAAATTCGTGCCCCGGTCATTCAACATGGGCTATAGCCGCAAGGTGTGGAAAAAGGCCGGCGGCTTCCGCGAGATGTTCAGCGAGGACATCGACATGAGCATGCGCATTCGCCAGGCAGGGTTCAGCATCACGCTGTTCCGCGACTGCTACGTTTACCACAAGCGGCGCAACACCTTGAAGTCGTTCGCTCGCCAAACCTATGTGTTCGGCATGTCGCGCATCACGCTCAAGCTGCTCTACCCCGACTCCTTGAAGATGGTCCACACCCTGCCCGCCTTTTTTGTCGCTGGCTGCTTGGCGCTCATGCTGTTGTCGGTATGCTGGCGCTGGTGGTGCATCGTGCCGCTCGCGCTCTACGTGGTGCTGCTGTGGCTGAGCGCTGCCATCGCGACCAAGAGCGTGAAAATCGCCAGCCTGGCGGTGCTGACCAGTTTCATCCAATTGGGCAGCTACGGCTGCGGTTTCATCAAGGCATGGGTGTGGAAAATCTTGCTGGGCCATGGCCGCAACATCGAAGAGGAAATTGCGATGCGCAAGGGGAAATAATTCCAGCCCGACGATTTTTACACCACAAGAAAAACAACCCCCAGGCGAATTGCCTGGGGATTGCTGTTCGTGGGGGTTCGGCCTGCAATTAGGTTATCTCCCTAAGATCAGGTTGACCAGCTCGGTGACATCAGAAGCGTCATAGTGACCATCTTCATTCAAGTCGGCCACGCTCAAGTTGCATGGATTAGGATGCAGACCCAAAATGTAGTTGACCAGCGTGGTCACATCGCCTGCGTCGACCTTTCCGTCCTCGTTGATGTCGCCTGCCGCGGGACCATCGGACTTGATGTACCAGAACGATACCGATGAATCACTGTTGACGTTGATTTCGGTCAATGGTTTTCCCATGTAGCCAGCATGGCTCGTAGCAGTTCCACTCTTGTTGAGGTAAAGCTCGGCTTTAGGCGACGACTTGTCGGTGAGCTCGTGATTGCTCTTGCCATAGAGGTCGGCGCTCTCGCTCCATGTCCCCATACTATTATCGGCGGGGAAATAAGTCATCAGCTGCACATCTTGATTGTTCGGGGTGTTGTCCTCCCAACGGCTTGGCACATAACTCACATGAGTAATCAATGCGCCGCCACGCTTGTCGGCGATGTAGCTATCCCAGCCCTGTGCCTTGCGGTTTTCAACGATGTAGTACTCATTCTTGTTGATGTTGCTCACGATTTTCACCGCTTTGTCGGTCGATTCATCTTTCTGGTTCCAAACGGGAAGGGTGTACTTGGTGTTAGGCTTGGGGCTGATCAGGTTAATCCATCCCATGAAATCTTTCTCGTAGGCGTCATAGCCAATGGGGGTGTACCCATCGTTGTTATAGCTGCCATAGTCCATGAGGCTCCATGAGCCCATGCCATTGTGGCCACCATACCTCGTGTCATAGAAGTCGGGCAGACCCAAGCAGTGCGAGAACTCGTGGCAGAACGTGCCGATGCCATCCATGCGGGTTCCATTGTCGCTACTGCCATTAATCTCGTTGAACACGGCAAAGCGGTCGATTTTGGTATTATTGTAGGTGCGAGCGCCCGTTCCATCGCCGCTACTGCCTCCCGAGGAGAGACTCCACTGGCAAGGCCAAACGGCATCGGACACCGACGAAGCCTGTGCCTCGCCTACGCCTGCATAAACGACAATCACGACATCGGCCTCGCCGTCGCCGTCGTTATCGTACTGGCTCCAATCGATTTCACCCGATTGACTGGCCTTATCGACAGCCTCGCCTACCATCCTGGCGACACCTTTATCATTACCCCAATAGTTGTTTCCACCGTATGTGGAACGGTTGCTGTTCAGGGTGTAAATGCCATAGACATCAAATTGAGGGGTGTACTTGCCATTGGACTGGTCGGCAAAATACTGGTAGCTACTTGTTGAGCCGCTGGTGTATTGGGCTACGAAATCACTCTTGACGTGTTTCATTTTCTTGTCCTTGTAGTCCACAAGCAAGATGGGCACGCGAGGCGATCCTGTGGTGGGCACTTGTGTAGAACCAACCTTGCGAGGGGCGCCACGGCGGATTTTTGACTGGGGATTTGTCACGGCAAGAGCCGAGAGGGTCATGTTGGCTTTTTGGGCGTTGACAAAGGCAGCCTCGCCCCCATCACGGCTTGCGGGGTCATGCGCCATTTGGCTCGACACGCCCGTGACGGTGCGGTAATAGAAGTCGCCGTTTTCGGCACGAGCCACAGCGAGCCCGTCTTTTGTCACAAAACTGTGATGAAACTCATCTCCTCGCATCTCCACAGTAATGGTTGATCCATCACTTTGCGTCACTGTCATGGGCACACGCTTGGCGGGAATAGCATTGGCGACTCCGCACAGCATAGTGACTGACAAAACAGTAGTTAAGATTTTTCTCATTTTTAGCAAATAGAAGTGTTAATAAAATTTTTATTTGTGTTTATCAATGTTTCGATTGCAAAGTTAAATAAAAAAAACTGAAAAAACATAGGGTTCTTCAAAAAATCAGGAGAAAAATCTAAAAAAAGAAGATTGGGCGACCGCCTTGTGAGCACCTGGGGCGGGGGGGAAAGCGTGGCCGCCACTCTGCTGGCCGAGAGGTTCTTGTGCGTTATCTGGCAAAGGCCTGCCTATAACAGAAAGGAGCTGAACCCGGAAAAGGGATTCAACTCCTCTCGTGTTATTCATCCAGAACAGGGCACTCTCCCTGTCGGAATCTCAAAAAGAGCTATTGATTGCTCCTGTGGGGATCGATCACGATGAGGTGATTGATGACGGTGCCACCATAGTCGATGCCCGCATCGTAAGTCCCGAAATACCTGTAAATGCCGGGAACCACACGCTTGCCCTTGTTGTCCTTGAGGTTCCAGGTGAGCGGGAACGTGTCAGTGCTCTTGCTCCACACGATTTTACCCGTGGCATCGGTCACTTTGAGCGTAATGGCGGGATTGACTTTGAACTCGCTGCGCTCGATAGTAAAAGTCGCCTTCTCGCTTGCAGGGGTTTCATCGACTCCCAGCGTCACCTTGCTTGCTGGTCCCACCTGGAAGGAGATGGTGCGGGAAGCATGGTTTCCTGCTGCGTCATAAACGGTGAACGTGATGGTGTGACGACCACACGAGAGTCCACTGACCGGGAAGGCGATGCTGAGGTCTTTGCCCTCATTGGTCAATGAGGCATAGCTTTTGAGGTTGCTATAGGTCGTGCGGCCGCCATCGAGCTGCAGGCTCATGCTGCTGCCTAACGCCACGGTTTGGCAATTGATTGACACGTTGTCGGATGCCGTGACATAGAGCATGGAATTGGAAGGAACCACGGCACTCTCGGCAAATTGGGTCTCGTCGTTGAAAAACATGCTGCCAATCACGGGTGCCTCGCTGTCGGCTATCGCCCCGGCCTGCTCGTAGGGATTCAAGAAAAGTCCGCCAAACTCGCCGTTCACCATCTCATCGGTTCCCTCGTTGTGGGCGTAAACGCGCACCATGGCGAGTTCCCATGCCGATTGTATGTAGCGAGGGACAATGGCCTTGCCTGTGAACATCCCATTCACGACCCGTCCCTCAACACGGCACAGGAGCATGCGGGGATAGTAAATTTTGCGGTCAACCGGTCCCGTGGCCCATGATGGGCGGTAGGTCATTTCCTTGTACAACCGCTCGGCATCGTAGATCGACAATGTGGCAGGCCCGTTAAAGTTTGTGTTCACCGTTTTCATGTCGGCGTTCATCACCTGGGCGGTGACCGCCACCTCTTTCATCGGAAAAGCGTTCACTTTCACCCCCTCGCCAACGGCGGTGCCATTCACCGTCGTGATTTTGAAGAACGGCTTGGGATAATTCACCTTCATGGCCGGGTCGCCCAGCAGCACATATTTCATGCGGTCGAAACTGGTGGTGTTGTTGAAACATTGCTGTTTGCCCAGCATGTAGGCGTCGCCCAGTCGCGAGTGCTTACCCGTTGCCTTGAGCGGGAACAGGTTGTTGACAAAGGCGCGGTTCACCCGGTCGTTAGGGTCGGAATAGGTTGAGCGATTGGTTGTGTACATGGCAATGACACCGCCATCAGGCTTGTGGAACATGAGTTCGCCAATGCCACGGTCATCGCCGTCGTAGTGTGCCGCATCGCAACAAGCGGCGGAGAAAATGGGGAAATGCCCATAGGAGAAACTGG
This sequence comes from uncultured Porphyromonadaceae bacterium, assembly GCA_902489275.1. Classification (GTDB taxonomy): domain Bacteria; phylum Bacteroidota; class Bacteroidia; order Bacteroidales; family Muribaculaceae; genus Sodaliphilus. The sequence continues at coordinate 28,346 of CABTZK010000020.1, forward strand.
TCGCCAGCGCCGAGGTCCACAGTTTTGAGCCCTTTCCAAATTTTGTCACGTCGGCATGTCCCACGTAGGTGCCGAAGAATTGTCCCTCCGAGAGCATGTTCTCCACGTGCTGGCAGGCCTCGACTGGGGTCTTGTTCTTGTCATCAACCCCCTTCTCGGCAATCTCTGATGCCTTGGGGAACATCGAGATATAGGCCTTGTCAATGTTCAACTGGGTAGTTAAGTCATCTTTAATGATATTGGCGATTCCCTCGGCCTGAAACACGTGAACACCCTTGTCCAATTCAAACTGGTCGGCCCACACGGTCACGTTGTTGCGCCAAAATCCATAGTCGGGATTCTGAATGTAGTTCAACAACTTGTTCACATCACTTTTCGCCTCGTTCAAGTCTTGGGAGGGAATGCGGCCAATGCCCAGCCGCACGAGCTCGGAGGCAGGCTCATAGCCAGAGTTGTCGTCGAGGATTCCGAAAAAGTCATCGCTGGCATAGGAGCAGTCCTCGTCATTGCTGACCTTGCTCTGGTAGGTAATGACACGATTTTCCTTCAGCGACACAATGCCGCGGTTGTCATACGACCCACAGCCCAGCACAAGGAAATACTTGAACTTGCTCTTGTCGCGGTCATAGAACATCTTGTTCATGAACCTGATGCCCATGGCATCGGGCGTGCCACTGGAGAACTCGTTAAAGACCGCTTCCTGGTCGACAACGAGCACGCTCAAGCCTTCCTGCTCGTGCACCTTGGCGACGCGCATGGCTTGCCCGGCAAATTGCTTGTTGGTCAAAATCACCAGGTTTGGAGTGGGAGCGCCATGGATGTTCTGGTTCTCGACAGGCTGCCAGCTCGAAATGCGCTTCAATGTCGCCGTCGGGTCAAAAGCGACAAGGTGAAGCCAGCGGTTATACACGCCAGGCGTGAAACACGCCGTGCTATGGCCCTGCTCGTCGGTGTAGGGCGCATACTCATAGCGCTTGGGCTCACTGGGCGAGTCAATGTTCCACAGCACTAAGTTGCCATTGTTCGTATTGGTGAGCTCGATTCGGTCGGTATCGGTGAGTTCGTTGATATCCATACGAATCTGGCTTACCCCTTCGGGCAACTCGTTCTTGTGCCAATAATTGATTGTGAAATAGTCGAGGTAATACCGTAACAAGTTACCGCTCGCCATGTTATAGCCAATGCTGAGTTCGCCGGTCTCACTGTGGCGGCTGGGGCGGACAAGCGCGGCAGGCATGGCCACATTGTAGGACACGAACGCCGAGGAGGGCTTATAGATTTTGCACTGTGAGAGGGGGAAGTCTACCGTATCGGTTGCAGCGCCTTGACGCACCCAAGCCGTAATATAAAGCGGTGGTTGCCCGTCGTCTCTTGAGAGCTTGGCGGCAGCACGCACGTTCACCACAAGAGCCGAGTCGGGGCACACCCCCGGCAAGCGATAACTCAGCGTGTTGTTTGCCAGCAAGTTTTCGCCCATGAACTCCTGCCCGGAATGGCTCATCGATACCATGTCATTCTCGTGATAGAAAAAATTGTGGCTCACCGAGCGCGAGGCAGTGCCCACCGTGCCACTGGTCGAGGCAGGCTGAATCAATCGCTCGGGCGAGCCGTCCTCGGTCAAGAAATAGTAACCGTGGGTTGAATAAGGATTGATTGTGCGAATGTAGCGCGCTGTCGGTTTGCGTGGATCTTTCTCGTAAATGCGTTCGGGACCGCAGGCATAAAAGCAGATTTTGCCATTATATCTCGACACGGGCACTGGAATCAAGTCGTCGGGATAACTGCCATCCATAATCTCGCTGATTTGGTGTCCGCCCATCCCGTAGACACGCACATTTTGGGGCGAGGAGAAGCCCATCTCGCTCAATTGCTCGGGGGTGAGCTCATACACACCCGTTTCGGGAATAGCAATCTTCACCCACTTGCCCGAAGCCAACTTGGACGTGGAGGCATAGTACGATGGGCTAAATGCCTGTGCAGGCATTACTGCCGCTCCCCACAAGAGCACCGTACTGGCAATTTTCAATAAAACTTTTTTACGCATCATATCTCACATTATGTTTTTTAATTGTCAATCATTATCTCAGTCTAATTGCGAGCGACGGCAGGCCATTCACCGCCATCGAGAGGTTTTGCCCGATGGGCAAAACCAACTCCTCATCACCTGTGGCAATGATGAGATCGCCCATTTTGAGGGTAAAATACTGGCTCACCTTTTCGATGAGCGCATCAAACCCCATCGCTAAGCTCGCCGCGCTCAAGCGGCATTTTTCCTCGCCATTCAAGCACGCGCTCACCTGGAGACGCTCCAGTGCGCCAAGGGTATCCTTGGGCATCAGTTCGCCCAGCATCACGGCCCCGTCAAACGAGGTGCAGCGGGCATCCATGGGATTGCAACAGCCGTCAAGCCCCTGCGCCTCGACAATCATGCAGGCCGCTACCGCATCGTAGTAGCGATGGGCGAAACGAAGCGGGACGGTTTTCCCCAAACGGCAAACGCGCAACACTATCGAGGCTCGACCCACGAAAGCAGGCGCAAAGTCGGGCACGAAAAAGGGCTTGTTGCTCAACAGCAACGAGGAGTCGGATAGCGACACGATGTCAACTCGCTTGCCGCCTGTTGCATTCTTGAAAAGGCCCTTGATCGCTAAAATTTTCATTCTCTCGCTTTTTATCGGCGTCAGCCTGGGTACTCTTACTTATATTTTGCGCACATCTCGTCCATGCGGTAGTACATGACTGCCAAGTGAGCATAGATGGAAGTGTTTTGTATCACGATATGGGCAGGGGTCTTGATACGGAAAGGGGTGAAATTCCAAATGGCCTTCAAACCGCTTTCAATCATAACATTTGCAGCAATCTGGGCTTGCTCGACAGGTACCGCCAGGATGCCGATCGAAACACCATACTCCTTTTGACGCCGCGCCAGTTCACTCATGTTGTAGATGGGGACACCATAGTCGCTCCTGGCAACCACCTGGTCGTCGACATCAAAGCCCGCCACGATGTTGAGCCCATACTGGGCAAGACCCACGTCACGGATAAGGGCGTCGCCCAAGCTCCCAACCCCTATCATGAACGCATTGTGCTTGTGCTTGAAACCCAGGAAATCGGTGAGTTCCTTGACCAGCGTGTGCACTTCGTAGCCGATGCGCGTTTTCCCCTTGACGCTCAAAAAGGAGAGGTCTTTGGCGATTTGCGAGGGGTCAACATTGATTTCCTTGGCAATCTGAGTCGATGACACATGGCTCACGCATTGACTTTCCAGCAATTTAACGTATGCCAGATACCAAGGGAGTCGTCGGAGCGTAGGCTCTGGCAACTGTTCTTTGGCCATGTTTCTTGTATCACTCATTTTGTATCCTTTCTTCATTGGAAGTTGCTTGCCAACTTCTGGTCTACGGTGCAGTGACAGCGATTTTCTTAGCCTTGGTGACTTCCTGAACGCCATCGGTTGTGATGGTGGCTCGGTAGACATAGATGCCGCGCGCCACTCTGGCGCCGCTGTGGTCGACCAGTGTCCAGTGAATGGGGAACGAGGTGAACATGTCGCTTCTTCCCGTTTGGGTATTGCTCCAAACCTCACGGCCGAGCAAGTCAAAGACTTGAATCGTGACGGTCAGGTTGGCGTCTGGACGGTTATGCCTCACGTAGAAGTTTGCCTCTACCGAGGCGGGGTTGGCGTCGGTGTAGACATCATATAGCTCGGGCTTCAACCCACTCATGGCAATGAACGAAATGGTCTTCTCTGATGAGTTGTTGAACACATCCCACACTTTCAACTTGAGCGTGTGGTGCCCGTTGTCCAGGTCACTCAGCCGGTAGGCAATCGTTCCCGCCGTCCCCTCGCCACTCTGCGTAGGCATTGGGGTGAAATAGGAGGTCACGTCGCTATAGACCTTTGTCCCGTCGAGCGTGAGGGTCATCGAATGGCCAATGCCGCTTGCCGAGAGGTTGATGCCCGATTGGTCCTCTATAGCAGCGATGAACAGTGGCGACTCATTCACTTTATCACCCTCCTCAAACGTCTCGGAGTTCAACCCCATGTAAGCGATATTGGGGCCTATGGTATCGGGCACAACGGTATCGTCATATCCATAAATGTAGAAGTCGGTGTTAGCGCCCTGCGCCTCCATGCCTCCCCCATTGGCAAGGTTGCTGTTGAGCCGGGAGTTATCGTAGGCATACAGGCTAATCATCGAAGGGCTGAAGTTATCGTAGGTGGCTATGACCTCAGAAGGCACCGTGATATTGAACGAGAACGAGCCATTTCTCACGGTGTCGACTTTCACGGCCAAGCGATTCCCCCGGTCCAGGAAAGTGTACTCTGTGCCTTGTCCATAGCCGTGGGTAACAACCGATTGCTCACTGTCGTAGAGCGTGGCGATGACGGGACCGTTAAAGTCAAGCTGCGAACCGTCTTGACTCACAATTTTCCCCGTGAAGTTCAAGGTCTGGCGAGCTTGGAACACAGGCATATTGTCTTCGCCCACTTCCTGGCCGTTGATGGTTTCAATCACTGCCCGGTAAATGGGATAAGCCGGCCGCATGGCTGGGTCGCCAAACAGGAAATAACGCTGGTTGTTGCTCTCTTGCCTCGTGCTCGTCGATGCGCGGTACTCATTCTTGCCCAACCGCAAGATGTCGCCAATCCGCAATGCCTTGCCCACGCTGTCACGCTTGAACGTGTACTTTGCCACATAGGAGTGCAACGCGCCATTTTGAGAGATGAACACCAGCCGCGGCGGGCACACGAGTGCAATCACACCGCCATGGCTGTTCAGAAACAGTCGCTCACCTCCAGAGATGCCCACGGCATCAAAACGGGTAAAGTCGCAAGTGGCCGCATAGAGGATGGGCAAGTGGTGATAGAAGAAATTGTTTTCCAGCTCTGCATGCGTGAGCAAGCCATTTTCCGTCCATGCGTTTGGACTGGCATGGCCTGTGTAGTTCAGCCAAAAGACCCCCTCGCTCAACGAGTGGTACAATTTGGCGTTGGCCTCGGGATAGGAGCGGCCAGCACCCGAGCTTTGCGCCGTGAACGCATCGAGATACAGTTTGTTATACTTGAACTCGCTGCCGCCATTGTTTTTGCAGATTTTTTCAACGTTTTCAGATTGAATCATGTGCGTGGCATTATCCTCATCGTCGGCCACCGAGAGGACAACGTTTTTCCACGCGCCATTGTCGGGGACGGTTACATATTTCACCAGCTTGTCGACCGCCACACGGGCCTCGTCCACACTTTTCACCGGGAAGCGTCCCACGGCGATGTCAAGATTGTGACACTCAAATTGCGGGCCCGAGCCATCGGCCAACATCACAAATGGGTCGTCGCTCGTGTAGGACAAGTTCTCGCTCGCGCTGTTTTTGCTTTGCCAAGTGAGGAGCATGGGGTATTGCGCCGCCCGGACATTGGCGGTGAGCTGGCGATTGTCATGGCTGCCGTTGCCAAAGAGCAGCAAGTAGCCCAACTTGTGCCCCTGCGCATCGCGGCCACGGTCGTAGAAGCTCTTGCAGAGCATGCGATAGGCCATCGCATCGGGAGTCCCGCTGGAGAACTCATTGAACACCTTGTCCTGCTCGACCACGAGCACGCGCATCGAGTCGACGGTCTCATGCAGGCTGGCCACACGCCGTGCCTGAGCCAAGTACTCACTGGGCGTGATGATAATCATGTCGGGGGTTTCCTCGCCATGAATGTTCTGGTTTTGCACTGTGCCCACTCGCTGTGGCGAAGGATAGGATGCCGCCTCGGAAAAGGCGACATACTCGCGATGGCCTGATGCCACTGGCGAGAACGACGCCACATGGCCATCGAGTGCCACGTTCATCGCAATGGGCGCATTGCTGGCCGTCACATCCCAAATGTGGATGTCAGCGCTGCCGCCCTCCACGCGATAGGTGCAATCGGCAGCGCCGTTAGGCTGCCCCCAGGCGATTTTCCCGTTGGCCAGCGCCAGGTGGCGCTTATAGTTCACCGTGATATAGTCAAGGCGCGCAAGATATAAAGCCCCTTGCGGAGTGAAGCTCACATTCCAAGTGAGCGTGTTCGCGCCGTTGAGTTGCGACGTGTTAACCGAGCGGGAGAAAGACTTGACGATATAATGCAAATCGCCTTTAACCATCGGAATCGTGTCGGAAGAGGAAAATGGCAGGTTGTTGCCGTTACACTGGAATCGGAGGGAACTCGAGCCTGAAAACGTCTTGGCGGCAAAACTTGTTTCAACGTTCACATCAGAACCGTCGACCAGACCGTCGAGGTCAAACTTGAATGACTGCGAAGACGTGTAGCGGAAATCCTCGCCCAGCAACGACTGCCCCGTCTCGCCAGGATTCACGCTTTCCTGCTCATGGTAGAGACGCTCAATGAACGTGTCGATGAAGTTTGACCCACTCACTGGCGTTGACGACTGGCTGACAGGCACATCGTCATATCCGGCCTCATCGGTCACAAAATAGTATCCTGCCGTGGCATAAGGGTGCTGCTCCTGCACATAGGCCACATGGGGCTTTCGCTGCACCGTCCACACCGTGGGGCCTTGGGCGTAAAACAAGATTTTATCGCCTGTGCGCAGCACAGGCACCTGAGGCAAGTCGTCGGGGATGTCGCTCGTGAGTTTCTCCGAGATGGGCGCGCCGCCAAAGCCGAACACGTGCACCTTGCTCAAGTCGCTCATGCCCCAGTTTCTCGCATCGGCCGCCGTGATGGCGTAGATGCCGCTTTCGGTCACTTTGACTTTCACCCAGCGACCCGTCGCCAGTTTTGAAGACCCGGCACGAGTGGCCGTATCGAAAGCCCAGGCACTACCCACGCCACCAACCAGCATCGCCAGCGCCGCTGCTACAGCGAGCAGATTAATTTGCAGTGTTACTATCTTTTTCATCAATTTCTCTCCTTCAGAAAAAAATCATGTGTTTTTGTTAGAACAATCGCAACCCGTCTTCCTTTTGGGCCCATAATGCTCTTTTATCTATATTTAACGTATATTTCCCTTGTTTATTGTATCTGTAAAGTCTCTACTCACACGACCAACACGTCATTTCGTGAAAATTCGGCCCATTGCTGTGCGGTTTTGGACTTTAGGGGAAAAATTCGTATATTTGCAAGTTCATTTTGCCAAGAACGCAGATTGGAGAACAACATGAAACAAAACGACAACCACAGCAACAAGCCGCCCGAAAGTCAGCAGCCAGCCAATGGCTCTCACGAGGACACAGCCAGCACCCATTCGGGCTACCAAGTGCCTAAAAAAGACAAGAAATTGCAACTGTCGGGCATGTACGAGAATTGGTTCTTAGACTATGCCAGCTACGTGATTTTAGAGCGTGCCGTGCCTCACATTGAAGACGGGCTCAAGCCCGTGCAGCGCCGCATCCTGCACGTGATGAAAGAGAGCGACAATGGCCATTTCAGCAAGGTCGCCGGCATCGTGGGCGACACCATGCACTATCACCCTCACGGTGACGCCAGCATCTACTCGGCACTGGTGGCACTGGGGCAGAAGAACTTGCTCATCGACACGCAAGGCAACTGGGGCAACATCCTCACGGGCGATGGCGCTGCGGCGGGCCGCTACATCGAGGCCAGGCTCTCGGAGTTTGCGTTAGAGGTTGTCTTTGACTCCAAGGTGACCGACTGGACTCTGAGTTACGATGGCACGAACCGCGAGCCCATCACGCTTCCGGCCAAGTTCCCGCTATTGTTGACACAAGGCGCCGAGGGGATTGCCGTGGGCCTGTCGTGCAAAATCCTGCCCCACAACTTCAACGAGGTGATTGACGCGGCTATCTCCTATCTCAAAGGCGAGGAATTTCACCTCTACCCCGACTTTCCCACAGGGGGCTACGTGGATGTGAGCAACTACAAGGATGGGCAGCGGGGCGGCAACGTGCGCGTGCGCACCAAAATCGAGAAAATCGACAATCGAACCTTGCTGGTCAAAGACGTTCCTTTTGGCAAAACCACCGATGTGCTCATCAAGTCGATGACGAAGGCCAACGAGAAAGGCAAGATTAAAATCAAGAAAATCGACGACAACACGGCTTCTACAGCCGAAATCATCGTGACGCTACAGCCAGGGACGTCAAGCGACAATGCCATCGATGCCCTGTACGCTTTCACCGACTGCGAGACGAGCATCTCGCCCTGCTGCTGCGTGATCAAGGACGAGAAGCCACAGTTCCTCACGGTGAGCGACCTGCTGCGCTACAGCGCGGACCACACCAAGGACATCCTTGAAGCCGAGCTGCGTGACCAACGCCACGACAGCGAGGAATCGCTGCTCTATGCCTCGTTGGAGAAAATATTCATCGAGGAGCGCATCTATAAAGACAAGCCCTTTGAGCAGGCCAAGGACATGGATGCCGCCGTGGCTCACATCGACAAGCGGTTAACGCCCTGGAAAGCCCAATTCTACCGCAAGATCACACGTGATGACATCCTGCGCCTGCTTGAAATCAAGATGGGGCGCATCCTCAAGTTCAATATCGACAAGGCCAACAACTACATTGCCATGCTCAATGAGCGCATTGCCGACATTGACCGCAAACTGGCCCATCTCGTGGAGTACACCATTGAGTGGTATTCCTGCCTCAAGAAAAAATACGGCTCGTCGCACCCGCGCCGCACCATCATCCGCGATTTCGACACGATTGTGGCAGCCAAGGTGGCCGAAGCCAACGAGAAGCTCTACATCAACCGAGCCGATGGCTTCATAGGAACAGGGCTCAAAAAAGACGAGTATGTGTGCAATTGCTCCGACATTGACGACATCATCATTTTCTACAAGGACGGCAAGTATAAAGTGATTAAGGTGAGCGACAAGGTGTATGTGGGCAAGAATGTGCTTTTCCTGAACGTGTTCAAGCGCAACGACACCCGCACCGTCTACAATGTGCTCTACCAGGACGGGAAGGGCGGCATCGTGTACATGAAACGCTTTGCGGTGACGGGCGTGACTCGCGACAAAGAGTACGACATCACGCAAGGAACGCCAGGCAGCAAAATCCTGTGGTTCACGGCCAACCCCAATGGCGAGGCCGAGGTGCTGCGCATCACCCTCAAGCCCAAGTTTCGCCTCAAAGTGCTGCAATTTGATGTTGACCTCACTAAACTGGCGATTAAGGGCAAGGGCGCACGCGGCAACATGGTGACCAAGAACGAGATTCTCCGCATCTCGCTCAAGGAGCATGGCGTGAGCACACTGGGTGACCGGGAAGTGTGGTTCGACCCCGACATCCTGCGCATCAACTACGAGGGGCATGGCCTCTCACTGGGCAAGTTCAGCGGCGACGACCAGGTGCTGGTCGTGATGAAAAACGGCGAGTTCTACACGACAACGAGCGATGCCAGCAACCACTACGAAGACGGAATCTTGCGCATCGAGAAATACGACCAGGGCAAGGTGTGGACCGCCATTGTCGACGATGCGGACCAGGGGTTCCTCTACATCAAGCGGTTCACGCTGGAAAGCAGCAGCAAAAAGCAGAGCATGATTGGCAGGAATCCCGAGTCCCGACTCTTGCTCATGACCGACGAGCCACTCCCGAGATTTGACGTGAAATTTGGCGGTGGTGACTCCTTCCGCGACAACCTTGTGATTGATGCCGAGCAATACATTGCCGTGAAGAGCTGCAAGGCCAAGGGAAAACGTGTGTCAAACTATGCGGTCGAAAGCGTGACCGAACTGGAGCCTCGCGAAGTTCCTGAGCAAGAGCAGCCCACAACCGAGGCGGCCAACATGGGAAATGACGACCACAACACCGAGGAGAGCATGCCAAGCGCTGACAACGTGAGCCAAATCGAGGTGCGGGACCGCTTAACGGGTCAGACCCGCCTATTTGACAACAACGATGAGGATGCCGAGAAACCATAGGATTTGTGCGCTGCTTGCCGCCTGGATGAGTTTCGCCTGTCTTGCTCCTGCCGCTGCGACCGACACAGCAACGGTGCTACGCCCCGCCTTGAGCATGCTGACAGTCGACGCGGGTCACGCATCGCTGCGCGATACCTATCTCTCCCCCATCACCTATCGCGGCGCGAATATAGCTTTGGGATATGAACACTTTCAAGCCATCAAGCGCAACCCCGAGCAACGAGTTTCGCAAATCGAGACCGGCATCGCCTACCATCATGCGCACAACCCAGCCGGAAACCACACCATGCACTCGCTCATGGGCAATTTCCAGTGGGCTGTGATGCGCCGCTGGCGCAATGCCTTGCGGCTGCCGCACTCCCAGGTCATGATAGGTCCCATGCTGCAATTGCGCGGAGGGGTAATCTACAATCCCAATAATGCCAACAATGTGGTGTCGGCCAAGATATTTTGTGCGCTTGGCGTGAACGCGATGGCTGTCTGCAACACACACATCGGGCGGTTGCCAGCCAGTTTGCGTTACACGCTCTCGTTACCCATAACAAGCGTGTTTTTCTCGCCCGACTATGATGAGGCCTACTATGAGATCTACTTGGGCAACCACCATGGGCTGGCTCACTTTGGCTGGTGGGGCAACCGCTTTGATGCCACACAGGCTCTCACGGCCGATTTCCGCTTAGGCGGCACGATTCTGCGTGTGGGCTATCGGGGAGGATTTGAGGCCAGCCAAATCAACCATATCACGACCCGTGTCGTCACCCATAGCGTTGTTCTGGGCATCGGGGGCGAGTTTTTGAGCTTATCGCCCAGGAAGACACTGAGCCCTCATGCCAAAATCATCTCGGCGCAATATTAAGAATGTGTAATTGATTATGAAACAGTTTTTCCTCAACCTGCCCGGCAAGCGGCTCAAACGGTGGATCGGCGCCTGCTGCCTGCTGACTTTCATCCTTTTCTCGGCATGCGAGAGCAAGGATGAGTTTGCCAATGACCCGCTCGGCAATTTCGATGCGCTATGGACGATTATCGATGAGCATTACACCTTTTTCAAGTATAAGCAAGTGGATTGGGACGAGGTTGGACGGCGCTACCGGGCCAAAATCACCAATGGCATCACGAGCCAGGAGTTGCATGGGCTGTGCAGTGACATGCTCAAGGAGCTGAAAGACGGCCACACCAACCTGATTTCGACCGGCGATGTGTCGAGATACTGGATTTGGGAGCAATATCCCGTCAATTACGACGGGCGCATCGTCGACGAGCATTACCTCAACTTCAACTACAGGCGCACCAGCAGCATCAAATACCAGATTTTGAACAACAATTTCGGCTACTTGTACTATGGCGACTTTTCCAATGCCATCGGCGAGGGCAACTTGGATGCCATCTTCAGCTACTTGGCCAGCAGCGATGGCTTGATTATTGACGTGCGCAGCAATGGGGGCGGCTATCTCACCAATGTGGAGACTCTTGTGGCGCGCTTGATTGACAAAAAGACCAAAGTGGGCAGTATATGCCACAAGACGGGGCCTGGCCATGACGATTTCTCGAAGCCTTACGACTACTACTTCGAGCCGGCAAAAGGTCACCTGCACTACACCAAGCCCGTGGTGGTGCTGTGCAACCGGGGGTCGTTTAGCGCTACCAACAATTTCGTGTCAATCATGAAACACCTTAGCCAGGTTACCGTTGTGGGCGACACGACTGGGGGCGGTTGCGGCCTTCCATTCACCAGCGAGCTGCCCAATGGCTGGAGTGTCCGCTTCTCGGCTGCCCTCATCTACGATGCCGAGGGCAACCTCACTGAATTTGGCGTTGCTCCCGATGTGAAAGTCGACATGACCGATGCCGACAAGGCGCAAGGCCGCGACACCATTCTCGAAACCGCCTTTCACGTCCTTGCCCAGCAAAGCACGCTGTAGCGGGCAAGAGACGCATTGGCTTTCAGTTTTTCGCTTGTGCTAAAATCCAGTCTGATATATCTTTCAGCACTTCGGGGGCAATGGTCTCTTCGATGCTTGCATATTCGGTGGGCATCCCCGTGTCGCAAGGCTGGAAAGTGTGCCCAAGCCCAGGATACACTTTGATTGCGTTCCCCTCGGTGGCGGGCAGGTTCTTATGCAATGCGGGCACGTTGAGGCTAACGGGCACATTCAAGTCCTTCTCGCCGCCCAATGCCAGCACAGGGCAATGGGTCGCCTTGACGGCTGCCGCAAGATCCATGTCGAGGAAGTAGCGCATCCAAGGCGTGTCGGCTTGCGACAGAAGAAGTTGGCGGGTCTCGGTCACCGAGTTCACGCTGTTGCTGGTCATCCCCATCGCGTGGCTCATCCCATTGAGTTGCTCCATCATGAGGGTGTCTATCCTGCAAGCGGGTCCAGCCATGCTCACAATGAAGTCGGGCAAGCGCTCTTGCCCCAGCAGGTAGGCAATGGATCCTCCCTCGCTATGGCCGAGGATGCCAACTTTTGAAAATCTGTGGTCGCCACGCAAGTAGCGCAAGCCCTCGGCAGCGTCGGCCGCGAAGTCGGCAGTCGTAGAGGCCGCGAAATCGCCCGTCGACTGACCCGTGCCACGGTCGTCGTAGCGTAGCGAGGCGATGCCGTTGCGAGCCAGCCAGTCAGCAATCACGAGGAAATACTTGTGATGAAACACTTCCTCGTTTCGGTCTTGGGCGCCGCTGCCCGTCACCATGAGCACCACGGGCACGTGATCTCCCGCCTTGTAACCCTCTGGCAGGGTGAGCGTTCCCGCCAGGGTAACGTTGCCCTTTGGATTGCCGAAAGTCACCTCGCTGGTCGCATAGGGATAGGGAGCCTTGGGCTCTTGCGGCCGGCGAAACGTCACGGTACCACGCTCAAAGGTCATCGGCGCTGAGAATGTGGCCTGCCTGAATGTGCACACCAGTTTCTCGCCCAGCAGCTTGCCAGCGATGTTCAGCCCCAACGAGGGAACCGAGACGTTGATGGAATCGCTGCTCAAGTGGTTTTTCAGCATGGCGATGTTGTCGGCACTCTGCTCAATCACGTCAATCGTGACCTTGCCCTGACCAGGCTCGACATGCAACACCAGCGTCAACGCCTGTGGCCCTGCTTGTAGTTTTCCTTTCCACACGCCCTCAAGGCCTTGGGCACTGGCGGTGAGGCTCATCATGAAAGCCATGAGCCAGGTGATTTTCTTCATCATGGATGTGTTTTTTTGAATTTTAGGATTTATACAAGGTGCAAATGTACGAAAATCCCCACAAAAAATGCAAAGATTGCTCAAAATTTGCCGATGTGCTTGGAAAATTGTATCTTTGCACCCGTCAAATGGCAAACTGCTGCGCCTGTGGCGGAATTGGTAGACGCGCTAGACTTAGGATCTAGTGACTCCAGTCGTGAAGGTTCGAGTCCTTTCAGGCGCACAAGCAAGAGAATGGCAGGCCTGCGCCTCGTTTGATTTGACACATTAGCGACCATTTCTATCAGGCTTGTACCCCACATGGCTTTTCCCGTGTGGGGCTTTCTGTTTTTTGACATTTCCTGCGGAAACGCCAAATGTTTGACAAGAGGTTACAATTTTCACTCCCACAGGCTTCAAAAAAGGCTAAGTTGCTGATTACTTAGCCTTAGCGGTGTCAAGGTACCAGGGAATTGACGGGTTTTTTATTATTGCTGTCCGGTAAAACTCAAAAG
>CABTZK010000021.1 GCA_902489275.1 uncultured Porphyromonadaceae bacterium
ACTTGCAAAAGCTCCTGGCGCCTTAGCGAAATGGCGACATCAAGGACCGCGCTTGGCGCCCTATCCCCAACAAGCGGAAAAGCGGGCGTCGTGCGCCGCCCCCCCCCAGCCACTCCTTTATGAGAAAGATGAAGAAAGGGACTGCAATCCTCATTTTGAGGTAGCAGCCCCTTTTTTGTCACCCCTCACTGGCTTCCTATCTCATTGCTTCATCGCGGCATGCACATGCTGCCAAGCGCTATGAAATCGACACGAAAAAGATTAATCCGTTTTATTTAAGATATTTTTGTCCCATTTTGTCACAATTTTTCAGTACCTTTGCACCCTAATTAGGAAGATTAGGCTGCGCGTCTGGGATGGAAATCATGACGCGTGACCTTTGTGTTTTAATCTAAAACACTAAATAATACGTGTTTATCTTAACAATAACAGTTATTAAATGAAGACAATTTACACATTCGGCAATGGTAGTGCCGAAGGCAGTGCCGACATGAGACTTCTCCTTGGCGGCAAGGGAGCCAATTTGGCCGAAATGAATTTGATTGGAGTACCTGTACCTCCTGGTTTTACGATTACAACCGACGTTTGCAAACTTTACAACACACAGGGCCGTGAGGCAGTGGTTGAACTCATCAAGGATGATGTGGCAAAGTCAATTCAGCACATCGAAAACCTAACGGGCAATCGATTCAACGACCCCGAGAATCCGCTCTTGGTCTCGGTTCGTTCAGGCTCTCCGGTTTCGATGCCTGGCATGATGGACACGGTGCTCAACCTTGGCATCAACGATGCAGTTGCCGAAACGCTGTCATTGAAGAGTAGCAACCCCCGCTTCGCATGGGATAGCTATCGCCGTTTCGTGCAAATGTATGGCGATGTCGTTCTCGGCATGAAACCCAAAAACAAGACCGACATTGACCCATTTGAAGAAATCATAGAAAATGTGAAAAAGGAAAAAGGCGTGAAATTCGACACCGAGCTTGATGTTGACGACCTCAAGAAACTTGTTGTCCTTTTCAAAGCCACAGTGCGCGAGAACACGGGCAAGGATTTTCCTGTCAATGCGTGGGATCAACTGTGGGGTGCCATCTACGCTGTGTTCGACAGCTGGAACAACGAGCGCGCTATCCTTTACCGGCAGATGAACCAAATTCCCGAAGAATATGGCACAGCCGTGAATGTTCAGGCCATGGTCTACGGCAACATGGGCAACAACTCGGCGACAGGCGTGTGCTTCTCACGCGATGCCGCTACCGGCGAGAACATCTTTAATGGCGAATACTTGATCAATGCGCAAGGTGAGGACGTGGTGGCAGGCGTGCGCACGCCACAGCAAATTATGCTTGAGGGATCACGCCGCTGGGCGGCCCTGCAAGGTATCAGCGAGGAAGAACGCAAGGCCAAATATCCATCGCTTGAGGAGTCAATGCCCGAGTGCGCTGCTCAACTGGTCGATATCCAGTCGAAGCTCGAAGCCCACTACCACGATATGCAGGACATGGAGTTCACCATCCAGAATGGCAAGCTCTGGCTACTCCAAACGCGCAACGGCAAGCGCACAGGCGCCGCTATGGTGAAAATCGCCATGGACCTCCTGCGCGAAGGCCAAATCGATGAAAAAACGGTAATCAAGCGCATGGAGCCTGGAAAACTCGACGAGCTGTTGCACCCCGTTTTCGACAAAGAGGCTCTGGCTGGCGCCAAGAGCATCGCTAAAGGCCTTCCCGCATCGCCAGGTGCAGCAACGGGGCAAATCGTGTTTTTTGCCGACGATGCCGAAGCGTGGGCAAAAGAAGGCAAAAAGGTCATCATGGTTCGTCTTGAGACCTCGCCCGAGGACCTGCGCGGCATGAGTGTCGCCCAGGGCATCTTGACCGCTCGCGGCGGCATGACCAGCCATGCGGCTGTGGTGGCTCGCGGCATGGGCAAGTGCTGCGTTTCGGGTGCTGGTGAAATCACGGTCAACTACAAGACCAAGACCGTTCAAATGGGCGGAATGACTTTCAGCGAGGGCGATTGGATTTCGCTCAATGGCAGCACGGGACGCGTCTATGAGGGGCAAATCAAAACCGTTGACGCCGACATGAGCGGAGATTTCGCCGCCGTGATGAGCCTTGCCGACAAGTACAGCAAGATGATGGTTTACACCAACGCCGACTCTCCTGTTGACGCACGAGTTGCCCGCAAATTTGGCGCTAAAGGCATCGGCCTGTGCCGCACCGAGCACATGTTCTTTGAGGGCGACCGCATTTGGGCCATGCGCGAGATGATCATCGCCGAAAACGAAGAAAGCCGCCGCGTGGCTCTACGCAAGCTCTTGCCACTGCAGCGCAAAGACTTTGAGGGCCTGTTTGAAGCCATGGACGGGTGCGACGTGACCATTCGCCTGCTTGACCCGCCATTGCATGAGTTTGCCCCAAAAGAGAAAGCTGCCCAAGAGGAAATGGCACAACGCATGGGTGTTGACACACAGAAGATTAAAGATGTGGTGAAAGCGCTTGGAGAAGTGAACCCCATGCTGGGTCACCGTGGCTGTCGCCTGGGGAACACCTATCCCGAAATCACCGAGATGCAGGCTCGCGCGATCATCGAGGCTGCTTTGAACGTGCAGGAAAAAGGCATCAACGTGCATCCTAAGATTATGGTTCCGCTGGTTGGCGTTGTCACTGAGCTCAAGCTCCAAGCCGAAATCATTCGAAAGACGGCCAACAAAGTGTTTGAGGAGCGTGGCAAGACTATTGCCTACAAGATTGGCACCATGATTGAAATCCCACGTGCCGCGCTGGTGGCCGATCAAATCGCCGAGGTGGCCGATTTCTTCTCATTTGGCACCAACGATATGACCCAAATGGCCTTTGGCTACAGCCGCGACGACGTTGGCAAGTTCCTCAATGACTACATCAAGGCCGGCCTGCTCCGGAACGACCCATTCCAAGTCCTTGACCAGGAAGGCGTAGGCCAACTCATCAAAATGGCCGTTGAGAAAGGCCGTAAAACTCGTCCCGACATCAATCTTGGTATTTGTGGGGAACACGGCGGAGAGCCATCGAGCGTGAATTTCTGCAACACCTTGAATCTCAACTACGTTTCTTGCTCACCATTCCGTGTGCCCATCGCCCGCCTTGCCGCCGCGCAGGCAGCGGTGGAGGAATAGGCGGCGAGCCCTTAGGATAAGCGAGTTAGGCGGAACGCCCCGAGAACAAAGGGGCTTCCGCCTAACATCATAAATGAGGGTTTGTGCATTTCGGCACGGAAAACGAGCAGAATGAACGAAAATGTTTAGAGAAAGTCGCGAGTTTTTCAGTACCCTGTTTAGAGCGTGTTTAGAGTTCAAATTGAGCGAGATACAACAACTTATATCACAATAACGAACAAACGATAGGAACACAGATTATGGCAACAATGAAAGCATGTGTGCAGAAAATGCGCAACGACGGGTTCTTCCCTGTGTACATCAGAGTGACGCACAACAGGACGACGCAGTACATCAAGACCGGGAAGATGGTGACGAAACGTGAACTCTCCAAGAGCAAGGACATCACGGACGCAGTGGTGCAACAGTTCTGCTCTACCCTTATCCTCGACTACCAAGCAAGGCTGAATGCCATCGACACGCGCGACTGGAACGCTCGCATGATTGTGGACTACCTGCTGAAAGGCGACGAGGATATTTCATTCTCGGACTATGCACGGCTGCACATTGACCGAATGATTGACAGCGGCATGGCGAGGAACGCACGTAACTATCAACTGGCACTCCAGCACATGGAGCGGTACTTCGGCACTACGCAGGTGAAGTTCTCGCAAATGACCTCAACGAACGTGGCGAAGTGGATAAAGTCGCTGGAGCAGACGAACAGGGCAAAGGAGATGTACCCGGTGTGTATGCGTCAGGTGTTCCGTGCGGCGACGACGGAGCTGAACGACTACGACACCGGGATGATACGCATCAAGACCAATCCTTGGGTCAAGGTGAAGATACCACAGGCCGACCGACCCGAGAAGCGTGCCATCAGCGCGGAGGACTGCCGCAGGTTCTTCGCCGCTCCCCTGCCCGAGAGCAAGATGAAGTCACCCCTGCCCGAACTGGGGCGCGACGTGGCGATGATGGTGCTGTGCCTTGGCGGCATGAACACGGTTGACTTGTACAACCTGCGCAAGGAGGACTACCACGGCGGCATCATCCACTACAAGCGTGCCAAGACAATGAAAAGCCGTGCCGATGGCGCGTACATGGAAATGCGTGTGCCGGAAATCATCAAGCCACTCATGGAGAAGTATGCCGCCGACGAGCATGACGAATACCTGTTCAACTTCCACGCACGCCACACGACGAGCGACAGTTTCTCGGCAAACGCGAACATCGGCATCAAGAAGATATGCGAGAGCATGGGCATACCGAAAGAGAACTGGTATTGCGTCTATACATTCCGTCACACATGGGGCACGGTGGCGCAGAATGACTGCGGCGCGAGCATTGACGAGGTGGCTTTCGGTATGAACCACAGCGCAGGACACCGTATCACACGTGGCTACATCAAATTGGACTTCACACCGGCATGGGAACTGAACGAGAAGGTTGTCGATTTCATCCTCTTCACCGACCACAAGAGCAAGTTGGCGAGAGAGGACGAGCCACAAAGCACGATGTTCCGCCTCTCACCGAAGATGCTCATCAAGGCGGCGGCGTTCTTCCAAGGCAAGTGCCTTGCCAGTTTCGACGACATCGGCTGCTCCAACATCGACGAGGTTATCAGCCGGCTGGTGGCAGAACTGCCAAGCGACCTTCCGCCGCGTTGCATGGTTCAGTTCAAAATCGTGAACATGGACAACGGCAAGGTTGCCGTGTATGAGCGACAGAAGGGCAAAGGATTTTAGTTGAACACGACTTCCAGGTGTCCCTCCGCCTCCTCCGCGAGCAGCAGCCAGTTGCCGGTGGAGAACGCCTCCGTATTGCGGAGCGTGACGGTGCAGCCAGTGTGCGATGCTGCCTCGCGGACAATCTTTCTCACACTGTTGAGCGGGAGGGCCTCGGGATTGAATGTTATCGACGTGCCGCCCTTGACAAGCGCAAGGAGATTTTCAAAATCCGGTTTCATTGCGATAAAAATTTGATACAGCGCAAAGGTAAATTCAAAATCACGAACTTCGATGTTATCTTTTGAGGCTTCCCCTGCTCACAGGCGAAGCCTTTTTTTGTTTCAAAATTCCAAAAATCAAGTTTTCCTCGCGCGTGCGCGCGCGCTGTCGACGACGAGAGATATATAAGAAAGTTTTCTTTCTTTATATATTTCTTTCTTTACTTTCTTTACTTTACTTGCGATGAAAAAACATCGCATTTGCGATAGCATTGCAATCGCTTTGCGATAACAATTCCATTAAGATATTGATATACAACAACTTAAAAGGCTTATTTTAAGATTGAAAAGCACCGTTTTTTGTGCGGAAATTAGATAAAAATAGCCGTTTTGAGTGCATTTTTCGATGAGCTTTTTTATCGCAAAATTATCGCAAACTATCGCAAAAGTCAATTTGCGACCATTTGCGACACATTTGCGACACATTTGCGATACGGTTGCGATTAAGTATTTGAATATCAGCATAAAACAAAACGACCGCCAGCAGAGTTGCCGAACGGTCGAAACTAAATACAGTAAACAGTAGTGAGTCACCCGCCGCCGCCGGCCGTAATCTCCTCGCCGCTGGCGAGCCGCGCGAGCCGCTGTGTGAGCGTGAGGCTCATGTCGCTTACCGACACGTCCACGCTGGTGGCCTGCATCTGCGGCGTGTGGAACCTCAAGAGCTTGATTTCGGCGTCGACCCGGGAAGCCGCGTCGAGCGCCATCAAGTCGATGTCGAACTGCGACAGCAACCTGCCTGTCTTGTTCCCCTTTTCGTCCACCTCCTCGATGGACGGCGTGAAGTACCCTGCCGAGTGCTCGCGGAGGAATGTCTTCAGCGGCTTGTCCTTGTTGGGCGTTCCCGCGGCGCGGCCGCCGAGCCGCCCGCGCCCGTCTCCTTTCTTTCTTGGCATAGCTGGAATCCTTTCTGGCGCCGGCCGCGCCCGGGACAGGGGAAGCGGGCCTCCGCCTGACCTCGCCTGCGCGACGACACAAAACTTAAAATGACGGCGCGAAGATAAGGGGGTAATTTCGCACACGAATGATAAGTTTTGTCTCACCAATAAACAACCAGGAAATATGATAGGAGGAATCATCGGCGGCGCGGCCGGCGCGCTCGGGGCGCTCTTCGGGGGCTTCAGCAGGAACAAGGCGCTGAAGAGGCAGATGCGGATGCTCGGCGAGCAGAGGCGGGAGAACCAGGACTGGTACGACCGCAGGTACAACGAGGACGCGACACAGCGCGCGGACGCGCAGGCCATGCTGACACGGACGGCAGAGGCCATCAGGCAGCGCAACCTAGCGTCGGCAGGAAGCGCTGCCGTGATGGGAGGCGCGGAGGAAAGCGTGGCGGCGACGAAAGCGGCCAACGCGCGGGCCATGTCGGACGCCGCCAGCCAGATTGCCGCCGCCGGCGCGCAGCGCAAGGACCAGGTAGAGGCCCGCTACAGGGAGCGCGACGCGAGAATCAGCGAGGCCTTGCGCGAGCTGCAGGGGATGAAGAGGGACGGAGTCCAGATAGCCGGCGACACCGTGGGCATGGGCATTGCCGGGGTGGCTAACGGCATGGGACTTAGTTAAACATCAAAACGAGATACAACTATGGCAACAATACCATTTGGAACGACTATACCGCGAGGAGCGACTTCATTCTACGACTTCTCGTCGCTTGACGGGGGGCAGATGCCGCCAAGCAGCGACACAAAGCCCGACGATGACAAGCCCGGCAGTGGCAGTGGCAGCACGACACCACCGACACCCTCACAGGCTACTCCACCGATAGCAGGTAATGGCGGCTCATCGTCAAGCAGCACGACAACAACCACCGTTGCGTCCTCTCCTTACGCACAGTTCAGAGGCAACAATTATGCGGACGTGGAGAGATTCTTGCTTGACCAGCTGAGGAGCGCGAGGCTGGAGACCCCGGAGGAGCGCGAGAAGCGCGAGAGGCGCGAGGCCCGCCTCTCGTGGCTCGCCCGCCTGGCCGACGGCCTTGGGACGTTCCACACGGCCGTCGCGCACGCCAGGGGCGAGCGCCCGATAGAGCTGCCGAAGATGTCGGCCAAGGCACAAGAGAAATTTGAGAAAGCCAAAGCGCAACGCGACAAGGACAGAGACAGATGGCTGGGCTACGCCATCGAGCTCGGCAACATCAAGGACAAAGACCGCGACTTCAGCTTCCGCGTCACCCAGGCCGAGCAGCAGCAGAGTCGCTTTGAGCGCCAGCAGGACAGGCTCGACAGGCAGGAGGAGGCCAGCCGCCTGGCCGCTGACGCGAGGGTCAAGTACTACCAGGCCTTGGCCGCCAAGAACGACGAGCAGGCCGCGTACTGGAAGACCAGGGGCGAGCTGCTGGAGAGGGGCTACCCGCTGCAGCAGGCCGAGGCGCTGGCGCGCATCGAGGAGCGCAAGGCAAGGGCGGCCAAGGCCAGGGCGGGCTCCGCGACAGGCGCGAGCGGCCGCGGAGGGCAGGCGCACGCGAGCCGCCGCCTGGCGGGCGGGCGGAACGGCGACGACGGGATGGAGACCGTGACGAGGACGACCGACAGCCTCGGCCGGCAGAAGACGACCGTCAGGTACAGGCAGCCGCACGCCACCGCCGCGCGACAGGCAAGGAAGATACCAACCGGCGTAAAATGGAAATGACATGGCACAGACACAGTTAGAGACCCTGTACAACTCGCTCAAGAGAAACAACTATGACGTCCCGCCGACATTCGAGCGCTTCGCCCGGACGCTGACAGCCCCGGGCATGGAGGGCGTGAGGAACCGGCAGACGCTGTACCGCTCGCTGCGAGACAGCAATTTCGACGTGCCGGACACCTACGAGCGCTTCTCGAGGACGCTTTTCGCGCCGGCCAGGCCGAAAGGGCGGAAAAGCCCAAAGCCGGGAGCCAGGCCCGCCCCGGCGCCCAGGGGCTCTTTCATGCGGTCCATCCAAGGGATGACGGAGCAGTGGGAGCAGTTCAACAGGCGAGCCGGCAGCATCCAGAGGAACCAGCGCGAATACGCCAGGCTGAACCCGCTCAAGCCCGACGGATTGGACGGGCTGAGAGTCGGTGAGCAAAGCCGGCCGAGACTCGGCGCGGACAAGAGCGTGCGCCGTGGCGAGAGCCGGCACAGCCCGAAAACCGGAAAGATTGAGCCCAGGTACCTCACCCCTGACGGAGAGGAGTTCCGCTCCCCCCTGGAGGCCGACGCCGCGGCGCGCGCCAGCCGGGAAGACCCCGTCGAGACGGAGCTGGCGCAGGCGCGCGCCGAGCGCGAGCGGCTCAGCGAGGCGATGCGGCGGCGAGGGGCGCGGCTGGACGAGCGGCGCGACAGGCGCGGCTTCCTCCCGCAGGACCCCGGCTTAAACGTCCCGCAATGGGCCAGCGACCGGGCAGGCGACAGCGAGTACAGCCGGCTGTCGGCGGCGAGGAACGCCAACGAACGGCGAATCAGGCTGCTTGAGGCGAAGCGCGACAAGGCCGGGTTCTGGCGCGGCTTCCTGGACGCGGCAAGGAACCCTGACACCTGGATGCTCGGGCTGTCGAGCCTCAAGGACGCGCTGACGACAGGCCAGGTCAAGGGCAAAATAGAGCGGCGCGGGAACAAGTCGCTCACGAGCGCCGAGCGCGCGATGCTCGGGAGCATGGAGCGCGAGCGGCTGGCGGAGAGCGAGTATGGCGATGACTTGGGATGGCTATACCGCGCCGGCGACATCACGGCCAGCGCGCTCCCTTTTGTCGGCGAGTTCATCGCCACTGGCGGGTTCTCCGGCATCGCCTCGGCCGGGAGCAGGATGGGAGCGAGAGCGGCGGCGAAGTACGCAACCGGGAAAATCGGGCGCTGGGTGCTCAAGAGCACAGGGACGATGGCCGGCGACCTGGCAGCGGGCCTCGCGATGGCGAACACGACCGGGGCGATGAGGACCGCCGCCGGAATCCTGTCGAGGCGGCAGGGCAGCGTGACAAGCGGCCATAACGGGGATTACAGCTTCGAGGGCGGCAAGAGCCTCCTGCGCTCCATTTACGAAGGCGAGATGGCAAGCACGCTGGAATACTACACGGAGATGCTCGGAGCGCACATGGGAGCCGCCGGAGCGGCGGGCCGCAAGTGGCTTAGAAAGGGGATGGAGAGGATTGGCGCCGGGCGGGTATCGGACACGCTGTCGCGCATCACGGGCAGCGAGTGGGCAAAGACGGCCGGCTCGCTGCTGCGCAGGGGAGGCGTGCATGACTACCCTGCCGAGGTCATGGAGGAGGAGGCGAACATCCTGCTCAACTCCATCCTTGTCGGCGACAACAGCCTGAGCGACCTGGCTGACCGGAGGACACAGGCCGACATCTTCGGCGGCATGATGCTCTCTATCGGATTCATGCAGTCTCCCGGCCTCGCCGGAGGGGCGCGCCAGGCGGCGAAGTACCTCCGCTACCGCCATAAGACAGGCGTGAGCGACAAGGAGGCCGCCATCCGCATCGGCGAGGAGCGCTGGCAGCCCATCAGGGAGCGCATCGACCTCACGCCCAACGGGAGCATGGCCGATGTGATTGACGGCATCGTCAAGGACGAGGGGCTGACGAGACAAGGCAAGGAGGCGGCCTTGGGCTATATCGGGAACCTGATGAGGACACGCGGCTGCAACCTGCGCGCCGCCGCGGAGGCGAAAGACAGAATCAGCCAAGCCGGTGAAAACCGGAATGCGCCAGGGGACGGCGGCGCGGAAAGCGCCGGCGGCTCCTACATGGAGGGCTACAGCCTGGCTGACCCTGACGGGAGGCGCGACGCGGCGACGGGCATGAGGCAGCGCCGGGAGGCGCTCGCGGGGACTGTCCCGGAGGAACTCTTAGAGGCTATTGACGGTGACCCCGACGCAGCGACAGAGACGATACGGGGCAACGCGCAGCTGGATGACGCGCAGAAACAGAAAGCGCTGGACTACGTGAGCGCCAGGAGCGCCTACAACGGCATGCTCCAGCGTATCAATGACGATGCCGACTACATGGCGGCGCAGCGGAGGGAGCAAGCGAAGCAGATGCAGCACTCCGACGGAAAAATTCGTCCTGCCACACTCAAAGAGCAGGACGAGGAGGGACACGACAAACAGGTGTACGTGGTCGACGGGAATGTGGCGATGACGGCAGACGGCACCATGGTTGACGCGGCAAAGAGCGACAAGAGCGTTGTCGTCTACGACCCGGCCACGGGGGAGCGCAGGATGATAGACCCCGCCGCCGACACCGGTGTCATGTCAATGGGCGAGGCGAAGACCGCAGAGGAATACGACGCGGGCATAGAGCGCGGCCGCGAGGAGTACATCCAGCGGCAGGTTGACGAGGCGCAGGGCAAGGTCGCGCTTGAGCCCGGGCAGCGGCTCGTGCTGCCGACCGGCGAGGACGCCGTTGTCATGGCTACCGCCGGCGACGACGTCACCGTGGCGCTTGCCGGCGGCAAGCAAGCCAGCGTGTCGCTTGCGGAGCTGCAGCGCATCCGTGATGAGAAAGCGATGGAGGACTACCGTCAGCGTCACGGCACCGAAGATGCAGCACCGACCGCCACACCGCAACAGGGAGGGCATGTAAGCGGCGCACCAGCCGACTACACTCCCGACATGGAACTGACCATCCGCGACGAGGACGGAACGGAGAAACCTGCAATGGTGATGGGGCGTGTGCGTTACGACGGAGGGCAGTTTGTTCCCGACAATAACGGCAACATCATAGAGTATTACATGGACGGTGAGGTAAAGCACGACCATGAGGACAGGCTGCTCGACAAGGTTGTGAGCCATCTTCCTGCGCAGTCCGAACCCGAACAGGGCAACAATGCCACCGAAAATATTCCGCAGCAAGAAACACCTGCAACCGTTGAGCCGCAACAGCCTGCGACAGTGGAGCAACCAGTAGAGGCAGCACAGGCAACAGAGCAACCACAACAGCCAGCGACAACGGAGCAGCCGACAGCAGAACCCATGCCGATGAAAGAGGACGGCGAGGAGGACTATTATGCCACCACTCCCGAGAGGGCGCACTCCTACATCTTCAACGAGACAGGGCTTTCACGGAGCGATGCCACCGCCCATGTCATGGCACAAAAGGATGCCGCCGACAAAGCGTTGCTTAAAGCCAAGAGTGCGAAGATGCCGACAATGGGAACCAGTATCATGAAATTCAACGAAGCCAAAGCTAGGCGTCAAGAGAAAATCGACGAGGCACAGCGGCAGGTGGACTACTGGAACCGTGTGCGCGAGATACAGGACGGCATCACGCAGCAAGAGGCAGCGGAGCGAGCCGCCGCCAACGCAGTGGCGCATGATGAGGCAGTGGCACAGGCGCAAGCCGACTTTGAGGCACGCAAAGCCGCCGAGGCAGAGCGCAAGGCGGTGGGCAACGAGAACCCGATGCCAGCCATTACCGAGAAGTGGGACACCGCCAACAAGGTGGACGGACACCGCGACGAAATCATGCTGCCCAACGGTGAACCGCTGAAAGGACATTACGTGCTGCATGAGAGCGGCGCGTCATCGCCGAGCCACAACAGTGAGACGTGGGCAAAGACAGACGGTTTCCCGATGGACGCTAACGACAACAGCGTAAACGACCGCGACTATGAGCGCGACCGTGACGCACAGCGACACACCGAGGGTATTGCGCAGCAGTATGACCAGCGAGCCTTGCAGAACGTGCCAGTGGTGAGCAGCGACGGCGTAGTCCTTTCCGGCAACGGACGAACCATAGCAGGTGAGATTGCTGCAAGGAACAATACCGATGGCGCATACGTGGATTATCTGAAAGAGTATGCCCACAAGTTCGGTTTCACTCCCGAGCAGGTGGAGGGTATGCAGCATCCGCGTGTGTCGTTCGTCCCCGACGATGCCATGCCGTACACGGCAGAGACCTTTGCGAAGTTCAACCAACAGGAAATGAAGTCGCAGAACAAGACCGAGCAGGCCGTGAAACTGGGCAAGACGGTGAGCGGCGACACGTTCAAGAACATCGTGCGCACCATCAACGGCTATGACACGCTGGGCGACTTCTATAACGACCCACAAGCGAGCCTCGGCGCGGTGTATGGCCTGCACGGTGCAGGAGTGATACCACAGGCGCAGATGGCCGAAATGGTGGACGGAGTGAGAGGTCAAGAGCGATTGAGTGCTGTTGGCCGTGAGTTCCTGGAAAATATGCTCATCGGCAAAGCGTTCGACAACAACCCCGAGGTGGTGAGGATGCTCACCGCCGTACCGAGTATGCGTCAGACGGTCATCACCGCACTGGGAGAAATCAGCGACAACATCGCGCTTGGTGAGGACTGGTCATTGCAGTACGGACTCGCCGATGCCGTGAAACTGGTGTTTAACGCTCGCAACGACGGAGGCTATCAGCATGGCGACATTGTGAGCGTGTATGCACGGCAGGGCAAACTATTTGCCGACCCCGACGAGTTGCAGACCGTCGCCGACTTCAACAATGCGACGATGCTCATGCTTGCCGACGTGCTGAATGACAAGCGTGTGACCTTGCTGAAGACTACACTTCAATTATACAATAACAATGCAAGACAGAGCGCAGCCGGACAAACCGACCTGTTTGCAGGTGGCATTCAGAGCCGTGAGGACATCTTGCGCGACGTTATAAACTATTTCAGACATGCAAACAAAGGCGAATACGAACAGCGGCTCACAGAAGCCGTGGAACGACGGAAAGCGGAGAGCGTTCAACAAGATGGCACTGCTCCGCCAGTCGATGCAGCAGAACCAGCAGGAGACGGAAGCGAACAGCCTCAATCACATACGGTATCCGAAACGAATACCCAACCCCGGCAGATAAAGATGAGTGACCCACGCACGATGAGCGATGAGGAGAAACAACGTCGTGGTGAAATGTTGCGTGATGCTTATGCAATAGAGGTTGCTGCAGGGCAGATAGTTGCCACTGAAGAAATGTCGGCTCGTCGTGCAGCGGAAAAGTGGTGGGATGAGAATGTCAGCGAACCTGCTTTCTATGACACCGAGGCTGGAGAGGTAGAGATAAACCGAAATTCAGTGGAGAGTTCGCTTGCCCATCGTTATGGGCAGATGAAACTTGACGCTATCACTTCGCTTATTGATGGCTTTGAGAATGCGGTGTATCTTGGCACGATGCCGGATAGCCGTGAACGGGGTGTTGTTGACCATTATTTCGCATATCCGATTATGTACAATGGTGAGCGTTGTTATGTGTTCTGCCGTGCCATGCAGGACGCAAACAAGAACCGCCTGTATGTGCATGAGGTGTTTGTCGCTGAAAGAATAAAGAGGGGAGATACCCTTCAAACCGCAGCGTCTAAGCCTCACGGAGGTATCTCCCTTTATCGAGACATTCTTGCGAATGTGCTTGATGCAAGCAAAGAAGAAGTATGGTCTGCCTCCGAAGAGCAGAATGAGCAGTCGGCTACTGACAACACTTTGCGGGCAGCGGACAAGTCCGACAATCCAGCGACCCCAAACGGTAACGTGTCCAACTCTTCTGATGGCAAAGATAGCACATTAGATGTCGATTTGCAAGGAAAGGAAGAAAAAAGTGTTGAAAACAACGGAGTTGAGCCGTTTTCTTCGAATATAGAATCCGCATCGGCAGAGGTGAACACAAGCCCCACAGAGGCGAGGAGGGAGGATAATCAAGGCAATCCGTTGAACGCTGACGGCACGTTGAAGTTGGAGAGGGTAAAGTCTGTAGATGATTTGACAGACGGGGACTTTTCGAATCCCGCTCGCAGCGTCGCACTGCCACCACTTCCCGCAAAGGTTGACGGCGCCATTGGCGCAAAGGGAAAGACTGTTATCATCAAGAAGAATATCTTTGAGAAGAATGGCAAAAGCCATAAGGACCTGTCTGCTTCACAAAGTCGAGAGATACTGACTGAAGCTTTATATCATACCGACCTATATGGTCAGAACCAAAAGGCAAAGAGGCCTTATAATTGGATATTGATTCATAATGCGACGAAGCATTCGTCAGTGATATTGGAAGTGAATCACAATAAGGATAATGTGGAGATTATCAATTGGCATTATCTGAATGATGAAACGCTTAAGCAAAAAGAAAGACAAGCGATTGATGAGGGTGGCCTTATCCTCACACTCGAAAGTGCAGCTGGCGATACTATCAATGACTTGTCCTCTGATGGCAAAGGTAGCGATAAATCTTCGGATGTGCAAGGAAATCTGCATGAATTTGACAAGGAGAATCTCTCGGAGCTAAAGGATTTTGCAATCAAGACGGACAGCGCCAGGCGCACCAGTGTAGACGAGGCTGGCTTTGACGCGGAAAACCTGACAGTTCCCTTGCTTGTGGACGGCAAGCCCTCAAGACTTGCCGTTACCACGATTGTTCCTGACGCGGTCACCGACAGCTCTCGCCAGGCAGCCGTCTACGACTATTCCGACGACATTGACGAAAAGACGGACAGCGGCTGGCAGAAGTGGGACGATTTGGCGGACGAGTACAACGGCCAGGTGAGCGGGGAAGCAAGGGCAGCCGTCTATGGAGACTCCGCCGAGCTGCATTTCGGGACGGTCGATGCCGCCTTGAGGTTCAATGAATGGCTGCGCTCCGGCAGAATTGAGAGACAACGCAGCGCGGATAAATTGCGCAACGGCTACACCATTACCCCTACAACCTACACCAACAAGAGGGGGAAGGCCACGCCGATGCGCCTTGTGAGGTTCAGCGAGGAGTTAACCAAGGAGCAGATTAAAGCCGGCAAGGAGCTGGTGAAAGAGCCGTTGCCCGGCTCACGCTCCAGCCGCGGCTGGTGGGACGCGAAGCAAGGCGGCTTCATGATGCGCGGCGAGGAGGCGGCGAGGGAACTTGCGGAGGCGCTTGGCAGCGATGAAGCCGTGCGGGACGCGCAGCCGCTCTCGCTTGAGGACTTGGCGGCGGTCAACGGCCATGCGGCAGCGAAAGCCGCTGACGAGGCCATCATGGCGGAGCGAGAGCCACAGACTGCCCCACAGTATGACTACGGCCGCGAGGACGAGGTGTACGGCAAGACGCTGACAGGACTGCGTGAAGCGCTGAATAATGGCGGTGGCATTCCCGACATCAAATCCATCGAAAAGCAGATACGTGACCTGCGCAAGCGCATCAAGACATTGGAGAATGGGCTTGCCACCGCTGGCGAGGACACCATAGGACGTGCCTATGACGCACTTGCCTCACTGACGGGACGCATGAAAGCGTACGAGCAGTTCCTCTCTGACATCAGAAAGAAGATGCGCGAGACCGAGCGCGACGATGCCCTTGCCGCTCATGGCGTGAAGCTGGGCGACAAAATCATGTACAAAGGCAAGGAAGCCACCATCTATGATGCCGATGCCCGACAGGTGACGCTCGACATTGGTCTTTCCCCTGTCTTGTATGAGGTTACCGATTGGGAGGACATCGCCTTGCCGAAGCCAGTCAAGGAGTCAGCGCCAAAGCCGAAGAAAGTCAATGTTGAAAGCCTTATCGGCGAACTCAACGAAAAGGGTGAGGCCAAGTTGAGCGACCATGCAGAGGAAGTCAAGGACGAACCCAAGCAAGAGGAAACGGCCGAAGAGCCCAAGCAGGAGGAGAAGAGAGCCAAGAGCAAGTGGGTGGACGATGAGGACGCAGCACGCTTTGAGGAGCTTCGCCAGCGCTTGCGCGAGAAACTCGGCGGCCGGCTCAACATGGGCATTGACCCCGAGGCGTTCGCCATCGGCGTGGAGATGAGCTACCTCGTGCTCAAGCACGGCGCGCGCAAGTTCGGCGAGTTCGCCAGGCGGATGACAGAGGCGCTCGGCGACAATGCGCGCCCCTACCTCAAGGCATTCTACAACGGCGCGAGAGACCTGCCCGAGATGGCGGGCTACGAGAAAGAACTTACCCCCTACGGGGAGGTGCGCGCCTTTGACGTGATGAACTTCGACAAGCGGGGAGCGAAAGATATCATTGCCACCGCTGAACACATTGCGCGCGAGCAAGCGGCCGGGCGCGAGGCAAGGGAGGCTACGAGAAAGCTAAAAGAAGAGCGCAATGCAAATCGCACTATTGCAGGGAAGTCTTTCCGCCCTGCCACAGAGGAAGACATTGAGAAGAGCGGCGTTGTCTACTACGGGGGCAAGCCGGCGCATATCATGATGGTTATCCAGCGTGGCGAGCAGACTGGCGCAGGCCAATTCAGCAAGCCCCGTATCGACCGCGTCTACCTGACCAATGGCAAGGAGTGTAAACTTGAAGACCTTACGGTAGAAGATGCGGCAGAGACCAAGAAGAGCGAGACAGCCAAGAAATCAGAAAAAACAGTAAAAAAGAGCGAAAGAAATAAAAAAACGCTATCTTTGGAAAAAGAACAGTTAAGTCTGTTTGATGAAGATATTAACCCACATCAAGAAGAAGACAATGGATTACGAAGAGATGATGTTGATGTACGCACCCAAAGGATGCGCACCGACGGTAATAGGGAGCGCGGAAGCCGAGGCTCTCAAAGAGACAGCGAAGAAATACCACAAGAAGGTGGACGAGTTGACCGACGAGGAGAAAGCGGAAGCCGAGAAACTGGGCAAGGGATATCGCAACGCGATGAACGACCCATTGGACGCTTACAGAGGATAGACGAGCCGAAAAACACCCACAACAATCATGCAGCGCGTGGAATAGACTATGCGCCCAAGAGTACGAATGCACGTATTGAAGCCAACATCAAGGCTATCGAGACGATGCAGCGTCTTATCGAGAGCGGCCAGCCAGCCACTCCCGGAGATATGGCTGTGCTGCGCAAGTTCAGCGGCTGGGGCGGTCTTGGAGAGGCTTTCAGGGAAAAGGCAGGCAGAGGCGACAAGGGCTACAACCCCCGTCTTCGCGACGACTATCAGCCAGCCAACCCCGTCAACGCGCGCCTGCGCGGGTTACTTTCCCCGGAAGCCTACGAGGCAGCCAACATGAGCCGCAACAGTGCGTACTATACCCCCGCATCCGTGATAGATGCCATGTGGGATGTGGCTCGAGCCATGGGTTTCCGTGGCGGCAATGTGCTTGAGGGCAGTGCCGGCATCGGCAACATACTCGGCTTGATGCCTACTGACATAAGTGAGCGTAGTGACATTCATGCCGTAGAGATTGACGAAACCACAGGAAACATTCTCTCCTTGCTGTATCCCGATGCCAACGTAGAGATGAAAGGCTTTGAGAAGACATTCGTGCCAAATGGAAGTGTTGATTTGGCCATTACCAACGTGCCGTTCGTTACAGGCTTACGAGTAATGGACGAGACAGGCGACAAAGACTTGTCGCGCAAGTTCCATGACATTCACGACTTCTGTATTGCCAAGAATGTTCGTAAGCTGAAAGAGGGAGGCATCGGTATCTTTATTAGCAGCAGCGGGACACTTGACAGTGCGAACTCTGCCAAGCTCCGCACCTGGCTTGTGAATGATGGAGGTGCTGATGTTGTAGGTGCATTCCGCATGCACAATCAAACATTCGGAGCGACAGGAGCAACCTCCGACATCATTGTCATTCGCAAGCGCGTGAACGGCCGAAAGAGCGCCAACGCCATCGACGTGAGCGGCACGCTGCCCATCCGCACGGTGAAGTACAACACCGGCGAGACGAAGCGCGGCAGCAGTGAGATAATCATCAAAGACCTTGCCCTTGACATCAACAAGCACTTCGTGGAGCATCCCGAGGACATGGCAGGCGAAATGGCTTTCGCCTTTGAGAAAGGCGACACCTACCGTGCCACCAGTAAGGGACTCTATCCAAGCAAGAGCATCAACCAAGAGCAGCGTTTGTCAGAATGGGCTCAGCAGTTCAAAGATATGGACTGGGACAAAGCCGAGGAAGCAAAGACGCAGCAGGTGGTATATGAGGACTTGGGCGAAGATGTGAAGGAGGGCAGTATGTTGCTCGACAGCGACGGCAACCTCTGTCTTGCACAGCGAGGTAAGGCCGTGCCTCTTGGTGTGAACAACAACAAGGTCAAGGGACACACCAAGGCAGCGTGCTTTAATGACTACAAAGCAATCAAGGACGCACTTGCAGACGTGCTGTCGTATCAGACCACACACAGCGACGATGTAGGTTTGAAGCAGAAACTTGACGTTTTGAACAAAGTCTACGACGAATTCGTAAAAACCTACGGTCATCTGAACAAGAACACCTCCATATCATTCCTTCGTAATGACATTGACTATCCGAGTATTGCCGCATTGGAGAGTGAGAGTGTGACTGGCGACAAAAATGGCGAGCGCATAGTAAACTACGACAAGACAGACGTATTCAGTCGTCGCGTGGTAGAGAAAGAGAGCGAACCGAAGCCGACCACCATTAAGGATGGTATCCTTGCGAGCCTTTATCTTAGCGGTCGTGTCGATGTTCCGTACATTGCAAAGCAGTTAGGCAAGAAAGAGAGCGAAGTACGAGAGCAGATTATCAAGAGCGGTCTTGGTTTTGAGAATCCGACCACAACAGAAATGGAGATATCTTATGAATATCTCAGTGGTAATGTGCGTGAGAAACTCCGTCAAGCACAGGAGAACAACACAGACGGTCGCTACGATACCAACATCAAGGCGTTAGAGCGTGTTATCCCTATGAATATTCCTGCTCACCTTATTGAGTTTACCCTTGGGTCGTCGTGGGTAGCCCCGAAGTTGTACGAAGACTTTGTTAAGGAGCGCACTGGCATTGAAGTGAAGCTGACAAATGCAGGCGGGACATGGGTAATGAACGAGCCTTGGTACACAAATACCGAGCAGAACAGAGCAATGGGCGTATATAGCGAGAAGTGCGCAAAGCGCATCCTCGGCCATGAGCTCATCAAAGCCGCCATCACCTGCAAGAGCATCAGCGTTTCAAAGACGCAGACCATCGGCCACGGCAGAGGCAAGGCCACCGAGACCATCGTGGACAAGGAGGCGACGGTGGCTTGTGCCAACAAGATTGACGAGATACGCCAGGACTTCAAGGAATGGGCGCGGGGCAAGATGCTGGGCGACCCCGAAATGTCGGAGCGCATGGAGCGAGTTTATAATGAAATGTTCAACAACAGCGTACCCAAGGAAATACCTGACGAATTTGTGCCAGCTCATTTTGGTGGTGCGGCAACTATCGTTGAAGGTCATCCTTTCCAGTTGTATCCCCATCAGGCTAAGGCTGTTGTCCGTGCCACAACACAGCCGTTGATGCTTGCCCATGAGGTTGGAACAGGCAAGACCTACACCCTCATCAGCACAGCCATGGAAATGCGCCGCCTTGGCACAGCGCGCAAACCGATGATTGTCGTGCAGAACGCGACCGTCGGCCAGTTTGTTGCCAGCGCAAAGGCGCTCTACCCCAACGCCAAGATACTCACCCTTGAAGACGCAGACCGCAACGCGGAGGGCAGGCGTAACTTCTACGCCAAGATACGCTACAATGACTGGGACATGATTGTCGTGCCTCAGTCAGTGTTTGAGCGCATCCCCGACAGCGAGGAGCGCCAGATACGCTTCGTTGAGGACAAGGTGGAGGAAAAGATGACGGTGCTGGAGAAGATGCGCGAGGCGGCCGCAGACGACCGTGACCCCGCAGTGCGCCAAGCCGAGCGCGAGTTAGACCAACTCAATGATGAACTGAACAACCTTAAATTAACATTGCAGGAGCGCAAGTCAGGTGGAAAATCTAAAAAAGATGAGAAGCGTGAAGCTAAAAGCAAACAGAATGCCGCTGTCAAGGCACAAGAGATGCTTGACCGTGAGACCGATGATGTAGCCAACTTTGACGATATGGGTGTTGATGCCCTGCTCATTGATGAGGCACACGAATACAAGCACCTCGGTTTTGCCACCGCCATGCAGCGAGGCGTGAAAGGAGTAGACCCCTCGTACAGTAAGAAGTCGCAAGGCGTGTATCTCAAGACGCAAGCCGTGTTGGAGAGCAAGAACGGCAAGAACGTGGTGTTTGCCACTGGCACGCCTATCAGTAACACCGCTGCCGAGATATGGACGTTCATGCGCTATCTGATGCCGGCCGACACCATGCGTGAGTATGGCATCTATTACTTTGATGACTTTGTTCGGAACTTCGGAAACATACAGCAGATGCTGGAGTTTTCCACCAATGGCAAGTATAAGGAGAATAACCGCTTTGCAGGTTATGTGAACCTTCCCGAACTTGTGCGTATATGGAGCGGCGTCGCCGATACCGTGCTTACCCGTGAGGCTGGAGGCGTGAGCGACAAGATTCCGGAGATGGAGGGCGGCAAGGCGCGGGACATCTACCTGCCGCAGACCAAAGCACTGCGCGGTGTGATGAAGTTCGTGAAAGACCAGCTCGACGGCTACGAGAGGATGAGTGGCAAGGAGAAGAAAGAGAACAGCCATATTCCTCTTGTCATGTATGGTATTGCCAAAGCAGCCGCCGTCGATGCGCGTCTTGTACTGGAAGATGCAGCGGATGAGCCGAACAGCAAGACCAATGAAGCCGTGCGTCAGACGCTCCGCAGTCTTGAAGACACCAAGGAGTATAACGGAACCGTCGCCATCTTCGCCGACAACTACCAGAACAAGTCAACAGGTTTCAATCTGTATGAGGACATAAGAAAGAAGCTCATTGATGCAGGTGTGCCCGAAGCACAGGTTGTTGTGATGAAGTCTGGCATGAGCATCAAGAAGAAGGTTGAAATCTTCGACAAGGTGAACCGTGGCGAGGTGCGCGTCATCATGGGCAGCACCTTTACACTGGGCACTGGCGTGAACATCCAGGAGCGCCTGCACACCCTTATCCATGTGGATGCGCCTAACCGCCCAATGGACTACACGCAGCGCAACGGGCGCATCCTGCGTCAAGGCAACCTGCACAAGGAATGGGGCATCCCTGTCCGCGTACTCCGTTTCGGCGTGGAGGACAGCCTGGACGTTACCGCATACCAGCGTTTGAAGACCAAAGGCGCGATAGCCGACAGCATCATGGAGGGCAAGAGGCTGATGGGCAACTCGATGGAGAACCGCGTGCTGGAGGAGGAACAGGATTTGTTCGGCGACATCACGGCTCAGTTGTCGGGCAGCCAGTACGCCTTGCTGAAGAACCAGGTGGAGAAAGAAGTGAGGAAACTGGAGGCGCGCAAGAAGCAGCATGAGGCCGACCAGACATACGTTCACAATCAGAAGCCGCGCCTGAAAGCGCTTATCAGGGACAGCGAGGAACGCGCGGCGCGCAACAAGGAAGCGCTTGAGAAGGTGGAAGCCGCCAAGATGGACGGCATCACCATCGGCAAGGCGAGGTACCCCTCGCTCGACGCGATGGCTGACTATATCAAGGACTACAACAGCAGGCAGCGCGAGCAGCAGGAGCAGGTGCGCACCGCGCCCGGCTACAAGGCCGAAGTCAAGAGCGACCTCACCGTTAATGCCGGCGGCTTTGACTTCCATATCCATCGTGTTATCAGCAAAGAGCAGAGGCAGGAGAAAGGACAGCTCTCGCTGTCATTCTACTCCAAGACACAAATGACCTACTCTTGCCCGGAGCTCGGGCTTGAGGATGTGCCGGTAGAGGGACAGCGCTTGAAGTCTGCCCTGGAGGACATTCTCGAAAACGTGTTGAGCGGTGATGATTTCCGCGAGAAGGCAGAGTATGCCGATAGAGCCGCAGAAAGATACAAAGGCGAGTTGCAGCAAGTGGAGGCACGCGACGGCAAGCCGTTTGAGTATGCCGGCGAGCTGAAGCAAGCCAAAGAGAGACTTGCCGAGTACGAGGAGCTGATGAAAGCGGAAATGGCGGAGAAAGAAGCCAAGTACGCCGAGATGGACGCTTCCGTGGAAGCCGCTAAGGGCGTACAACTTTCAGAGGAAGACAGCGACGACGTAACAGAGGACACCGCAAAGTATCGCATCCGCGAGGACGAACCACCGACCAAGACAGGTATCGGCTACAAGGTATTCGTTCTGAAAGACGGCAAACTCTATCCTCCTATGGTAGCCAGCCCGAACGGCGAGGCTACCCCAGTAGGTGTGTGGCTTGATGCCGATGCAGCCCCGATTGCAGGTGTAACGAAGACAGGTCGCCAGCAAGTAAAGGCTGGTGGCAAGGGTACGCAGGGAGGCAGTGGCAAGTTAGCCTATCGTCCCGGTTGGCACTTGGGCGAGATACCTTATGCGCTCCAGTTCAACCGCATGAACCCCGAAACAGGACAGCGCGAGTTGTTCCCTGCAAACTTTGTGTGGGCAGAGGTGGAGTATGCGAACGATGTGGACTACCAAGAGGAAGCAATGAGTTACGGAATGACCGCCAACGGCAAGTTCAATCATGCTTTAGCAGGTCTGCCTCTCTTGCCGGAGAATGGCGCATATCGCTACCGTACCAACCCGAACCCCGAAACCGACCCTTGGATTATCACTGGCGCCATGCGCGTGAAGCGCATATTGAAGCCGAGTGAGGTTGATGCAATGGTAGAAGCCGCAGGCCGTGAGCCTCAGCAGCGACAGGCAGGTGCCATTACTGACGAGCAGGTGGAAGCACTTAACGCCAAGGTGAAGCGTACCATGCAGGAAGACCGCGACATGATGCGCGCTACTGTACAGCAGATGGGTGAGAAGCTGCATACGCCTATCAATATCATTGAGGACGTGGAAAGCATCACACACCCCAATGCCGCCGTGCAGGAGCGCAGGCGCAAGTCCAAAGGCTGGTATGACACGAAGACAGGACAGGTGAACATCGTCTTGGCTAACAACAGAGACGTTGATGATGTGAAAGCCAGTGTCGGACATGAGACCATTGCCCACAAGGGATTGCGTGAACTCGTCGGTGAGGAGAACTATGACCAGTTCCTTGATGATACATATACCCATTTGCGCGACGACTTGAAGAAAGGCGTTGATGCAGCCGCAGGTCGTGCCTTTGTTGATGATGCCACCAAGAACGGAAAGCGTGCCAAGAGTTACGGGCATCACAGACGCACTGCTGTTGATGAATTGTTCGGGCGCATGGCAGAGAAGCCGTTTGAGGAGTTCAGCGGGGGCGAGCGTGCCTTGTGGCAGAAAATCAAGGACACCGTCCGCAGGTTGCTTGACAAGTTCCTTGGCTCGTTGAGGTTGCCGAAGTGGTTTACTCTTGGCGACAACGAACTGCGTTACATGCTGTGGCGCAGCAAGGAGCGGCTGGAGCGCGGCAAAGAACACCCGATTGACCTTGCACGCGACATCGTGAGGCGCGAGGAGCTGGGGCTGGCCGACGAGGCACGCTACAGCATGGGCGATGTGTCAGAACCGCCATTTGCTTCAAGGAGAGACAGAGCCGTAAACGAGCATGGTTATGTTCATGCCGGTTTGAATAGTGCTGAGGTAAAAGTTGTTTCCATTAAGGAGAAAACGCCTTTTGACAGCAACAAGAAAACCAAGGCTCTGAAAGAAGATGTAGTTGCGTACGCAAATGAGCATGGTATTATAGGCACAATGACCGAGGCTGAAACCAAAGGAAAAGGTCAAATCTCTATCAGCAAAACCTCTATTGAGAAGATGGTGGATGATAGTTCAACAAGTAAGAGTGTTGACAAAGACACTCATCTTGCCGTTATTCCTCAACTTCGCGAAATAATTGCAGAGAGCGTAATGACTGAAACTCACCCCGACTACAATAAAGGTAAAGATGGTAAGCGCAGCCCCGAAAACGGATATAACCCCGACAATCTTATTCACCGATGCTATGGTGCTATAAGTGTTGAAGGACAGACGTATCGCGTAAAGTTGACGTTGAAAGAAACTTCGGGAAACAGGAAGTCTAAAAAGGCTTACTCCTACGAGGTAACAAAAATAGAAGTGTTGGACGGTCAAACGACGAAGCCACTTTCAGTTTCATCCCGCAAATCCAACACCTCTAATGGTCGCTCAAACGTTTCTGATGTATTCGTGAGCGGTGCAAAGTTACTAAAAAATCTTGAAAAGTCATACGATTTAGGTAAAAAATTGCTTGTACAGAGCAAAATAGCCGACGAAGACACCGCCTTGTACCGCGACGGCGGCGAGACTGACGACATCTGGAAAGACCAAAGCATGGGTTTGCAGGAGCGCATAACCGCCGCGGCGACGCGGCTGGCCAACAACCATCGTGACAACAAGACGCTGCGCAACGATGCCATGCGTGCCATTGGTGGAAACCTTGCAGACCTGCGCAAGGCCATGAGCCTGCAGCGGCGGTTCGACAGGGACACCGTGAAGCGCGTGGCCGACCTCGCGCGCGTGCTGATGAGCGGAGGCTACCTGAACGGGCTGAGCCAGCAAGAGGTGAAGCGCCTGCTTGCGGCCGTGAAGAACAGCGCGGGACGCGACAATATCGAGGGCGGCGTGCAAAAGGTGATGGACATCATGGTGGATAACCAACTGCGGAACGGCGAGGCCGCCTTGCGCGGCCTTGAGGCCGTCAGAGGCAGCAAGGTAGATGCAAGAGGTGTTGAGGTGCAGGGGCAGCTCGACCCGGCAGGGGTGTTGATGATGAAAGCCATGAGGGAGGCAAAGGAAATCGTCAGTGGCTGCGGAGGCCGCGAATATGACGATGACGGCAACCCTACCGCATGGCACAACACAATAGAGGATGCCCACAGCGGAATCTCAAGCAATGACGCCGCAGTCGCGGAGACAGCCGCTTTGGAGCTGCAGGGGATTGAGCTTGCCAGGCTGTGGTTTGACAATATCGTGGGGAGCAAGATGGAGGAGGCAACGCTGCGGCGCGAGTTGAAGACTGCGCGCGAGACCACCAGCGAGCGCGACCGCGCCACTGGCGGCTACCGCCAGTACATCGCCAGCGTGCAGGAGGCCATCCGCCAGAACAAGATTGAGCGCGCCGAGGCCTACTACGACCTTGTTGGACGCATCACGGGCAGCCTTCGCGGGAGCATTGCCAACGCGCAGGCGTTCAAGGAAGCCGAGAAGCGGCGCATCCGCGACATCCAGCACAATGCCAACAGCGACATGGAGGGCAGGCCGTGCGACGAGCACTACAAGCCGCAGTTCATGGACAAGCTCGTGAACAACTCGTTTGTGCGGTTCTTTTTCGCTCCACTCGCGACGTTTGAGCAGATGCTGCGGCTGCTGGGCAACAAGAGCGCGAACGGCGAGGGCTACCTGTATAACCGCTTCGTGAGAGGCTGGGTAGATGCGCGTCAGCAGGAAATCAGGGGCGTTCGCGGGAAGTATGCCATCCTTGACGCTAAAGCCGCCGAGTTGTTCGGTGGCAAGGTAAAGACGTGGGGCGGCCTCATCCGTCGTGTCGGCAAGTTGCCGAAAGGCGTCGTGTCGTTTTGGAATGGCGGTGAAATGCAGGAGCGCGAGCTCACGCAAGGCAATCTGATGTACATCTATATGGTGAACAAGATGCTTGACGGCCGCATGAAGCTTCGCAAGATGGGCATCTCCGAGGAAGATGTGGCCGGTATAGAGGCGGCACTCGACCCGAGACTGGTTGAGCTTGCCGACTGGCTGCAAGGCGAGTTCCTTGTGGAGACGCGCAACGAGTACAACGAGACCCACAAGCGCATGTTCGGCGCCTCGATGGCCGCAATAGAAGACTATTTCCCGTTGAGGATACTTGCCAATGCCCGTGCCGACAAGCCCGAAGACCTTGACAGCCGCGACAAGGGCGACGGTATCAGCACCGCCACCGGCAGCATCATCAGGCGCAGACGCAACGCGCTGGCACTTGACATCACTGGCGCAGACGCGCTTTTAGCAAATCTTGTCGGCGGCGGCGCGGATGCGGCTTGAAAGATCGTAGAGGGCTTCCTGTAACTGCTTGGCCTCGGCTGGGGTGAAGCCGCCCTCTTTCCCGTTCCCGTCTATCCCGTCGAGTTTGTGATAAATCCATGAGCTCGATTTATCAAAATAAGTGTTGGCGATGTCTCGCCAAGATACGATGAACTTAATGTCGGAGAGGAGTTCACGCATGGTTAATTTTTTGCACATAATTTTTGTTTTTTGTTATATGTCAATACTCTGTTAATCCTAATATAATCGTTTGAAAACAAGAGAGTTAATTAACTTAATATGACTGCTGGCTATAGCCATTGCCCCGAGCCACATCAGCAAGTCAGGCAAGAAGACTCCGCATGTTGGCACTTTCTGGTCCGGCTGTGCGGGTTCCATGAAACGCGGACTTGAAATCATGGGACTTGCCCTTGTCAATGTCTACGCCAACAACTGCATGATGCCCCGTGCCCGTCAGCCCCCTTCCGCGGGAGAGTTAAAACTGCGCAGCTATTATCTCAAATTTTAACGAACTGTTGTAAACTGAATTGTGGCATGAACTCATAGTATCAAGGATTTCAACTATAACTCATT
This sequence comes from uncultured Porphyromonadaceae bacterium, assembly GCA_902489275.1. GTDB lineage: Bacteria > Bacteroidota > Bacteroidia > Bacteroidales > Muribaculaceae > Sodaliphilus. Next base: position 26,413 of record CABTZK010000021.1, read on the forward strand.
CATTATCAGTCATTCATCCGTTTCAAGACATGGTAACTGGGCACGATGCCCAGTTCCCCCGCCTTGCTCAAATCACTCATTCCATTCTGGCGATTTCCTAACTTCAAATATAAGAGTCCACGGTTGTAGTAAGCCTCTCCTAAATCGGGCTTGAGTTCAATGGCTTTCGTATAGCAACTAATCGCCTCGGTGTAGTTGTTCGTCAGCAAGTAGGCGTTACCCATGTTGAAAAAGGCATATACATTGCGAGGCGAGAGGTCAATGACGTGGTTCAGGTCGGCAATCATCTCGGTCAGGTGAGTGTTCATTTCGCGGCTGTGGAGCATGGCCTCTGCTTTGGTGTCGGCGGTTGGCGACAAGTCCTTGACCTGCCCTTTGCGCGCCATGAGGTGCTGCAAGTAGTGGGCGTCGGCACGCAAGAAATAAGCCAACGTGAACTTGGGGCTCAATGCCAAGGCGCGGTCCACATCGGCCAGGGCTGCCTCGGGGTTCTTCACCATCATTTGGTCGATTGCCCGTGCGAAATAGTCGGCTGACCGTGGCTTCGAGGTTGAGAGCAACCCGTCGTAGTACTCAATGCTGGCAAAGCGGTCGCTGATGGCAGCACTGTCGAGATGCTGGTCGCTGGTCGAGAGCGAGAGCATTCTGGGCAGCAGGCGGGAGTCGTTCACCTCGGTCAACTCTCTCATGTAGTTGGTCTTGCCATTCAATTTGTTCACGTCGCTGTAGTAGGTGAGCATGAACATGGGCATCGGGTCGATTTCGTAGTTGCTGTTCTGAATGTGGCCGCGGGTACGGTTGTCATACTCTGGCTTGATGGTATTGTCGTTTTTCACCGTGAGCAACTGGTTGAACTTTTTCATGATGTCCTCCTCGGTCTCGGGCTGGCCGATGCGTTGGCGCGCCTGCTCTTGCTCCTGTCTGATTTTTTTCTCGGCCATCTTCACCTCGGCAGTGGCTGGGTTGTAAATAGAATAGTGAATGCCTTTTTGCTTGAAAATGGCAATCGCTGTCTGGTTGTCGCGCTCGCAGCCTCGCACGTCGCCACTCAATCGCTTGGCTTCGGCGCGGGCCATGTAGCCCGATTCAAACCTTGGATACTTTCTCAAAATGCGGTCATAGTCGCTCACGGCGCGCTTGTACTGGCGCGTGCGCATGTAAAGTTGGGCACGGTTATAAAGGGCGAGGAAATTGCCAGGATCCAACTCAAGCACCCGGGAGAAGTCGGCAATGGCCTTGCTGTCCTCCCCCACCTCGGCACTCAACTGGGCGCGGTCATAAATGGCCAACTGATTATCGGGCTCCAGGCCAATGGCGTAGTCATAGTCACTCATCGCACCGAAGTAGTCATCGAGCGCATACTTCAGGAAAGCCCGGTTGATGAAGTTGGCTGCGACTTTGGGCTGCAGCGTGATGAGCGTGTCGAGATCGGCCACCGCATCGGGGTAGGTTTCCTTGTGGCGCGAGTGAATGTCGGCTCTTGCAGCCCATGCCATCTCGTTATTCCTGGCAACCGCGAGGCTCTTGTTGATGTATTCCAGTGCCATCGCGGTGTCGTTGCGGGCCAAGCTCATTTGAGCCAATCCAAGATAGGCTCGCTCATTTTTGGGGTCAAGCTGAATCACGCGGTGAAATGAGCTGTCGGCGGCATCATACTGCTTCAACTCCAGCAAGCAAATGGCTCGATTGGTGAGGAACATCTTGTTGTCAGGATATTGTTCCAATCCCTTGTCATAGTCACTCACTGCGAGCGCAAACTTTCGCTGGTTTTGCCGGGCGGCGCCTCTCACCTGATAGGCATCAAGGATGAAAGGGTTGCGATTGATGCACAGCGTGGCATCCTCCTCGGCCCCCTGGTAGTCATCGAGACTGATTTTGGCTACAGCACGATAAAAATAAGGCTCGGCTAAATAAGGCTTGGCCGCAACCACCTGATTGAAGTATTGAATCGAGAGCACGTAGTCCTCAAAGTAAAGCGCATTGCGCCCGATGCGCAACACCTGCTCGGCATTGATTTGCGCATGAGCCACCACCGTAACCGCTATTGCGGCCATTAAAGCCATCCACCGAATATTCTTCAAAACTCTTCCCATAAGGCAAACACAAAATTAAATAAAATCACCCATCTGCAACAAACAAAAACAAGGATTTACATGATTTTAACGAAATCCAATCTTTATTATAAGCCAACTAATCTTAAAAAGCGTAAAAAGGCTTTCTTTTCTCCTGCTTCTACATTGCGCTAAACATTAGAATATCGTAATTTTGTGAGTTGAAATACGGGGTGTCGCTCACCGTACCCACTCCTTGATTTCATCCTTAACAGCCATTATCATCCACCTCATAAACTACAAAAAAGATGAAAAAATCGTTACTCTTCCTTTTATTCTGCCTGATTTTTATCAGCCACATCGGCGGACAGACGACACCGCCCCCAGGCTGCAAGTTTATCACCATGAAAGTCCTGCCCGACAAGAAGTTCAAATTTGGACTCATTGCCCGAGAAGGGCACTCTGACGCATGGATTGAGCTTGGAAACGAGGTTTTTACTCCACTTGCGATTGGCGACAGCCAGACCGTGCCCACGGCGTTTGAGTTCTCATCGCCATCGGGCACCGTGAAAGTGTATGGCAGTTTTCACATTTTCGGAAGTCCCGCCAATGGCGAAATCATCACTGAACTCGACGCAACTGGATTTACTCCATTAGAGCAACTCTACTGCCACAACAACAGCATCACCAAACTTGGCTTGAAAGGCTGTAGCAACTTGACCATGCTCAGTTGCTCGGAAAATCCTCTCGACACCCTCGACGTGACCGACTGCGAAGCGCTCAATGACTTGGCTTGCTTCGGTAATGGGCTCAAGGGCATTGACTTGTCACACAACCAGCATCTGGTCAAGCTACAATGCCCCCAAAATGCCATATCACAACTCGACCTCACTGCCAACGAGGAATTGCAAGAGGTGAATGCGGGGAGCAACCAACTCACTGCCATCACTTTCCCCAAGCAGAATGCCATCCACTTGCTCTACGCCTACGAAAACAAGCTCACAAGGTTGGATTTGAGCAATTTGACCGCACTTGACGACTTGGACATCTACAGCAACCTGCTTGAAAGCCTCGATTTGTCGTCATGCAGCAAGCTTGAGAGCGTGGACTGCTCTGAAAACAAGATCAAGTCACTGAACGTGACGGCAAGCAGAGACTCTATTGTGAGTCTCTCATGCTCCGACAATGAACTATCGGAACTGGAAATCGGCAACTGCAAGTTGCTGAACTACGTGAATGCCAGCAACAACAAGCTGACCGAACTCCAAATGGGAAAGATGGAGAACCTTGAAAAACTGTACGTCTACAGCAACCAAATTGACTTTTTAGACGCTTCGGAGTGCAAGTTGCTCTCCACCTTGTCAATAAGCGACAACACGATGACTGCTTGTAGCCTGAACGACCTGTACAAATCTCTGCCATCACCCGCTTTCCAGGGCACACTGGAAATTAGCGGAAATCCAGGAGCGACGACCTCAACCACCTCAATCGCCACAGCCAAGAACTGGAAAGTAGACGTTGCGGGCGATGGCACAGGATGCCCAACCGACACCATCGACGCACCGCCAGCCGGCACGCCCGTGATCAAGCTCACGACCAAGCCTGGCAGCAGCATCACCGTGACCATGCGTGTCTACGCCCCCAACCAATACGTGTGGATCGAGGCAGAGCCTGGCACTTACAGAAAAGAGCTCATCAGCAGCGATTACGACAATCCCTCGCAATTCACCATTTCTTGCCCAGGCGACACCGTGAAGTTATATAGCAATGTGGCAGACTTCAGCTGTAGCAAAAACGGCGAGGCCATCACGGCCATTGACGCATCCAATAACCCGGACCTGGGTACGCTCTACTGCCACGAGAACGCCATCACGACGCTCAACGTGAGCGGATGCCCCTACCTCATTGACTTGAGTTGCGGCAAGAACAAAATCAAGTCACTGGACCTGACGGGAATCAACTACATCCAATACCTGTTCTGCTATGATAACGAACTCAACGAACTCGACCTGTCGCACTGCAAGAGCATCGAAGAACTGGAATGCAGCTCCAACCACATCTCGACACTCGACCTCTCCAACTTGAGGAGAGCCACCACAATCATGTGCCATACCAACAAGATTGAGCAACTGAACCTTGCGAATTGCAAGCAACTTCAAGAGTTCAGTTGCGCAAACAACCAACTCAAGAAAATCAACGTAGACTCGTGCGAAAACTTGACTGGGTTCTCTTGTGGCTCAAACCAGTTGACCTCACTTGACGTGTCGAAGTGCCTGAAGTTGAACCGCTTGTTCTGCTCGGTGAACCCCAACCTCAAAGAAATCACACTCGCCAGCAACTCGTCGCTACAGCAGTTCTCGGCCATGGAGTGCGGCTTAGAGGAAATGAGCATCCCGGCATCGCCCAGTCTCACAAAAGTGGCACTTAGCCATAATCCACTGATCGACATCGAGATAGGAGGAGCCGGACGGTTGAACAACATGGCTATTGACCAGTGCCAACTCTCGGTGTGCGCCATGAACCAATTTCTAAAAGACCTTCCAGAGACTACCGCAGGCACACTCAAGATTGCCGGCAATCCCGATGTGGAGACTGCACTCACCACGACAGCCACCAGCAAAGGCTGGAGTGTGGACGTGGAAGGGGACGGCACAGGATGCGCAACTGACATCAACGCTGTCAACGAGGAGACACTCGTGCTCACCTATCATCAAACTATCGAGGTGACACCCCCCCTTGCCGCCAAGGTCACGGTGTGTGACATGACAGGGAAAATCCTTGCCAGCCAGAACACAACGCCGCACACGCCTGCACACATCCACGTTCCTGCCGGGCAAGCCTATATCGTCGCTATCGACGGGAAAGCCCAAAAGGTCGTGGTGAAATAAAATCTGATCACGCTTTTAGCGCCACTCGAAAGCCAAAATGCGACAACGCACCAGCGATTGCCAGGCACGAGTGGCGCTAAAAACTTTGATTTCTCGGCTTAACGAGGCAATCATTCAAGAATTTTTATGTAAGTTTGCAAAAAATACAGTAACCGAATTGTTAAAATATGGCAGAATCACCATTGTTACAGCGACTTGACGGGCTCGACGCGCGTTTCGAGGAAATCAAGACGCTTATTACTGACCCAGCAGTCATTGCCGACCAGCAACGCTACGTAAAACTCACCAAAGAATACAAGCACCTTGAAGACTTGCTGGGCACCGCCAGGAGGTACAAGAAACTGCTCACCGACATCGAGGATGCCAAGTTGATGCTCGATGGTGAAAAAGACCCCGAATTGCGCGAAATGGCCAAGGAGGAAATTGACACCAACCAAGCAGAACTTCCCAAACTTGAGAATGAAATCAAGTTGAAACTCATTCCCGAAGACCCCGAGGACTCCAAGAACGTGGTGCTTGAAATCAGAGGAGGGACGGGAGGCGACGAGGCTTGCCTCTTCGCCGGTGACCTGGCTCGCATGTACCTGCGCTATTGCGAGCGAAAAGGCTGGAAAGTGGAGATGTCGAGTTCCAACGAAGGCTCGGCTGGCGGCTACAAGGAGGTCGTGTTCAGCATCACCGGCAACAACGTGTATGGCACGATGAAATATGAGAGCGGCGTACACCGCGTGCAGCGCGTGCCCGTGACCGAGACACAAGGGCGCGTGCACACCAGCGCGGCATCGGTGGTCGTTCTGCCCGAGGCCGACCCGTTTGAGGTTCACATCAATGAGGGTGAAATCAAGTGGGACACCTTCCGTAGCGGTGGCGCTGGCGGGCAAAACGTGAACAAGGTGAACTCGGGCGTGCGTCTGCGCTACCTGTGGACCAATCCCAACACTGGCGAGCAACAGGAAATCCTCATTGAGTGCACCGAGACTCGCGACCAGCCTAAAAACAAGGAGCGCGCCTTGGCTCGCTTGCGCACGTTCATTTACGACCACGAGCACCAAAAGTATGTCGACGACATTGCCAGCCGCCGCAAGACGCTCGTTTCCACGGGCGACCGAAGCGCCAAGATACGCACCTACAACTACCCGCAAGGACGCATCACCGACCACCGCATCGGCTACACGATCTATAACCTCCCTGCCTTCATGGACGGCGATATTCAAGACTGCATCGACCACCTCACAGTGGCCGAGAATGCCGAGAAGCTGAAAGAGGCTGCATTGTAAGGCAATATTAATGACACAAAAGCAAGCATAAAATGACAAGAGAAGAATTATTTAGCCAAATCCGGGAAAAACGAAGTTTCCTGTGTGTGGGCCTTGACCCCGACGCGGAAAAGATGCCATTGTCGCTTCATGGAGACCTCCTGGCTTTCAACAAAGCAATTATCGACGCTACTGCCGAGTTTGCAATTGCCTACAAGCCCAACATGGCTTTCTATGAAGTGCAAGGGGCCAAAGGCGTTCAAGCCTTTGAAGACACCGTTGCCTACATTCGCGAGAACTATCCCGAAACTTTGATTATCGCCGATGCCAAGCGTGGCGACATCGGGAACACCAGCAAGATGTATGCCAAGAGCTTCTTTGAAACGATGGGGGTCGACGCCTTGACCGTAGCTCCCTACATGGGCGAAGACAGCATCACGCCATTTTTGGGCTACCACGGGAAATGGGTCATCGTGCTCGCCCTCACGTCCAACAAGGGCTCGCTTGATTTCCAGCACATGAAAGACACTACGGGCACTCCCCTATTTGAGACGGTCCTGAAGAAAACCCAGCAATGGGGAAATGAGGACAACATGATGTACGTCTGCGGCGCTACCCAAGCCGCCATGCTGGCCGACATTCGCAAGACCGCACCCAACCATTTCTTGCTCGTGCCTGGCGTGGGCGCTCAAGGTGGCAGCCTTGAGGAGGTAGCCAAGTATGGCATGAACAAGCAGTGCGGCTTAATCGTGAACTCGTCACGCGGCATTATTCATGCCAGCCGGGAGGACGATTTTGCCCAAGAGGCTGGCCGAAAAGCGAGGGCTATGCAGCAACAAATGGCTAACTTGTTGCTCGACAGCGGAATTTTTTCATGAATTTATATTGTAAAAGTTAGATTTTTTTATAATTTTGCAGTTGGAAATTTTTACTAAATCAACCCAAAACAGATAAATATCAAAATTTAAGACAAATGAACGTAGCAGACTTCAATTTCGCCCAAAAAAAGGCATTGGTACGTGTCGATTTCAACGTACCCCTCAATGAACAAGGTCAAATTACCGACGACACCCGCATTCGCGGCGCTGTCCCCACCCTCAAGAAAATCCTTGGCGATGGCGGCAGCCTCATCATCATGAGCCACATGGGCAAACCCAAAGGAAAAGTTGTCGAAAAGCTGTCGCTGCGCCAAATTGTTGACACCGTGAGTGCTGCACTTGGCACGAAAGTCCTGTTTGCTCCCGATTGCGCAAAGGCCGCTGCCCAAGCCGCCGCGCTGAAACCAGGAGAAGCGCTGCTGCTTGAAAACTTGCGTTTCTACCCCGAAGAGGAGGGCAAGCCTGTGGGCATTGACAAAAACGATCCAAAATATGACGAGGCCAAAAGAGAAATGAAGGCGCGCCAGGCCGAGTTTGCCAAGACCCTGGCTAACTATGCCGACATCTACGTAAACGACGCATTTGGCACCGCCCACCGTCGCCACGCCTCTACCGCTGTTGTTGCCGACTACTTCGATGCCGACAAGAAAATGCTTGGCCTGCTCATGGAAAAGGAAGTGACAGCCATCGACAATGTGCTCAAAAATGCCCGTCATCCCTTCACCGCCATCATTGGCGGCAGCAAAGTCTCGTCAAAATTAGGCGTGATCAAGAATATGCTCGACAAGGTTGACAATCTCATCATCGGCGGAGGCATGGGCTACACCTTTATCAAGGCCCAGGGCGGCCACATTGGCGAATCGCTGCATGAGGACGACCTGATTCCCGAAGCGCTCAATATCATGGCTGCCGCTAAGGAAAAAGGCGTGAACCTGAGCCTCTCGGTCGCAACGGTTGCCGGCAAGGAGTTCTCCAACGACACAGAGCGCCAAATTTTTGACATCTTCAATATTCCCGATGGCTGGGAAGGCATGGATGCCAGCGACCAATCACTCGAGATTTGGAAAAAGATCATTCTCGGATCAAAGACCATCTTGTGGAACGGCCCTGTGGGCGTATTTGAATTTGAGAACTTCGCTCACGGAACGGGCGAGATTGCCAAGTATGTGGCTCAAGCAACCCAAGAAAATGGGGCTTACTCGCTCATAGGCGGTGGCGACTCGGTCGCTGCCATCAACAAGTTTGGCCTGGCCGACAAGGTGTCGTACGTCTCGACAGGCGGCGGAGCCATGCTTGAGGCCATCGAGGGCAAGGTGCTTCCCGGCATTGCCGCCATCAAGGGAGAGTAACCGCAGCCCATCCTAAAACGCGACATCATCATTAGCAGGAATCGCTCAACGCGGCTCCTGCTTTTTGAGCATAAAACTGCTCTGTCGGTTCGAGGAGCAGGGCTATGCCTTTTTCTTCACCATTAGTTTGACTACTTATCCAATGCTCGCAAAACTCTTCTTTTGTATAGGTTACAAGACCCTTGCCCGGATCTGCGACATAAACCGTATACCTGTCCTTACGATGCTTTTTTATCTTATAGACAATAACGAAATGATTTTGGTTCCAATGGACGATGCAAGGCAGTGGAGCCTCTTCGGCAAGCGTTTCAAAGCCTAAACGGCCACCTACTGTTTTAAACCCAATCTCTTCAGCAGCTTTGCTAATGCCGAGAAGATAAACACCATCCTTGCTAAGGTCACTTAATAGTCTTAATCTATCTCGATCAGTAGATTTTCCATAATATCCCGCTGTCATTATCAAACATGAAACTCCACAATCCATTGTGTCTCGTTGTTGTTCAAAAGATATATTCTTTATCATCGGTTAGATGTATTTTAATTAAACACGATATTCGTTTACTTTGCAGTCGCGTCGTTGGTTAATCCACTTACATTATCTTGATTATTAAGTTTGGTGGGACCATTGATGCTTTTCTTTCTGCCAATCGTAAAATTGTATCTAAAATTTATGGCAAATAGATTTTGGAAATTATTCCAAATCGTTTCTTCCTTAAAGTTCATCAAACTATTGTTGGAATAGATGGCAGATGGCTTGGGATTGTGAATATACTGCAATGCCACATATACATTGTTTTTGGAGTAAGATAGCTCACTAAAAACATAGGCTTTCTTCTTTTCCGTTACATCCCCCAATAGATCGGTCATAGAACTTCCTACGTTTCCTAATATGGAAAATTCTTTGTAAGTAATGCTTGCCGTGATAGAAAAGTATTTTGACCACTCACTTAGACTGGCACCATCAGGCTTTATGGCACTGGTATATACAACTGTTGCGAACGGCTGGATTTTCAAGAATGGGAATGGAAGCCATTGAAGGCTGAGGTCCGCAGCTGTGTATGAGGTGTGTTTAAAATGTTCAAGGGTCTTCACTATCTCTGCGTCTCTACTCTCAAATAATGTCATATAAGGGCGGCGCAGGTACGAATGCCGTATTGCGGCACTCATATAGAAAGTAGGCAGACTCAGTTGGTATTGAAGACGGTTATAGAAAGTATAGTAGGGATGAAGATGAGGATTGCCCACACTATAATATTGATAGTTGAGATAGACTGGATGGATGGTGAGCTGTGAGATGTCAGGAACATTGGATAAGATAAGCGAGTTAAGCCTAATGGAAGAGGAGTGACCAATCTGATAGCTCGCAGACAATGAAGGTTTGAACACGGTATAATGCTTTGCCTTCATTTCTCCATTGTCTTGAATACTATGTTCTATACCTACACCTATGGTGTAATGGAGATTCTTTAACTTGCCTGCAAGATTTGAATATATATAGCAGACTTGCTGTTCCATTGTGGAACGGGTGTTTTCATTATAGGTCTGCCGAAGTTGCTTATAAAAGTATCTTGCCCCGATGCTTATATTTTCATTGGAAAAGGACTTGTTGTAAAGCAACTCTGATATGATGGAATTAGAGTAATTCCTGAGATGGTTGTTGTACCGATAAGTTAATGTATTATCTGAATTTTCTTGGGAAATCTGATTGTCCGATTTGGAATCAAAATAAGATCCCACAAAATTGGCTGTCAATTCCTGGTTGTTCTTCAATTTTCTATTGTAATACAAATCCAATGATATAGCATCATAATTACTTTTAAGTTTTTTTGCCGAATAACCTTGTTGTAGAATTCCTGTACCAAATTTCGTTGTTGCAGTTTGTTGATGGCTTTCCCGCCCCGGGTTGAGGCGATACCTTACTTTAGCAGAAAACAGTTGGTTGTCATCCGGACGAAACATGTAATCTGCCCCTATGATATGATACTCCCCCTTGTAAGTACCGGGAAGTCCTTGCAGTTTGCTGGAGAAATTTGCATGGTCTATCTCATACTCGTAAGTCTGATTGATTCTGTTGTCGTTAAGATTCCTGTAATCAATGAAATAAGAAAGGGCAATCTGGTGCTTGGGCGTGTACCACTTCGCATTGATAGTGTTTGTTCCGTAACCCGTTGTAAATGAGTTTACTGTATTGATAAAACTGTTAAACCCGCTATCCTTTTCTTTTATGGTAAAGACGCTTAGCACTGCACCTACGTTTTTATTGGCAAATCTTGCTGGTGGCTGTGTAAAATACTCAACTCTCCTGATTTTTTTTGCAGATAGAGCCATTAAGTCATTTTCATTCGCTTGTATGCCATCTATGAGAATGAGTATATTCTGCCGGTCTGTCGTTTGAAGGATATTTGAAATTCTATTCAATTGAAATTGTGGCATTTCTCCCAAGGCCGCCAAGGCAGAGGAGGCTCTTTCTTTCAGACTTTGTGGGATGAGTAGTTTGTCCTTACTCCCGAAAGTCTCAATCTCCCTTGCAGAAATAACTACTTCCTGCAGTTCTTCAGAATACCGCTTCAAGATGATTTCTTGGTGAGACTTGGCCGCTAAATATATCGTTTCGTAACCCACGGAAGATATTTTTAGTATAAGTTGCTGGGAGACAGTATTCGGGAAAGAAAAACATCCCTTGTTATTGGATACCGTACTGGCAATCAGAACACTATCAGGAATTTGGTACAGCCTAATAGTTGCAAATTCGACAGGTAGTTTTTCCTCATCTATTATCACTCCGGATATCTGGGCGTTGAGAACTTTGCACGAAAACAACAGAACTATTATAAAGACAAACTTATTCATACCGAACACAGGATTACTCATGATTGTATGGTATTATATAATAACGAGTATTTTCTCTTCAGTTTCTCAACATCCAGTCCCCCCCCAATCATGGAAAGGCTGAATGAAACTCCATAATACAAAGAGCGAAACGTAGAAATCACCAGTTTTAGGTCAAGGTCTTTTTTGAGTTCGCCCGCCTCGATGCCTCGGCGACAATACTCAATCCACAAGTCAGAGATATTCGTTTCCAGTTCCTTGAATTTCTCCTCAAAACCTTCATAGTGAAAATCCGCAGAAGACAATAAATTGACAAACTGAGTGGAACTTGCCTCTGCGTTAGCGGTTTTCATTCTTTCCATTCTCTGCCGTATAAGCTCTAAATCGCTCATAATGAAATCCAAAAACGGCGTTTCTTCCGAAACAGATATACTGTTGTGCAAGGACTCGGACAGGAAATTGAGGACGAACCTGTCAATGACAGCCCGGTATAACCCTTCCTTGTTCTTCACTTTATAATATATGGCACCACGCGACAACCCGGTTATCTCCTCAATATCTGCGGTTGTTACATCTGCATATTCCTTCACTAAAAAGAGCTTGAACGCCCCCAAAAGGATATTATATCTGCGTTCTTCTTTCTTAGTCATTTATACATGAATTAGCTGTATGAGAATAATATTACGTTCGTACTATTTTTATCGGTGGCAAATATATTGATATTTTTTAAATTTTCCAAGAAATTGCCGATTTTTATTAAATTAATTTTTATTGCTGTCCGGTAAAACTCAAAAGTGCATAGAAATCCTCCCCGAAGCCCCGTAAAATAGGACTTCGGGGTTTATTTTTTCAAAAGTAAGCCCCTTTAATCGAAAAGACTTGGTTCTGGCGGCGCTTTTTGCATCTCCTTTGCAAGGAAATCATTCCAAGTTTTTTCGGGATTTTCCATAAATGCGATAAAATCGACGTAGTACATGAGCATAAGCCGTACCATG
>CABTZK010000022.1 GCA_902489275.1 uncultured Porphyromonadaceae bacterium
GTCCGTTTTGGAGTCACGGATGATTTTTCTTATACTTTCTTTCGGAAGTTTGTTGATTGCTTGAGCGAAAAGTGTTATATTTGCCATAAGGAAGTAAAAGAGGTGGTTCTCTTTGCTAAGGTAGCATATTCTACCTTAGCTTTACTTCCTTTTTTTCGTTTTTTTGAAAAACGTTTAGGACAATATTGCCTTCTGTGGTGAATGGATGTTGCAAAGCAACGGTGACTGTAGCACTACTATATGGGAAATGTGCTCGTGGTGAACACGTAATTTTGCTCAAACTCTTGCTGGGTCTGCACCAGGCACTTGATGAAAGTGATGAGCGAGATCACACCCGAGACAATGCCGCACGACAGCACGGTAAACAGAATCATGAGCAGGCCTGCGGAGTTCTTCCCCAAGTAAAAGTACTGGATGCCAAAGCCGCCTAAGAAAAAAGCCAGTAGCGCCGTGGTGAGCTTGTCTTTGCCAGATTGTGGCATGTAGGCAGCTTGCGGGTTGTTGAATGGAGGGGGCGCTTGGTAGTTGGGTGGCGGTGAAACGGTAAACTGGGTTTGGCAGCGGTTGCATCGAAAGGAGTTCGGCCCCGACTGGAACACGTCATTGCTTGAACAATTTGGACAATTTGTCATCTTTTTATGCTTGGATTGATTTCAATGCCAAAAATACTGCAAATTTTGTATAATAGCAAATGTTTTTTCGTTCTACCCACGCTCACACGGCGCCAGGCAAGTTGCAGGCTTGAAAAATTGGTGAGGTGGGAAATTTTTCGTATTTTTGCAGCAAATCATCAATCAATAGTTAATCATTTACCACATGAAAAAAAACTTAAAAAAAATTTTGCTCATGACATGCGCCGCTGCACCGGCCCTGCTCATGAGCGCGCAAAAGCATGGCATTAACCTTGCCGACATGAACCCTAACGTTTCCCCTGGCGAGGATTTCTACGAGTACGCCGGTGGCAGCTGGATGAAAAACAACCCATTGAAGCCCGAGTACGCCAGCTATGGCGTTTTCAATGACCTTGCCGAGACCAACCGCAAGCAGTTAAAGGCGCTCATCGAGGACTTGAACAAAACACCACAGCCGTTTGGCACCAACGGCCAGAAAGTGATAGACTTCTACAATTTGGCCATGGATAGCGTGCGCCTCAATCAGGAGGGTGCCCAGCCCATGATGGCCGACTTGCAGCGAGCCAAGGAGTTCAAGAAAAGCAACCTCACGCAGGAAATCGCTTACCACCACATGTATTTATCCGCTCCGTTCTTCGGAATCGGCGTGTCGCCCGACTTGAAAAACAGTGAGTTGAATGTGCTTTACATGGATGCGGGCACCATTAGCATGCCTGACCGCGACTACTACCTCAACACCGATGCCGACAGCAAGAAAATCCAGGAAGCCTATCGCAACTATATCGTTAAAGTGTTCATGCTCGCGGGCTACAGCAAGGGCGAGGCCAAGAAGGCCGCCAAGGTGGTCTACGACATGGAGTACAAGTTTGCCCAGGCAAGCATGACTCGCGCCGAGCAGCGTGACTACAACAAGCTCTACAACATCTACACGGTCGAGCAGCTGGCCCAGAACTATCCCGCTATCGACTGGAAGCAATATTTCACGCTCATGGGCCTTCCCACCGTGAAGCAGGTGGTCTTGCAGCAGCCTAAGGTGATGGCAGTGGCCCAGCAACTGATGAGCACCCTGAGCGAGAAGGACATTCGTTACTATTTGGCTTATAGTATCATCTCGGAATCCACGGGGCACCTGAGCGATGCGTTCCGCGATGCCCGATTTGACTTCTACGGCAAGATGCTTAGTGGCCAAAAGGAGCAGAAACCGCGTTGGAAACGCGCCATGAACTATCCTAACGGCATGCTGGGCGAGGCGCTCGGGCAGGTCTATGTGGAAAAATACTTCCCTGCCGAGTCCAAGGCCAAGATGATCAAGTTGATTGGCAACTTGCGCAAGTCGTTGGCTCAGCACATTGCCGGCCTCACCTGGATGAGCGAGCAGACCAAAATCAACGCGCTGGTGAAGCTGAACGCGTTCACGGTCAAGGTGGGCTACCCCGACAAGTGGAAAGACTACAGCAAAATCTCGATTGACCCCAAGCGCTCGCTCTACGACAACGTGAAAGCCTATGCGCTGTGGGCCACGAAACGCAACCTTGACAAGCTGGGCAAGCCTGTAGACCACGAGGAGTGGGGCATGTCGCCACAAACGGTCAATGCCTACTATAACCCGCAAAACAACGAAATCGTGTTCCCCGCTGCCATTCTTCAAGCGCCATTCTTCGACCCCCAGGCCGATGATGCCACCAACTACGGCGCTATCGGTGTGGTGATTGGCCACGAGATGACGCACGGCTTTGATGACCAGGGACGCATGTTTGATGCCAATGGCAACATGACCGACTGGTGGACTAAGGAAGATGCCGACAAGTTCAAAGTCAATGCCGAGAAACTTGCCGCCCAATTTGACCAAATCACCGTCGTGGGCGATCAAAAGGCCAACGGGCACCTCACGCTGGGAGAGAACATCGCCGACCAAGGCGGACTGCGCATCGCCTTCGACGCGCTCAAGAACACCCAGCAATTCCAGGAGGGGAAGAAAATCGACGGCTTTACGCCCACGCAGCGTTTCTACTTGAGTTACGGGCGCATCTGGGCCGAGAACTCAACCGACGAGGCCATTTACCAGCAAACCAAGAGCGATCCGCACTCCATCGGCCGTTACCGCGTGAATGCCACTTTGCGCAACATCGACACGTTCTTTGACGCTTTCGGCATCAAGGCGGGCGATAAGATGTGGCTTGACCCAGCTGACCGCGCCATCATCTGGTAACGGGCAGGCTACAAGGGTCGAAATCATGTTGTGAGACACACCCTGTAAACTTCGCATGAAATGAGGAAGTGCTTGTATATCCTTTGGGCAACGGTGGCCGTCCTGCTGGCGGCCACGAGTTGTCAAACTCAAGCGGCTCGCCAGAAAGCCGCCCGCGAGAAAGCGCATCAAGACTCGATTGACTCGACACGCCGTGCCGACTCGGTGTGGGAGGCACAAACCGTCCAGATGCTGCGCGCCGATACTTTGATGGAGCGCTATGCCGACTCGCTGCGCCGCGCCACTGCGGCTGCCGGGCGTTTGGCGCGCTCCAGCAAGCTGGCGTTTGTGCGCCGGGTCATGACCACCTATGTTGCCACCCTCAACAAGGGCGCAAGCGTGAGCTCGGCGTTGGGGCAAGACGCAAGCAACAAGGTCGTGGCGGCGCTATCGGCCGCCACGGGAGGCCCCTCGACAACCGCCCCCGACTCCACGGGCAAGGCCATTAGGTATGCGCTCGTTGGAGTGACCGATGCCGGGCAAGACTGGTACACGTGCACGTGGCGCAAAGGCAATCGCACCCTGTCGAAAACCGTCAAGGTGGGCATCAATATCGACCGTTTTCGCCTCGACGATGTGAGATAGCGCGCATTTCCTCGCGCAATAGTCAATTCAGTACAACGGCAAACCCGCAAGAAACACAAGATGGTTTCTTGCGGGTTTGCGGTTTGTAGTCGGTTCACCAATAGAGCCGTTAAGCCCGAGAGAGGGTTATTGCTTGGTCTCGTAGTAGGGAATTCCCACGAGCTTCACGTCAAAGACTAAGGTCGTGAACGGTTTGATGTTGCCATAGCCGTTCGCGCCATAGCACACCGTGTAGGGAGCGACGATGCGGCAACTGTCGCCAATGTGCATTTGGGTGATGGAAATGGGCCAGGCCATGATGACCCCCGAGTTGAGTGTTGCGCGCAGCACGCTGTCGGCCGGGCTGGTCCTGGTGTAGGACGAGTCAATAGCCGTTCCATCGTAGAGTTGTAGCCGATATTTCACGTCGACCGTGCTGGTGTAGAACGGTCTCAGGTTTTGAGCCGTCTCGGTGGTGTCGTTATACCAGTGCATGAGCACTTGCGCGTGCGCGTCCCAGGGGCTGGTAATCAGTGTGTAGAACTTGTGGCCTGAGCTGTCCTTCAGGTTCGCTTGCTGCTCATAGTAGGCAATATTGGCGTCGCGCCATTTCTTGTCGATGTCGTCACCGTTGTTGTCAAGGCACGAGGTGAGGCCAGCCGCTGCTGCAAGGCTCATCACTAAAATCAGTGGAAATCTTCTCATGGGTGTGTAGTTGGAGGGTGGTTATACCAGTTTTTTGAGCAATGTGTTCAGGCTGCAAGCCTCACTGACGATAGCAGGCAGCCGCTCAATCGCCACCCGGTTTTGCTGCATCGTGTCGCGGTCACGCAGGGTCACGGTGTTGTCCTCAAGCGTCTGGCCGTCGATGGTGATGCAGTAGGGCGTGCCGATGGCATCCATGCGGCGGTAACGCTTGCCCACGCTGTCTTTCTCGTCATAGCGGCACGTGAAGTCAAACTTGAGGATATTCATGATCTCGCGCGCCTTCTCGGGCATGCCGTCTTTCCTCACGAGCGGGAGGATAGCGCATTTCACGGGTGCCAGCTGCTTGGGCAGGTGCAGCACCACACGCGTGTCGCCGCCGTCGAGTTGCTGCTCCTCGTAGCAGGAGCAGAGTACCGAGAGGAACATGCGGTCCACGCCAATCGAGGTCTCGATGTCGTAGGGCGTGTAGCTCTTGTTCAATTCCGGGTCAAAATACTGAATCTTTTTGCCCGAGAACTTCTCGTGCTGCTTCAGGTCAAAGTCGGTGCGGCTGTGAATGCCTTCCACCTCCTTGAAGCCAAAGGGCATCAGGAACTCAATATCGGTGGCCGCGTTGGCGTAGTGGGCCAGTTTCTCGTGGTCGTGGAAGCGGTATTTCTCGTCGCCCAGCCCGAGTGCCTTGTGCCACTTCAGGCGCGCCTCTTTCCAGTACTTGAACCACTGGAGCTCCTCGCCGGGACGCACGAAGAACTGCATCTCCATCTGCTCAAACTCGCGCATTCGGAAGATGAACTGCCGGGCTACAATCTCGTTGCGGAAGGCTTTGCCGATTTGCGCGATGCCAAAAGGCAGGCGCATGCGGCCCGTCTTCTGCACGTTCAGGAAGTTCACAAAGATGCCTTGAGCGGTTTCAGGGCGCAGGTACACGTCCATGGTCGAGTCGGCGCTGCTGCCCATCTCGGTCTTGAACATGAGATTGAACTGGCGCACATCGGTCCAGTTCTTGGTGCCGCTCACGGGGTCGATAATGCCATAGTCCTCAATGAGCTGGCGCAACTCTTTCAAGTCGTTGTTGTTCATGGCCTCGCTGTAGCGGCGGTGCAGCTCGTCGCGCTGCTTCTGGCGGTCGAGCACGCGAGGATTGGTTTGGCGAAACATCGCCTCGTCAAACGTCGCGCCAAAGCGCTTCTGCGCTTTCTCGACATCCTTGTCGATTTTATCTTCAATTTTGGCGATTTCGTCTTCAATGAGCACGTCGGCCCGGTAGCGCTTCTTGGAGTCGCGGTTGTCAATCAGCGGGTCGTTAAACGCGTCAACGTGGCCGCTGGCTTTCCAAATGGTGGGGTGCATGAAGATGGCCGAGTCAATTCCCACGATGTTTTCGTGCAAGAGCGTCATGGCCTCCCACCAGTAGCGCTTGATGTTGTTTTTCAGCTCCACGCCGTTTTGCGCGTAGTCATAGACCGCGCTCAGGCCATCATAGATTTCGCTTGACGGGAACACAAAGCCATACTCCTTAGCATGGGATATAATCTTCTTGAAAACATCTTCATTTTTTGCCATAAGTCACGTAAAAAATTTTTAGTTGTTCAGCCCGGCACGGGCAGCCAGGGCTTGAACCATCAACCAATCTTGTTGCCGAGGCCCTTGTGAGGGGCCCCGGCGCCCGCTATTCAATCGCAAAGTTAATGCAAACCGCCCAATCACGCAAAATCTGCCCCCGTCGCCTTCCGTTATTTTTACTTTTTTAATATCTTTACCGCGAGGGCAGATTCCGTTTGGGCAGCCCCTCGCGGCCTCTTGCTCACTCCTGCGATGGGGCGGATCCTCCAATTTTTTTCTCGTTTCCCCTTGCTTTTCTTGTGAGTTATATCTACCTTTGAAAAGCCATATCGGCAACCACTTTTTAAAAACAAAACAACTTGATGAACTTACTAAAAAATGAACCTATGATGAAAAAAAATTACATGTTTCTTGCCGCTTTGGCAACGATGGCGCTCTCGGCGGGCGCACAAACCCTGAACATTGGCGGCTATGACGCTTGCGATAATGGCACCGGCTGCTATGAAGGCGGTGCCAAGGACGAGTCGCCCATCAACTACTATCACAAACACTCGGCCTCGCAAATCCTCTACACCCCCGAGGACTTGGGCGCGCTCATCAGCGACACCCAGAATGCCAAAATCAGCTCATTCAGCTTCAAGTGGTTCAACTCGAATTGCTTTACCGAGCTCACTCGCACCGTGAAAGTCTTTGTGCAAGAGATTGATGCCACAACCTATGTTGTTGACAACGACGGTGACCGCCTGTTTTTCGATTTTGACATCACCAAGCCTTGCGCAACTCAGGAACTCACCATTAATTTCACTGACAGCTACTACGCAACCCAGGAAGTCACCTTGACTCTCGACACGCCATTCCTCTACAAGGGCAAGACACTGGTGGTTACCGTGGTGGCCGATGGGGAAGAGGCCACCGGAGCGTCGCACGATGTCGCTTTCTATGCCAACCAGGCAAAGGCTGCCCGCGGCAAGGCGATGACCTACGCGCTCGACGCAGCCTCATTTGCCGACTACATGGAAACCAACGGCTATCCCAAAGCCACGATGTCGCGCGGCACGAACAGTAACGTGGACCAGCCTGCCACGGCTATCGCCTACACGATGGTCAACAAGTCAGAACCCACAGCCGTGAGCGACGTGAACCAAGACAAGGCCGTTGCCAGCGTGACCTATTACAATGCGCTCGGCATGCCTAACGCAGAGCCCTACAGCGGGCTGAACATCGTGGTCACTCGCTACACCGACGGCACGGTCAGCACGGTCAAGGCGCTCCGCTAACCGCACCCTCTACTGATATGGCAAAATATCCTGGGCAGCCAATTGACCGCCCAGGTTTTTTGTCGCCCTCGCCACACGCAGCGACCAGATTTCTTGCCATTTCAAGTGGGCTGATAACGATAAATGACGAAATTGTCAATATCCGACTTCTTAATTTTGTATTTTGGCTTGCGGTTCTGTCCATTAGGCTGATGCCCTTGATTAAAATCTCGCAGGATTTGACTGTTAAATCGATTGATTTCAATCACCATCATGTGCATGAACCGTATTGAGTGCTTCATTCTATTCAAATAACTGCCAATTCTTTCTGGTTTACCATCTATCTTCGATATAAACCCGGTTCTGAAGTTGGTCATGGGGTGTCCTGTTTTTTCTTTGTCCTTTATTGTGTCATGCTCATAGATGATGTACCAAAATTTGCCATAAGACTTAATGCATTGATCAACAGCGTCCTGATCATTGGCAAGGGTTTCTTCTTGATGGATGTCACTTGCTTTCAAATCACCATAAAATTTACCCTCTGGAAAAAACAAATCAAAATCAAAATTACCGTTTTTTCTTGATTTGTTCGATAAGCCTGTATATGTGATAATGTTTTGCAGAGCATTGTTTGTAATATAGCTGCTGTAAAAGTATTCCAAAAACCAGCCTGCCCATTCTGCTTGTCTCCATTCAGGCCAATGGTTTTCATACATCTCCTTTATCGCTTTTTCTGCTGTAATCCAAGCGTTAAATGGAAAACACTTGTTTAGCGATCTCAAAACATTTAAGATTGGATTTTTTATCTCATGGTCAGTAGAAGAAAGGTAATCGCCTAAACTGTTGCGAGTTATGCAAGTAATCTTATTACCATTTACGTCAATTTTAGGGAAAATGTTGTAATTTAATGCTTGAAGCAAATCATTGGTGCATACGTGGGCAGAAGAATTGTGAGATTTACCTTGAAGGTATTTAGTCTTGTCAAAATCAACAAAAACGACTAAATCATGATAGTAATAAATGCCAAGATATTTAACATCATACATACCTGCACTAAGAACACATAGTGAATACTCCTTAAACCATAATGGTATTTGGATGCGCTTTTTGAAAATAGGATGTGGGAATCCAAGGTACGTAATGGCTTTGGTCAGGAGAATGATTGGTTTTTTATTCCCATTTTTGAAAACGGGAACAATTTTCCCCAACACATCATGCTCCGCAACAGAATCACCTAATGTGCTTTTTAGAATCTCGAATTTCTTTTTCCTAGAAGAAACCGGTGTGTCATAATCATGAACACACTTTAAGTTCGATTCAATTTGTTCAACTTTAACTTTTTTCACGCTATATTGTAATTAATTGTGCGGCCAATTTCTCAATGATATTAACGTTCACGCTATTTCCCAGTTGTTTTAGTGCCAATTGGTCAGTTGTGCATGGCTTAAACTCATCAGGGAAGCTTTGCAATCTTGCGCACTCTCTAATCGACAAATGTCTCTTGCGTTTGCCCACAATGGGAATCTGAACAATTGCAACTAGGGCTGGGAAGAAGTTCGGTTTTTTCACCCTTACACCCGATGGGCGCAACTGAATAACCCCCTCCCATAAAGAAGATATGGAAATCCCTGCTTGCCATTCAAATTTTTTTTGGGTAGGGGTGAAGTCTTCTAGATTATTCCATTTCTTGAGCCATTTGTCAATAAAGGACTTGTTGGTTTTATATAAAGAAATATTTTTTTGAATAAAGTCTTGCTTCCATCTTGGGTGTTTTGATAGTTCGCTAGGGCTCGACTTAAAATAAGCTGACCAAACAGGGTATCCTATCACTTTTTGATTGATTCCCTGATAAAATTCATTCCAGGCCGTCAAGACTTTTTTTTCTTGAATGGAAATGTTAAATTTCGAGTCTACACTGTTTTCTTCCAGAATAGTATCTATAGAATTATCATCTTTGCCAAGTAAATTACCTAAAGGGACACAGAGATCCTCACTAGAGTGATCGGGATCGAATACTCCTATGATGTATACGCGCTCTCTGAATTGGGGTATGCCATATTGGTGAGGACTTAGTATGATAGGTTCTTTGGGAATCCGATACCCTAGTGAGCGTATGTTCTCATTGATAATTTTCCAAGTATTTCCATGGTCATGTGATACGATATTTCTAACGTTTTCAAGGAACAAGTATTTTGGGCGCTTAGTTTTTAATATCTCTTGAACCTCGAAAAAGAGAGTTCCGCGAGTGTCGTTAAGGCCAGCTTGCTTTCCTGCTTTTGAAAACGCTTGGCATGGAAAACCTGCACAAAGGACATCAAAATTATCCGGAATATAAGATTTTGTGGAATCCAAAGTAATATCACCGAATGGAACTTCACCATAATTTATGAAATATGTTCTTTTTGCAGCCTCATCAATTTCTGAAGAATAAACGCATTTTCCGCCTAAATTTTGCATGGCCAGCCTAAATCCACCAATGCCTGCAAACAAGTCAATAAAGGTGAATTTAGGCTTGCGTACAGGAGGAAAAGGAAAGTCAAATTCGTTTTGGA
The DNA here is from genome assembly GCA_902489275.1 of uncultured Porphyromonadaceae bacterium. Classification (GTDB taxonomy): domain Bacteria; phylum Bacteroidota; class Bacteroidia; order Bacteroidales; family Muribaculaceae; genus Sodaliphilus. The sequence goes on from CABTZK010000022.1 coordinate 9,524, forward strand.
AGAAACCATATTGTGCAGAAGGCTCAACACAGTTGTTAATCACTGTTTCATGATGCTTTTGCAGAACAATATCAAGTGCCTTTTTTTTGTAGGCAGTCCCATGTCTCGACCCTTGCAAGTGGTAATAATGTGTTAGGATTGCCATATTATCATCCATTGGGATAAGGTTGTTCTCGTCTTTAAAGAGTGTAATATCATTAATGGAGATATTTTGCATTTTCTTGTTGATTTTCAGCGTATTACAATACTAAAGCCAAAAATATGGCTTAAATTTACAAATTTACGGCAATTCTAAAGAAAACCATGTTTTTTTTTGTTAAAAAAAAATAATTAGTACATTGTAAATTATGAATTTATTTACTTGATAATCAGTGATTGCGCTTGCTTGTTGGATTCACCGTTTTATAGGAATTAGCGATATATCATAAAAATCATACGAGAATAAATTTGCTTTTTATCATAGTTCATGACGAAGACTCCTCTTGTTGGTGGTTTGGTCACGTAATTCCTTGTCAGTATGTCGAGAAACTTGCAGAATTATCTGCTATTCAAAATAATTTTGTAATTTTGCAAAGGCGCGGGCGTTCATCGTACGCGCTTTGAAAAACATAGTTATTTTATACAAAATGAAGATGATGAGAAAATTCTTTTTATGGCTGGTGGTGGCCATTTTGACTGCCATGCCCATTGGCGCGCAGGCAGGCGCGCAAGAGAACATTGCAGAGATCGTTGAAACGCTCTACAAGGTCTATGAAGATGCCTACAATCAAAAGGACTACCGGGCTGCAATACGGGCGGTTGACGACATGGTTAAACGCTTAGATGAGTTGGATATGACGGAAGCCGAGCGCGAGAAAAACGAGAAGATGCTCAACAGTGTAAAGAGCGGCCTTTACTATGACAAGGCTTGTGCCTACTCCCTGCTCAATGACCGGAAGAATGCCCTTCGTGAGCTTGAGCGGGCGATAGGGTTTGGATACCAAGATTACGCGCACCTCACGACCGATACAGACTTCGACAACTTGAAAGGCGACAAGCGTTTTCAAAAGCTCGCCAGGGGCTTGCAGAAATATGACAAACGCTTCATTTTAGCCAGCAGCGCGAAATATCGGCAAGAGAATACCGACACTTTGCCACGATTCTGGTATCAGGAAAGCGATGACCGTTACTTGCGGCACACCCGTGAGTTTTTCAAGCTCGACTCTGTGGCCGGCGCGGGCGACGAGGTGTCGAAAATCATCAGTATCCTCCATTATGTTCACAATACGATTCGGCACGACGGCAGTAATTTTGCCGTTTGCGAGGGCGATGCCCTTGATATCTACAATTACCACAAGGCCACAGGCAAGGGGGTGAATTGCCGCCAATTAGCCATCGCGCTCAACGGCATGTACCTCGCCCAGGGCTTCCCGTCGCGGTTTGTGACTTGCATGCCCAAAGATGCCGATGACCCCGATTGCCACGTGATTTGCTGCGTGTATTCTGCCCAGCTCGGCAAGTGGCTGTGGATGGATCCCACTTTCAATGCCTACGTCAAGGACGACAAGGGCAACCTGCTGAGCATCGAGGAAGTGAGGGAGCGCATCATCAGCCAGCAGCCGCTGGTGCTGAACGATGACGCCAACTGGAATAACGAGCGCAAGACAACGAAGCAATACTACTTAGACTACTACATGGCCAAAAATCTGTACTGGCTGAATTGCTCGACGGTCAGTTGCTTCAACCCCGAGCCGCGATACGGGAACATCGCTGCGAAATATGTCGCGCTGGTGCCACCCGGTTTTAACTCTAAAGCCACCGATAGAGGCTTTTTCGTGTTCACCAGCGACCCCAACTACTTTTGGCAAAAACCCTGATGAGCAATAGTGAAGCCCTCCCATTGGCACCTTGATGGATAACCAACGGGAGGGCTTGTGTCGAGTGGAGGGAATTTTCTCTCTCTCTCGTTCATTTACATCCCTTTGCCTTGGCCGCTGCCGCCTTGCATTTGACCCTTGCCGCCACTCTGGCTGCTGCCTCCCACCAAGTCGTTGTTCTCGATGGTGGTCCCGGTTTTCTTCACGCGAGCTTTGAGTGAGCCGAAACGGTAGCTGATGGTGAAATAAAACATGCGGTTGCTATTCCAATAGCGGCTGATGCCCGTGTAGTCGCCTTGCGTAGTCTCGTTCTTGAAGCACGAGTAGCGGCGCGAGAAGGGCCGATTGGCCTGAAAGCCCACGGTGAGGCGGTCTTCCTTGAGGAAAGAGCGTTGCAGTCCCAGGTTGTAGAAAAAAAGCCTGTTTTGCTTGTTGTAGATGCCATCGGGGCCTCCGCCAAATGTGCCTGCTCCCGTTGAGAGGCGCAGCCGCCAGGGCAGTTGCTGGGTGATGTTGCCATAGAGGTAAAGGTTCCAGCCGTCATTCTTCAGGCCGAGGCTGCCGTTTTTGAGATACTCGTAACTTAAATCACCATTGATGATGATGTTAGTGCCTGTAGCGAGATTGATTTGGGCAAACCCGTTCAATCCAGCGCTGCGGCTGGTGAGGGCGTTGGCATAGGTGGAAACGGTGCGGCCCTTATCGTCGAGAAATTGCACGCCGCAGATGCCGTTGCTGCTCCAGGAGTAGTTAGGCACGAGGTTGAAAGTGAACTTCTGGCCGACGTGCATATAGGTGAGCGACATCGAGTAGGAACGGCTGCTTTTCAAGTGCGAGTTGCCATAGCTCACGCTCGTGGGCTCGCTCACCACGGCAGGATTCAGGTAGCTGATGCCAGGTCGGGCAATGGAGGTTGATAAAGCTAATTTGAGGCTATTGAAGTACCCCATTTTGTAATTGATGCTGGCGCTGGGTACCCAGTCGTTCAAATTGGTGTGGAAACTCTCCTGGCTGCCATCGGGATACTTGGCATTCAAGTAGCTGTACTCATAGCGCAAGCCGGCGCGGGCGCTCCAAGCGCCTTTGTTGAAGGTGTAGCTGGCGTAGGCCGATGCCACCTGTGTGAGGTGGTTGAGGCGGTTGTCCACATTCTCCTGCTCGGCATTCGTGTAGTCCATGGTCGTGTGGCTCTTGTTGCGGCGGTTAATGTATTTCACGCCCGTTTCAACCTTGTGATACTGGGCAAATGGCCGTGTCCAGTCGAATTGGAAGGTGTGTTCCAGGAAATTCTCGCGGATGTTTTGGTCAAAGCCACTGTAATCCATAGGGACGTTGACACACTCCTCAAAGGTTTCCTGCATCCTGTTGTGGTTGCGCGAGGTCGAGAGCATGTAGCTGAGGGTGAGTGTCTCGTCTTTCACGCGGGTCTTGTGCTGGTAGTCGAAGCGGCCGTTAAAGTTGTAGTAATTGCTGCCTGGCACGTGCCCCAGCGTCTTGTAGCTGTAGAGGCTGCTGCCATTGCGGTCAAACATCTCGGTTGTTCCCACGCCGTTGGCAGTATAGTCATAGCGGTAGCCGCCAAACGACAGCGTGAGCAGGTTGAGCGTGTCGGGCTCGAAACTCGACTCGATATTGCCATAGTGCACGTTCACCGTGGGGTCGCCATCGCTGGTGTTCACCAAGCGGTTTCCGCTGTCCTTGTAGTTGGTCTCTTCTTCGCTAAACTGGCTTCCGCTCTTGTTCACATGGTGAAAGCCATAGTTCACGCTGGTGATGAACGGTCCTGTCTGCCCGGTGACGTAGGTATTGATGTTGGGCTCGCCGTAGTTGGTCACGCCGGCAGTCACAGTGCCGGTAGCCCCTTTGATGCTGCTGCCGTCTTCGGTCACGATGTTGAGGATGGCTCCCACGCCCTCGGCGTCATATTTTGCCCCTGGCTCGGTGATGACCTCGATGCGCTTGATCATGCTGGCCGGTATCGCCTTGAGCACCTCCTTGGGGTTTTGGGCGATGCCTGGGTCAGGATGCCCGTTCTTGAAGATTTTGAAGTTGCTGGTTCCCTTCACCAAGATGTTGTCTTGTCCGTCGATGCTCACGAGCGGCACCTTGCGCAGCATTTCAAAGACGGTCTTGGTCTTGGAGTCGTCGTCATTTTGCACGTTGTAGCTCAAGCGGTCAATCTCGTTTTTGACCAGTGTGGCGTGTCCCGTGACGGTCACGCCGCCCAGCACGTGGTCGTTGGCCTTGAGCAGGATGCGGCCCAGGTCAGCCACCTTGGCGTGTGTTCCGACTTGGAACTGGCGTTCGGCTGTGACTTTGCCCACGGCCGAGATTTTCACCCAGTAGTTACCCATCTCGGCGATGTCGCGCTGGAATGCGCCGTTGAGGTCGGTCGTTCCCGTTGCCAGGACTTGAGTGGTGTCGGCGGCCCGATAGAGGCGGACGGTGGCGTATGGCTCACCCGCGCCAGTGGTATCGGTTGCCAGGAATCTCACACTGTACTGTGCGAGTGCCGCCATGCTTGTAAGCATGGCCAGCGTCAGCGATAAGATGATTTCCTTTTTCATTTTTCAATTGAATTGCGTTACATCTAATAGACGCAGCAAGCAACCAGAAAACTTCATTTAAGAGTGTGAATAAAGGTTAAATGTGCAAACCGTGAGGAGAGCATCATCACAAAAAGCGCCCATCCTGGAAAAAGGTCAAGGGCAATGCGCTTTTTTATTATGCAATAGAGTCTGCTTGGTTATATTTGCAGATGAATTAAAAAAACAAAATATTTGCTCCAGGACAGCCGATTTTGGCATCGCCGAGCGAAATTTTATCAAAATGTTAGGTGTAATTAACAAAAAACACTTAATTTTGTAACCCTTATGAAATTAAAGGTATAGGGGTGTCACACGCCAAGTGCAAGTGAATGAAATAACCGGTATTAAAAAGATTGGAAAAAACAACACTATAATTAAAATTTATCTATGAGACTCAAACTTTTATTGCTTCTCACACTGTTGCTAAGCGTCCCGGCGTTAGCCGACACGGGGCTGCAGGGTGTGGTGATTGATTCCAGGAGCGGGCAGCCTGTGGCAGGCGCCACGGTCATCCTCGACAATCAGGGTGTGGCCGTGGTGACAGGTCCGAGCGGTGATTTCTTAATCAGCGGTGCCCAGCCAGGCAAAGACCGTCTACTTGTCTTGGGCTACGGTTACCAAGATTGGGCGCAAGAAGTTGAGATTTTGAACAATGTGGTGAGCAATGTGGGCAATGTCCGGATTAGCCCCATGGGCTTCACCTCTGCCGAACAGCAAAATTTCAATGAGCAAATCCATGAGTTGCAGCTCACCGAGGCGCAACTTGACGACGAGGAAGGCAACACGCAGGCCGTGGCGATCCTCACTGGAACGACCGACAATCCATTCTATCAGGCTGCAAGCTACAATTTCAGCATCATGCGTTTTCGCCTTCGCGGCTATAATCCGGAGTACACGCAGACCTATATCAACGGCGTGAACTTCAACGATGCCGCCCGCGGCCGCTTTAACTACTCGATGCTGGGCGGCCTGAACCAGGCGTTTAGGCGCAAGGACATCGGCAATGGCCTTGACGTGAACAGCTACGCCTTTGGCAGCGTGGGCGGAGCCAACAACATCCGCACCTATGCCAAAGACTATGCCCCTGGCTTTCGCGGCAGCGTGGCCTACACCAACGGCAGCTACAGGTGGCGTGGAATGGCTACCTACAGCACAGGCTTGATGCCCAATGGCTGGGCCATGACCCTGAGCGCAGTAGCCCGCTATGCCGACGAGGGCATTATTCCCGGCTCGTTCTACAACAGTTGGGGCTATTTCCTGGCCCTGCAAAAGGACTTGAGTCCCACCAGCAGCATTGCCCTCACCACTTTTGGAGCGCCCACCAAGCGTGCCAGCAACTCGGCGACCTATGAGGAAGCCTACCAATTGGCCGGCAGTCACCTCTACAACAGCAATTGGGGTTGGCAAGAGGGCAAGAAGCGCAACGCGAAAGTGGTTGAGGCGTTTGACCCCACCGTGATTGTGAACTGGCTATGGAAGCCTAAAATGGGCACAACGCTCAACACGGGTGTCTCGTTTCACAAGTCGTTCTACTCGTCAAGCGCGCTCAACTGGCACAATGCCCGCGACCCGCGCCCCGACTACTATCGCTATCTGCCCAGTTACTACACCGATGAGGCCACAAAAGCGTTTTACACCACTCTGTGGATGGACAACGAGGATTTCCGCCAAGTGAAGTGGGATGAGATTTACAATGTGAACTACTTCAATAATATCCTGGCCGACCAGACTGGCATCAAGAAAGGCTCGACCTATATTCTCGAAAAACGCCACAGCAACCAGGCGAGTACCTCGTTGAACACCAACTTGAGCATGCGCCTGAACGACCGCCTGACTCTGCAAGGCGGCTATGGGGCAAACTACACCACGTCGAGCTACTACAAGACCATTAAGGATTTGCTTGGCGGCCGTTACTGGCTCGATATCGACAACTTTGCAGAGCGTGACTTCCCCGGCAACAACGAAACCCCGCAAAACAACCTGAACAATCCCAACCGCAAGGTGAAAGGTGGCGACCGGTTTGGCTACGACTACAATATCAACCAATTCTCGACTAACCTGTGGCTTCAGAACGTGTGGGCATTCGCGCGCCTCGATGCCAGCTACAGCCTGAGTGGCAGCTACACGGCCTACCAGCGCGACGGCAAGATGCGCAATGGCCGCGCCCCCCAAAACTCATACGGCAAGGGCGACCGCCACAGCTTCTTCAACTATGGCGCCAAGCTGAGCTTGAGCTACAAGCCCGATGGCCGCAACAACTTCACCTTGCACGGCTACTTTGGCACTCGCGCGCCTTTGAGCTGGAACGCCTACGTGAGCCCTCGTGTCAAGGACGATGTGATCACGGAACTCAAAAGTGAGCAAATCGCCAGTGCCGACTTGGGCTATAACTGGAACTACCGCATCTTCAAAGGCGCAGTGACGGCTTTCTACACCGATATGCGCAAAGGAACGGAGCGCACGGCCTTCTATGATGACCTGAACGCCACGTTCATGAACTACGCGCTGACCAACGTGCACAAAGTGTTTAAGGGTGTCGAGGTGGGCGTGAGCGTGAAGATGACTCCGGCGGTGACCTTGAGAGGCGCTGCCAATATCTCTCGCTATCAATACAAGAATCGCCCCACGGGAACACGAAGCTTTGAAAACGGTGCCGAAGCCGATATTACCCAAGTCATCTATTTGAAAAACTTCTACGTGAGCGGGACTCCCCAAGAGGCCTACTCGCTGGCACTGAATTACGCAGCGCCTCACATGTGGTTTTTTGAATTGAACGGGTGCTGGATGAACCGCTCCTACGTTGGCCTCTCGCCCGTGCGCCATGAAGTGCTGTCAAACTTGTGGACGCAAGTGGGCTCAGAGCAAGAGCTGCAAGCCAAGATTAAAGAAATCTCGACCCAGGACAAATTGAACGAGGCCTTTGTGATGAACATGAGCGTCGGGCACGTGATTTACTTGGATCGCCACTCCTCGCTCAATATCAACCTGAACCTGACCAACCTCTTCGACAACCGCAATATCCAGACCGGCGGCTATCAGCAAGGGCGCTTCGACTACAGGAACTACGACATGAACAAGTACCCCAACAAGTATTACTATGCGCAGGGATTCAAGATGTACTTGAACGTGGGCGTGAGATTTTAACGATAACAAAGAAACTACAGATTTAATATTGACCCATTAAAAAACAGTATAACACTATGAAACGTTACTTTTTATACCTCAGTATGCTTTTGCTCGTGAGCGTGTTCACGGGTTGTAGCGACGACTTCGACACCCCGCCCATGATTGTGCCTGAGGCCTCGGTCAAGCCCAACATGACCATTGCCGAGTTCAAAGCTAAGTACTGGCAAGACCCTGTGAACTATATCGACACGGTGAAAGAGGATGTCGTGATTCACGGCCGCGTGGTCAGCAGCGACGAGACGGGCAACATCTACAAGAGCCTGTATATCCAAGACGAGACGGGCGGCTTGTCCATTAGCATCAATGGAACCAGCCTCTATAACAAATACCGTTACGGCCAGGATATTGTGATTCCCATGAAAGACCTGTATGTGGGCAAGTACAACGGCCAGCAGCAACTGGGCTATCCGCAGTACTATGAAAAAGGCGATGTGTGGGAAGCGACTTTCTTGCCGTTGGCCCTCTGGCAAAGCACAGCTCAAATCAATGGCTTGCCCAATTTGAGCGAGATTGACACCATGACGATCAAAATCAGCGACTTGACCGCAAGGCGCGAGAGTCTGCTCAAGTATCAAGGCCGCCTCGTGAAGATAGAAAATGTGAAATTTGAGGCTGCCGACGGCACCGCCACCTATTCCGAGGCCAAAGCTACTACCAATAGGAATATCGTGGATGCCGATGGCAACAAGCTGGTGATGCGCAATAGCAACTACGCCAGCTTCCGCAACGAGATTCTGCCGCAGGGCAGCGGCGATGTGGTGGGACTACTCAGTTACTACAGCACGCGCTCGGGATCGGGCACCTGGCAGCTCTACATTCGCAACACCAATGACGTGATGAACTTCACGACCAACACCAAGGGGCTCCTGAAAGACCCCTATACCGTTGCCGAGGCCATCGCGGCACAAAACCAGGGCAAGACTGGCTGGGCGACGGGCTTCATCGTGGGCGCTGTTGCCGCAGGGAAAGCCACTGTGGGCAGCAGTAGCGATGTGGACTGGAAAGCTCCTGCCAGCGCCGACAACAGCCTGGTGATTGCCGACGATCCCAATTGTACCGATATTTCAAAATGCGTGATTGTGCCGCTGCCCGCTGGATCGCCATTCCAAAAGAAAGCCAACTTGAAAGATAACGCGGCACTCTACAAAACTCAGCTTTGGGTGAAAGGCACTCTGGCCACTGCCATGGGCCAGGCTGGCGTCACGGTCAGTCAAGGCTCGCTTGAAGAGTTCAGGCTGAGTATCGTTACGGGTGGCGTGACGACCCTGGACGAGGGCTTTGAAGGCGGCAAGCAATTGCCCGAGGGATGGTCGAGCGTTACCGTGAGTGGTGACAAGAATTGGTACTGGACCACTTTCGACAACAATACCTACGCCGCTGTGACAGGTTTTAAAGGCACAAAGCCACCCTTTGACGCATGGTTGATTACGCCAGCACTCGACATCAAGAATGCCAAGAGCAAAATCCTCAACTTCGACACGCAAGTGAACGGCTATGGCTCATCGACCAGCAAATTCGAGGTGTATGTGCTCAATAGTGCCGATCCTGCCACGGCTACGGTGAAGAAGCAGTTGAATCCAGTGCTTGCCAAGGCTCCCGATAATGGATATTCGGGCTTTGCCAACTCGGGCGACATTGACTTGAGCGCGTTTGCCGATGGCAGCTACTACATTGGATTCCGCTATTATGCCACTCCAGACTCCTACTATGCCACCTGGTGTCTCGACAATGTGAAATTCAATGCCGGCGGTGGAAGCAGCGTCCAGGCCATCACGCGCGGCGACTTTGAGACGTTCAACAACGGCAACTACACCAGTACCTTTGGCACCTACAAGTCAAAGGACGGCTGGGTGGCCACCAACTGTAACATTCTCGCTGGCGGCGAGGCCAACTCCAACCCGCAGTACACGTTCATTGGCTACAAGACAGGGAGCGACAGCCAGTATGCCTTTGCCGCCAACTTGAATGGCAGCACCAGCACCCCGGGCACGCTCGTGTCGCCCGTCTTGAAAGGCGGTATCGCCAAGCTGAACTTGAATTATGGATATGCCCTCACCGAGGCCAATGGCGTCTCGTTCCGCATCGATATCAAGCAAAACGGGCAGGTGGTGAAGTCTTTCACCGTGACCAAAGCCGACGCCGTGAAGCAGACGGCCTACGCTGCTGCATTCGATGTGAACGTGACGGGTGACTTCACCATCGAGTTCACCAACCTCTCGCCCAGCAACAAGAGCGCGACCAAAGATCGCGTGGCCATTTGGAACGTGACCTGGACGCAACCTCAATAGGGGCTAACGCACAATAGCATAAAACAAAACGAGCGACTTGTGATACGCATCAGCAAGTCGCTCGTTTGCTATGCCTAAGCATAGCCCTCTCAATGGTGACCGTTACCGCTGGTTGATGGCTTTGAGCAAAATGTCCAGCCCCAAGTAGGAGATGAGGATGGTCGCTTTGTTCTTGAGGCGCACGTGGCTGTCGAGCAGGCAGCGCCACCGCAAGGTCTTGATATTGTTCCAACTGCGCTGCTTGAGCGTGTCGTACTGCCGATCGCTCATGTCAAGCAGGCGAAGCATATTGAAACTTGCGCTCAACTTGCGGCTGCGCACCGCTGGCTTGTACTGGGGCTCGGCTTGCTCCTCTATCTTGTCCAGCAGGTCCAGCACATCGGCACGCTTGGGCGAGAAATGCCCGATAATGCTGTCGGGGCGCTGGAGATAGTAGTAGAGGGGCGTGTCGATGAGCACAACCTTTTTCACTTTGAGCAGCATGGGGTAAACGACGGCAATGTCCTCGTAGAGGCGGCCCACAGGGTAGCGAATGCCCTCGAAGAGCTCGCGCCGGTAAAGGCGGCCACAGGCCGAGTGGTCGAGGCGATTTTGGTAAAATACCGCATTGATGGCCTCGCTTTGGCGATAGGCGAGCTGCTTGGCTGTTGCGGGCAGTGGCTTGAGCTGGGGCATTGTTCCCTCGTCAAATTTCACGAACCCGCCCACCGCCAGGTCGGCATTCTGCTCGACGAGTGCTTGGTAGAGCCGTTCGACATACTCGCTGTGAACGTAGTCGTCGCTGTCGATGCAGGTAATCAATTGCCCCCGGGCGGCATCCAATGCCGTGTTGCGCGCGGCGCTCAACCCGCCGTTGGGCTGGTGAATCACGCTGATGCGTTGGTCGTTTGCAGCCCATTCCTCGGCGATGCTCCCGGTCTTGTCGGTGCTGCCGTCGTCCACAATGATGATTTCCAGGCGGTCATAAGTTTGCCGCACAATGCTGTTGAGGCATTGCGGCAAGTAGCCTGCCACGTTATAGGCAGGGACGATAACTGAAACCAGGGGTTGCGCGGTTGGCATGGCAGAGCGTCGTTGGCAGAGGGCAGGTTTGAGCGTTTACGGTCTACTGCCCCGACTGCAAACTATTTTACTTTCCATTCAAAACCGTCTTTGGTGTCTTTGACATCAAACCCGGCTTCGTTCATTTTGTCGCGAATCAAGTCACTGGTGGCCCAATCTTTGGCAGCCTTGGCGTTTTGGCGAATCTTGAGCAGCAGATCGACGGCTTTTTGGTAAGGCTCCAGATTCACGCTCTCGCCGCCCGCAGCGTTGTCACGCACACCCAGCACATCAAAGAGGTAGGTTTGAAACACGCTTTTCAACTCGTCAAGGTCGGCTTGACTCATGGTGGCGTGACCGTCGTTCACCTGGTTGATGGCTTTGCAGGCATCAAAGAGGGTCGCAATCACATTCGGCGTGTTCAGGTCGTCGTTCATGGCCTCGGCGCAGCGCTTGCGGTAATTGTCGAGTTTCGCTGTGGTGGTCTCGCCCGCCTGGAGGTCGTTGAGCCTGTGCCAGCCGTCCATGATGCGCTCATAGGCCTTTTCGGCAGCCTTGAGGGCGTCGTTGGAAAAGTCAACTGTGCCGCGGTAGTGGGCCTGGAGGATGAAGAAGCGAATGGTCATGGGCGAATAGGCCTGTTTCAGGCTCTCGTGCTTGCCGGTGAAAAACTGCTCGAGGGTGATGAAGTTGCCCAGCGACTTGCCCATTTTCTGCCCATTGATGGTAATCATGTTGTTGTGCATCCAGTAGCGCACCATGGGGTCTCCTTGGCTGGCCACGGCTTGTGCGATCTCGCACTCGTGGTGGGGGAACACCAGGTCCATGCCGCCGCCGTGGATGTCGAAGCGCCTGCCTAAGTATTTTCGCCCCATGGCGGTGCACTCGCAGTGCCAGCCAGGGAAGCCCTCGCCCCAAGGCGATGGCCAGCGCATGATGTGCTCGGGCGATGCTTTTTTCCACAATGCGAAGTCAACCTGGTTGTGCTTCTCGCCTGTGCCGTCGAGCGCCCGGCTCTCGTTGATCACGTCGTCGAGGTTGCGGTGTGACAGGATGCCGTAGGCGTGTTCCTTGTTGTATTTCTCAATGTCGAAGTACACGCTTCCGTTGCTTTCATAGGCATAGCCGTTGGCGAGGATTTCCTTCACGAGTTCCTCTTGCTCGATGATGTGCCCCGTCGCGTGTGGCTCGATGCTGGGGGGCAGCACGTTGAGCGCCTCCATGGCAGCGTGGTAGCGGTTGGTGTAGTACTGGGCAATCTCCATGGGTTCCAACTGCTCTATCCTGGCTTTCTTCTCGATTTTGTCGTCGCCCTCATCGGCATCGTGCTCCAAGTGGCCCACATCGGTGATGTTGCGCACGTAGCGCACCTTGTAGCCAAGGCATTTCAGGTAGCGAAAGAGCACGTCGAAGGTGATGGCTGGGCGCGCGTGTCCCAAGTGCGGGTCGCCGTAGACCGTTGGGCCGCACACGTACATGCCCACGTGAGGGCTATTCAGAGGTTTGAACAGCTCTTTGCGCCGCGTGAGCGTATTGTAAATAATCAGTTGATTTTCCATTTTGGTGATGGGGAAATGAAGATAGAAAGATCGAGGACTTGGAGCCTGGGCATGGTTTTGAAGACTCAGTTCCCGTATCCAAGTCCATCAAGCCCATTTATGCCTGTCCCTTGGGCAGGGGGAAGTCGATGATATTGTCATTATTCGCATTGCGAGGCATCTTTTGCTTGATTTCGCCGAAAGTCTGCTCATACTTCTGCACATTTTGCTGCAAGGCAATCATGAGTTGCTTGGCATTCTCGGGGGTCATGATGATGCGGCTTTGCACGCGGGCTTTTGGCATGTTGGGAGCCATGAGAATCAGGTCCAGGAAGAAGTCGTTCGGGCCATGGGTGATCATGGCGAGGTTGGAGTACTTTCCCTGCATCTCCTCGGCAGGGACTTCGATTTGTAGTTGTTGACCTTGTTTGTTGTCGTTTGCCATTGTTGGATGATTAAAATTAAATCGTGTTGAAAATAAAATGATAAGTTATCTCTTGTGTCAGTGTCCCGATGCCAATCACGTCGCCTCTACTTGGCGAAGTCATAGTGGTTGACCTTGGGATTGATTTCGTCGTTCACGTGTATCCTCAGCACGCGGCAGTTGGGGCGCTGCAAGGCGTTGCCGGTGTAGAATGAGCCGTAGCAGGTGCGCCAAAAGTAGGTCGTGTCGCCAGCCTCCATCAGGTCATGCACCAGGTAGCAGTGCACCGTGTCGCTGTCAAGGCTGTTGCGGTCGGCCAGGAGGTAGAGCATGCGCTGTCGGGTGGTGTATTCCACTTCGGCTCGCATGTTCAGGTAGTTCCCCGTTTTCCACAGGCTGTGCAGCTTCACCGGGTGCATCTTGTAGTCGCTCACCGCCTTGCCCAGCGGGTTGACACGCAGCGTGTCGCTCGCCACGTTGCTGTAGGTGTAGCCTTTAGCTTTCACCGTGCGGAGATTCTCGCTGGGGGCTGCCTCTACGATGTAGTAGAGCAGCACGCGCTGTCCCTCTTTGATTTTTTGGGGTTTTGAGAGGCCGGAGGCTTGCAAGGTGATGGCCGCCGAGTCGCCGCGCCCTATATATTCAAATGTGGCTCTGCCGTCAGCGTAGCCCTTGTAGGTCACCATGTCATATCGGTAGCGAGCGGTGGCGAGGTGGTCGCCGCTGTCGTTGCAGGCTGCCATGCCTGCCAGGAGCGTGGCCAGGAGTGCGATGTGTGTCTTTAGCCCTTTCATCTCTGCATCATCCCTTCTCGTTTGTCGATGGTTGCCGTCTGCCGGAGGCCATCTCGTCAATCACGCCGTCACGCATGTGGAGCACGCGGTCGGTGTCACTGGCTAAGGTCTCGTCGTGGGTCACAATCACAAAAGTCTGCTTCAGCTCGCTTCGCAGGTCGAAGAAGAGGCGGTGCAGCTCCTGCTTGTTGGCGGTGTCAAGGCTGCCCGATGGCTCGTCGGCCAGCACCACGGCGGGTTTGTTGATGAGGGCACGCGCCACGGCCACTCGCTGGCGCTCACCGCCCGAGAGTTGCGCTGGCTTATGGTCTAAGCGGTCGCTCAGCTTCATGTAGTCAAGCAATTCCTTGGCACGGGTGTAGGCCTCGCTGCGCTTGGCGCCGCCTATGAGGGCGGGGATGGCCACATTCTCAAGCATCGTGAACTCGGGAAGAAGTTGGTGGAACTGGAACACGAACCCAATGTTGCGGTTGCGGAATCGCGCCAATTCCTTGCCCTTGAGCTTGAGCACGTCAATCCCATCGAAAAGCACGCTGCCGCTATCGGGGCGGTCGAGGGTGCCGATGATTTGCAGCAGCGTGGTCTTGCCAGCGCCGCTTGGCCCCACAATCGACACAATCTCGCCGCTGCCCATCGACACGCTCACGTCTTTGAGCACTTCGAGGCTGCCGTATCGCTTGATAATGTTTTTGGCTTCAATCATATTGTGTTTAACCCATTGTTGGCCTTCGGACAGCTTCTGAGGCTGTCGTCGGAAATGTCGCGCGCTTAGGATAGGCAACCCCATCAGGCCATTTCTATTGCAAAGTTAGGGAAATCTTTCTAAAATCCGCACTTTTCTCATTAAAATTCATAGATTGATGACCATTGTTAAAAAAATATGCTATCTTTGTAGTTCAAAAACAATCAGTAACACGCAATTAAGCGTAATGTTCAAAACAGATGGATAATCATTCCAAGGCCAAAGTGCTGCTTTGCACACTGGGTATGGTCATATTGGTTCTGGGTATAGCAGTGGCAGGCATTTTCACCAGCGGCACGGTGAGGAAGTCGCTGGGAATCACTAAAATCATGGCTTGCCTCCAGGGTGACACGATTGCGCCAAAGTTAGAGGTTCAAGACCTGCAAGTAATGCTGGGAGAGCGGCCCGACTACATTGCCCATGTCACTTGCAGCGACAACTCGGGCAAGTACAAGCTCTCCGTCGACACCAGTCAGGTCAACCTCAACAAGGGTGGGTGCTATCCGGTGGTCTATGTCGCTGCCGACTCGCTCCACAACGAGACGCGAAAAACGGTCACGCTCCGGGTTGTAGACCCTGACCAGAAAATCATCTACCTCACCTTTGATGACGGGCCCAGCGAGAACACCTCCAAGATTCTCGACATCTTGCGTGCCGAGGGGGTGAAGGCCACATTTTTCGTCACGGCGCAATTTGCCAAGTATGTTCCCCTCATGGCGCAGGAGGCCAGGGAGGGGCATGTGGTGGCGCCCCATTCCTATTACCACAACTTCAGCATTTATCGCAGTTTCGACACTTTCTTTGATGATTTGGAGAAAATTGAGCAGGTCATCGAGAAGTACACGGGCAAGCGTTCCCCCATGATCCGTTTCCCCGGCGGCAGCTCCAATCACATCTATCGTCGCTACCACCGTGGCGACTATGGCTTCATGAAGAGGCTCAAGGCCGAGGTCATCAAGCGGGGCTACCAGTATGTTGACTGGAATCTGGACTCCGAGGACGCATCGGGCAGGTGCGTGCCTGCTGCAAGGCTCATCAGCAGTGCCTGCCACACCTATCATCCACAGATGTGCTTGCTCATGCACGACACGGCAGGCAAGAAAACGACCCCCGAGGCGCTGCCCGAAATCATTCGCTACTTCAAGCAGCAGGGCTATGAGTTTGGTGTGCTCAACGATACCAGCCTGGTGTGCCACCACGGCGAGAGCAAGGTTAAACTATTCTAAATCCTGCATTTCTCATCTGTTCCCAAAATTGGGGGTAGGACTTGCTCACGACTTCGGCATCCTCGATGACGAGGCCGGGATGCTTGACCGATGCCAGCGATAGCGCCATGGCCATGCGGTGGTCGCCATGGGTGGCGATGCGTGGTTGCGGGAGGGGCGTGCAGCGCTCAAAGTGCCAGCTCATGCTGTCGTTGCTTTCAATCTTGACCACGTAGCCCAGTTTCATCAACTCGGTGCGCAAAGCCTCCAAGCGGTTGCTTTCCTTGATGCGCAAGGTGCGCAGCCCGGTGATGCGGAACGAGCGGCCGAGCAGGCACAGCGTCACGACCAGTGTCGGGGCCAGGTCGGGCGTGCCGCTCATGTCGGCAAAGGTGGAGCAGCAGCACAGTCCTGGCCTGTCGCAAAGCAAGTCGATGTGTCCGTCGTGTTCTCTTCCTTTCACGCCCATTTGTGCCATGATTTCGGCGATTCGGCAATCCCCTTGCAGGCTGTTGAGGCTTAACCCTCTCAACGTGATGTGTGACTCGGGCAGCAAGGCTTGCAGCGCGTACCAGTAGCTTGCGGCGCTCCAGTCGCTCTCAATGCTCATGTTGGCGCTCATGTATTGCCCGCCTGGCACGTCGATGATGTGGCTTTCTGCCCACTGGGCAGGGATGCCCCAACGCCTCATCAGCCCTAATGTCATGTCGATATAGGGGCGTGAGGTGATTTCGCCAGTGAGGTGAAGCCGCAGGCCGCCCATGATGGGCGCAATCATCAAGATCGCCGAGGTGAATTGCGAGCTCACGTCACCCCTCATCGTGACTGTGCCGCCGCGCAAGCGTGTTCCTGTGATTTTCAATGGCGGGAAGCCTTCTTGTCGCGCATACTCGATGCTCGCGCCCAGTTGCCGCAAGGCATCGACCAGAACTCCGATGGGTCGCACGCGCATTCTCGCGTCGCCGTCGAGTGTCACCGTGCGGCCTTGCTGTAGGGCGTAGTAGGCGGTCAGGAATCGCATGGCGGTGCCTGCACGCCCTACGTTGACTTCGGCGGCTTGTGGGCGATTCAGCGCCCTGGCGACGGCTTCGGTGTCGTCGCATTGAGCCACGTTAGCGATTTTGCTCTGCTGTTCGCTCAAGGCGTTCAAGAGCAGTGCGCGGTTGCTCATGCTCTTGGAGGCTGGCAAGTCAATCTCGCCCACAATGCGCTGGGGCGCGGTAATCTTGTAATCCATATCTACAAAATCACATCATTGTGATGGCTTTTTAGCTTGCGAGCGTTCATTTCCTCTTGCTGGTGGCTTTCTTGGCCGTGGCTTTTGGGGCTGCAGCCTTGGCGCGTCGAGCGTTTGACTTGGAGGCGTTAGCCTCGTCGGCCACAATCGCGTGGCAGTCGTCGAGCGTGAGGGTGGCGGCATCGGTGCCGCGTGGAATCTTGAAGTTCTGTTTGCGATAAGTGATATAGGGCCCGTATCGCCCGTTGAGTACTTTCATGTCGGGCTCTTCGTCAAAGGTCGCAA
Source organism: uncultured Porphyromonadaceae bacterium (assembly GCA_902489275.1). Classification (GTDB taxonomy): domain Bacteria; phylum Bacteroidota; class Bacteroidia; order Bacteroidales; family Muribaculaceae; genus Sodaliphilus. Next base: position 26,708 of record CABTZK010000022.1, read on the forward strand.
TCACTTTTTTGGCGTCGCTGTCGCGCTTGGCCAGGATGAGTTGCTTGGCTTGGTCGAGGGTGATGGCTTGTGGCGTGAAATCTTTGGGAATTGACACATATTTTCCCGCGTGTTTCACGTAGGGGCCAAAGCGCCCCACGGCCACGGTGACCTCGGTGTCCTCAAAGGTGCCCAGCGTGCGGGGCAGGTCAAAGAGTTTCAGCGCCTCGGCCAGCGTGATGGTGTTAATGCTCTGCTCCTTTTGCAGCGAGGCAAATTGGGGCTTGTCAGCATCGTCCTTGGTGCCAAGTTGCGCGACAGGCCCGTAGCGGCCAATTTTCACCGAAACGGGTTTGCCGGTCTTGGGGTCGTTGCCCAGCACGCGCTCGCCCACTTTGTGTTCCAGGCGCAGTGACGAGACCGTCTCGATGTCGGGGTGAAACTTCTTGTAGAAATTGCCAATTTCCTCGTTCCACTGGGCTTTGCCCTCGGCAATGTCGTCGAACTCGTTCTCCACTTTAGCCGTGAAGTTGTAGTCCATGATGCTGGGGAAGTACTTCATCAAGAAGTCATTCACGACCATGCCCACATCGGTGGGCAGGAGTTTGCCTTTCTCGGCGCCGGTGAGCTCGCTTTTGGTCTTGCTCGCGATTTTGTCTTTTTTGAGCGTGATGATTTCGTAGTTTCGCTTCTCGCCCTTGCTTTCTCCTTTCACCACGTAGTCTCGGGCTTGAATGGTCGAGATGGTGGGCGCGTAGGTCGATGGCCGGCCGATGCCAAGCTCTTCCAGCCGGCGCACGAGTGAGGCCTCGGTGTAGCGTGCCGGCTGCTGGGTGAAACGCTGGGTGGCCTGCACGTCAATGGCCGTCATGGCCATGCCAGCCCGCATGGGCGGTAGGCCTTGGGTCTCGCGGCTTGCGCTCTCGTCGTCGGTTGACTCCATGTACACTTTCAGGAAGCCGTCAAACTTGATGACCTCGCCCGTGGCCGTGAAATGCTCCTTGCGGTTGCTCATGTTGATGTCGACGGTGGTGCGCTCCAGCTCGGCGTTGGCCATTTGCGAGGCGATGGTGCGCTTCCAAATGAGGGTGTAGAGCTTCCTCTCTTGGGCTGATGCACTCGGGATGTCGTGCTTGGCGATAGACGTTGGGCGAATGGCCTCGTGCGCCTCTTGCGCGCCCTTGGCGGTGGTGTGGTACTTGCGTGTTCTCAAGTACTGCTCGCCAATGCTTTCCTTGATTTCCTTGCTGATAGCGCCGATGGCCAGGTTGGAAAGGTTCACCGAGTCGGTACGCATGTAGGTGATGTGTCCAGCCTCGTAGAGCGTTTGCGCCACGCGCATGGTTTGCGCCACCGAGAAGCCGAGTTTGCGCGAGGCTTCTTGTTGCAGGGTCGAGGTGGTGAATGGCGGCGCTGGACTTTTTTTGACAGGCTTCACGCTCACGTCGCCCACTTGTAAGGTGGCCTTGCGGCATGCCTCCAGGAAGTTCATGGCCTCGTCGCGCGTCTGCAAGCGCGTGTTGAGCTCGGCGGTCACGGTAGCCTGGGCACCCTCGGGCTGCATGGCGCTGGTCACGCGAAAGTAGGGCTCGCTCTTGAAGCTGCGTATTTCTTTCTCACGCTCTGCGATGAGGCGCACGGCCACGCTCTGCACGCGGCCGGCCGACAAGGCGGGCTTGATTTTCTTCCACAGCACGGGCGAGAGCTCAAAGCCCACGATGCGGTCGAGCACGCGGCGAGCCTGCTGCGCGTTGACTAAGTTCACGTCGATGGCGCGCGGCCGCTCGATGGCGGCAAGAATGGCTGGCTTGGTAATCTCGTGAAACACGATGCGCTTGGTGCTGTCGGGCTTGAGCCCCAGCACCTCATAGAGGTGCCAGGCGATGGCTTCCCCCTCGCGGTCCTCATCACTGGCCAGCCACACGGTTTTGGCGGTTTTGGCCGCTTTCTTGAGCTCGGTGACAAGTGCTTTCTTGTCGCTTGGAATCTCGTAGATGGGCTCAAAGCCCTTATCAATGTCAATGCTGAAATCCTTCTTGTGCAAGTCGCGGATGTGCCCGTAGCTCGACATCACGGTGTAGTCTTTGCCCAGGAACTTCTGGATGGTTTTGGCCTTGGCCGGTGACTCAACGATTACTAAATTGTCTGGCATACTGAATTACCTCTTTATGTTTTTTACCCTGTGTGGAGAACTCAAGGCATTGCTTAAAATCGGGTGCAAAATTAGGCAAAATTTTCTGACTCTCCTATAATAATGTGTGATTTTTAACCTACAATCCGTCTGATCGAAATATCGTACTTGTGCAATATTTTGAGTTTCGGAGCGTTATAGAGTTGTAACACTTATTTTTGGTTTTTTCTATAAAGAAATGAAAAAGTATTTAGCATCATTATGCGCATTGCTTCTTGCCATGCTTGTTGTCACTGGATGTGATGACCCTGGAGATGACGTGATTTGGGACATCAGCCCATTTCAGCTGAGTTTGCAAGTCGTCGATGCCGAGGGGCACTCCCGGCTTGACCCTGCCAGCGGGCAAGGCTTCCTCGACAAGATTACGGCCACCTACGAGGGTCACACCTATTCGTTGGATTACACGTGGTTCCAGCCCAAAGCCGAAAGCAGCATCGGCAAGGTGCGCCACAAGATGTGCTTGGCTCGATTCAGAGGGCTGTATCTCATGCCATACGGCACTGGGGGCGACGGGTGCCGCTACACGTTGAATTTCGGCGAGTTCCAAGGCGAGAAAGACCTCATCAACAAAGACTTGGTGATTGACTGGGGCGACGGCAGCCGTGACACGTTCACGCTCTACCACACTTGCAAGTGGAAGAACAACGAGCCTCACATTGTGAACCGCATCTGCCGCAACGGCAAGGAGATGAAAGCTCCCGAAGATTTCATCATCGTGAAATAGCCCGTTCGGGAAAATGTTAATAATAAGGGGATGCGCCCAAAAACAGGCGCATCCCCCTTTTGAAATATCTTGCGGTGAGCGTGGCGCTGGAGTTAGCCGCAATGGAAGTAGCGGTCAACGAGCTTTTTCACCTTCTTGGCGTCGTTCTTGATGTCGTGGCGCAAAGTCCGGTCGTCGAAAGCGCGGAGCTCGGCGATGATGCCGTCAATCATCCCTGCGCTGAACACGCCAGCCTCCTCGTAGGCCTCGCGCTGCTTCTCCAGCAGGTCGGCGCTTGCTGCACAGCTGTCGGGCAGCGAGGACAGGTGCTCGAGCACGCTCTCGTTTTCCTTGTCGTGGATGTTCACGTCCACGTAGGTCTTTTGGGCCACGTCGAGCGCGTCGGGCATCTCAAAGCCGTGGCGAGCCGCTACGCACACGCCGGCCAGCAGCTGGTAGACGTCGGCGCTGCCATCGGCATTGCGTATCTCCACCGTCTGCTTGAAAGCGGCATCGCGTTCTTGGGCCTGCTCCACAGGATTGGCCTTGCTGCACATGTCGACCTTGGTGGTCCACCCCAGTGGCACGCGCACAAGCACGCTCCGGTTGCGGTCGCCCCAGCACACGTTGGTAGGCGCTTCCTGGTGAGGCACCAGGCGGAAGTAGCTGGTGGGGTTCTTGTTGCCAAAGGCGGTGAGGCTTGGCGCCAGCTCCATCAGGCCGGCAATCATCTTGCGAGCCTCGTCGCTGAGCACGCCGTCTTGGAGCATGTAGTTCTTGCCGTCTTTCACCATGCGCATGTGGATGTGGAGCCCCGAGCCGGCCTTGCCGGTGGTGATTTTGGGAGCAAAAGTCACATCGTAACCCTCCTCGTAGGCCAAGTTGCGGATAATCCACTTGGCAATCATTAGCTGGTCGGCCGCTTGCAGCACGGGCACGGGCAGGAACTCAATCTCGTTTTGCTCGTAGATGAGGTCGTCTTGGTGGAAGTTGCCCACCTCGCTGTGTCCATACTTGATTTGGCCGCCGGCCTTGGCGATGTAGCTCATGCACAGGGTGCGGAAGTCGCCGGTTTTCACGTATGGGCCGCTCTCGTGGTAGCCGTGCTGGTCAATGGCGGGGAATGCCTCGTTGTCACTCTCAATCACGTAGTACTCCAGCTCGCCCATTGCGTGAAATTCCAGCCCCGTGGCCTGGGTGAAGGCGTTGGCGGCTTTTCGCAGGGTGTTTTCGGGCGATGACTCAAAGAGGTTGCCGTCCTTGTCGAAGAATGAGCACAGCATGCACAGGGTCGGAAGGCTTGAGAAGGGGTCGACAAAGGCGGTGCTATAGCGTGGCAGCACGTAGAGGTCGCTACTCGATGCCTCGATAAACGAGAACAGGCTTGAGCCGTCAACACGCTCGCCATAGGTGAGGATCGTATCAAGGTAGGCAAGGTTGGTGATGGCAAAATTCAGGGTTTTCAATTTCCCGTCGCCACCGGGATACATGAACTCGATCATCTCGATGTGATTGTTTTCCACAAACCGGATAATATCGGCCTTGGTGAATGTTGCGGGGTCCTTTTGGAGATAGGCCACCACTTCGTTAGCGTTCAATTTAATTTCTTCTTGGGTCATGGTTCAAAAAGTCATTTAATAATCGTTGCTTAAGCAATATTTTCCATTTAAAAATTGGTCTGCAAAGATAGGCTATATTTTGGTATTAAAAAAATAAAAACCAATAAATTAGCCATGAAAAAACAAGATTGATGCAAATGCGGCCGGTCGCGATGCGTGTCGGCGGGCGTTTCACGAGCCACGGCTGGCCGGGCGCTGCTGCTTGGTGGCTGCCACGGTCACGATATAGGCACTCGCCAGGACCAGGACACCAGCCACTGGCTTGTCCCAGGTGAGCGTCGCCTGTCCCGCTGCGAAGGCCACTGCCGATGCCACCACGGGCTGCAAGTTGGTGTAGACACTCACGGTGGTGGCTTGCAGGCGTTTCATGGCAAACGGAATCATGAAGAATCCCACCACGGTGGCCAGCACGATGATGAACAGCATCTCCACGATGCCAGTGCTCATCGTGGGCGAGGCCCATAGCGGCTGCGAGGGCAACTCGCTCCACGACATGGGAAGCATGAAGATGGCAGAGACGAGCCACATCCACTTCATTTGCGTGAGTGCGGAGTACTTGGCGCTTACCCTGCGGGTGATGATGAGGTAGAGCGCCCACGTCACGAGCGCCAACAGCGCAAAGAGAATGCCCAGCAAGTCGTTGCTGCCGCTGCCGCTCTGCCAGCTGGAGAACACCATGAGCAGGGCGCCGCCAATGCCCACTATCACGCCCGTGACTTTGAGCGCGCTCATTTTCTCCTTGATGAGCAGCGCGGCCATGAGCATCACGACAATGGGCGTGAGCGTGGCCATGAAAGAAAAGTACACAGGGTTGGTGAACTTGAGTGACCAGGCTGCGCACAGCTGCGAGATGGCGCCGCCCATGAGCCCCCCGCCCAGCATGCGCCACAAGTCCTTGCGCTCCACCCGTTCCCTGGGCATGAGCGCCGCAATCATCCAGAACAGGACGGCCGCGCCCGCGCTGCGAAAGAGCAAGTTGGCGTTGGGGGTGAGGTACTTGGCCAGCAAGTCGCTGGTGACGGGAATGCTGAGGCCAAAAATGACGTTGGCGACCAATACCGCGCCGTGTCCTTGAATTTTAGAATTCTCCATGACGATAGTGAAAAGTGTGCGGTAGGGGCCTTCTCGAGCATCTGCCGCGCAATCGTTTCGGCATGCAAATATAGGTGTTTTTTGCGACTTCACGCCGCTTTGCTCCAAGATATTTCGTGCCAGTGAAAAATAATTCGCATTTTGTTTTTCTTTTCGTTGGTTTACACTACCTTTGCCCTAAAAAACAAGAAGCAATGAGACCATCGCGAATAAAAGAAGAAGCGCCCGCGCGTCGTTTCCGGCCCGACAGCATCAAGAAGTTCAAGGTCACGGCTCCCGGGCCGCTGCTGGCAGTCGCCAGTGCGATTCTCAAGGACCACACGGCCACCAAGGTGAAGTCGATGCTTCGCCACCGCCAGTTTGCCGTCAACGGTGCGCCCACGACCCAGTTCGACCGCCCGGTCGAGGCCGGCGATGAGTTTTGGGTGAACTTTAGCGGCTCATTCAACGTCTTTTCTCACCCCCGGCTGAAGTTGGTCTATGAGGACGACCAGCTGCTTGTCGTCGACAAGGGCTATGGCTTGCTCTCTACTGCTGTTCCAGGCAAGGTCGAGGTCGAAACCGTTTACAACGTGTTGCGAAAGTATGTGAGAGCCAGCGATGAGCAGGCCCGCATCTTCATGGTGCACCGTCTCGATCGCGACAC
>CABTZK010000023.1 GCA_902489275.1 uncultured Porphyromonadaceae bacterium
GTATACTAACAAACTCTATAGGCAGTACATTCCAAAAAAGAGTGATTTCAAGGATTTTAAGGATAATCAAATCAAAGAATATCAATATAAAATAAATGCCAGACCAAAAAAAGTTGGGATTCAGAACGCCACTTGAGACATTTTACTTAAATTTGCAAACGTAGTTGCATTTTGAAGTTGAATCTACCGAATTTTTAGCGGACAGCGATATTTTTGCGGATTTTATGAAGTTTTAACGCTTCAAGGAGGGGCTTTTTCAAAATTATTGATATCTTTATACATTAGATGCAACTGCTGGTTGACTCTATAATGTTTCGTCTGACTCAAGATTTTAACAAAATGAATACAAAAACACCAGGAATCAAATGGAAGGCAATCGCTTTATTCTATGTAATTGCAGTACTCATCCGAGCAATTGTGTTGAGGTATTGGGACTTTGTTGCCAGCCCTTTTATTGGCTGGCTTCGGGTGTGGGCACAAGGCATCGGGCCTTGTCTGGGAGCCCTGGTAGCTGTATTGATATTCAAGCGCAAATTATATTGCACCCTCACGGGCAAGTCGGTCATAAAGTCTGTCTTCACGTTTGCCATTCCCCTCGTCATATGCTTCTTGCTTGACCGAAACCTGAGCCTTATTCTGATGGGTACGCTCATTTATTCGCTGCTTGAAGAAGTCGGATGGAGAGGTTATCTGCAAGGAGAACTGATGGACATGAACCGCGTCTCAAGCAATTTTCTCATTGCCACCATGTGGTTTTTCTGGCACATTGCCATAAGGTTCGATATAGGAGGCCTAATCTTCTTCGGCGTGTTGCTTCTCGGAGCTTGGGGTATTGGCAATATTGCCCGCGACACAAGAAGCCTAACGGCCTGTGCGTGTTTCCATACCCTGTTCAATTTTTCAAACCATGGTTATTTCAGTTTCTCTCCAGGCATTATTGCCATTTATGTAGTGGTGTTTGTCTCCTGGCTCGTCATCTGGTATATACCGTGGAAGGAAACAGTTCTGCGCTTGAAACGTTTGAACAATAAGCACTCATAATTATCTTTCTGTGTGATGATGTTAGGACTAACAGTGTTCCCTAAAAAGTTCAGCTATGGCCAGGTAGGAGTGAGTGAAGTCGTTGATTAGGAATCTATAGACATTGCCTGTGGCATAATCCTCGTAAACGACCATGCGAAGAGTGTCTAAATACCATTGGGAAGTTTTTGGGCCGGTAAGCCTTAAAACTGAAACTGTAAAATAACCATTAAACAATTCAAAATAACTGAAAAATGGGCTTATATGACAAAAATGTGCATAATTTAGAGACGTTTTCTTTTATGTGACAAAAATGTGCATGGAATCTTCTGTGTTCCGTTTATCTACTAGGCTTGTGGCCTTTTATTAGGTTCTGGATACGAAAATATATTTTGCCCATCCCTACTGCTCATGGGAAAAAGGACTCATTGAGTATACTAACAAACTCTATAGGCAGTACATTCCAAAAAGAGTGATTTCAAGGATTTTAAGGATAATCAAATCAAAGAATATCAATATAAAATAAATGCCAGACCAAGAAAAAAGTTGGGATTCAGAACGCCACTTGAGATATTTTACTTAAATTTGCAAACGTAATTGCATTTTGAAGTTGAATCTACCGCCAAGATTGTGAGTTTAGATATGCTTGTCTTGATTGTCGTAGCTTCCTTCAGAAGCCAGGAAATGTATATTCCAAACCTTTAAAGTGTCAATATAATCCATGATAATGATGAAAAAGAAAATAATACAAGGTGTATTCATATACTTATCGATGTGTGTGCTGATTTCATGTGTAACACAACGAACTCTATTTTTCACCAACCATGCAACTGTTAGACTGAATGATAACTCCATAGAAAGTAACGGTCAGCCTATTTTAAGGATAGCACAATCGGTATTAAATCTTGAAGAGAAAAAACTAATATTCGAAAGAGATTCGCTGTCAAAGAATGCAAAGAGATATATATATGCTATTTTACGAGAATGTCATTCAAGCCAAGATACACTTATTGTTATATCACAAGACTTTATTGTACTAAAAGGTCTCAAAACAAGCCACAAGCCTGATGCGAATTATATGTATAACTTTGATTCTGAAATTGGACGTTGGGTCTGTTCATATATAGCTGTTCCAACTGAGGATATTCCGTCTGTGGACAAATCTTGTGTGTTTTTTAGAAAAGTATATGTGGTTGAGCGGAGAAATAGGATAATTGTCAAGGATTATTTTGGAGATATTTCTGTTATCTATGTTATACAAGGGAAGGATAAAAAAGCGATTTTTAATACTACTTCCGTTTGGAGTCCATCTGAGTTTCCAGCCCTAATAACAACGACAAACTATATTCGAGAAAAACTGGATCCGATTAGCTACAATATAGCGAAGAATAAATACTTTAACCAAACTAATAGATTATGAGGAAGACATTAACGATAGTCGTTTTTTGTTTCATCTCTCAAATCTCGATGTTCTCTCAGGAGAAATACTCGGGACAAGTAGTTTCATCAAAAGATAGGACTCCGGTAGCTTTTGCCAATGTGGTAATATTAACAAATGACTCTTCTTTTCTTGCAGGAGGAGTTACCGATGAAAAGGGAATATATTCTATTGAAATCGAAGAAGGGAAAATTCCTCATTTGTTCAAAGTAACTTGTATCGGCTATGAAAGTTTGATACAACCTATGAGTTTATATCCTCAAGAGGGGGCGACTCTTGTACTGAAAGTACATACCGGTCAACTTCAGGAAGTGACAGTCTTGGGCAAACGTAAAGCCTTTTCTCTGAAGGATGGCACTTTTATCGCCAATGTTTCGACTATACCTTCACTTAAAAATAGCGGTTCCATTGATGACCTGCTGAATAGTATTCCTTTTGTTCAAGGCGGCGGAGGTGTCTACTCAGTTTTAGGTACAGGTGGCAGTGCGACTCTTTATCTTGACGGTCAAAAAGTACAGGATTCCGGTACTCTACAGCGACTGCGTTCCCAAGATATCGCAAGTGTAGAAGTCCTTAACACTCCCGGAGTTCAGTACAAGGCTTCCACTAAATCGATTATCAAAATTAATACCATCAAGAAGCAAAACAGCACAAGTTTGTCTGCCTCTCAATACGCTCTAATGCAAAACAGACTTAGTACATATACAGGAGTCAATATCTCTCATAGTAACACACGGACTTACTGGAATTTCAATCTAGGTTATAGCCATACTGCCATGTCAAATCAGAATAGTGATTACTATGCTTTGCGGAATAATAGTGGTAATTTGTCTGAAACCTCAAGTTCATCAGATATCATCAACCGAAGCGATTTTCTTATCGGAGGGTTAGGTCTGAATATATCACCCTCTAAAGAGACCAATATAGGTCTTGTCTCTAACTTCAATATCGGAAATGTGAAATTTGACATTCATTCAAACGGTCTGAAACATTCCGAAAATGGAGTTGAACTATTGAATACACCATTCACATCGCAATTAAGGACAAAACCGTACAAATCAACCTCGAGTTTGTATTATAATGGAAAGATTGGCAAAACAAGTATGAATGTCACTGATGAATTCCTTTTTGGAAGTTCCACTAAGACCTTTTCATACGATGAAACTTCTACTTCTTCATCCGTAGAAACAACCGGCGAACAGAGTTATGTAATGAACTCGGCAATGTTATCATTCCAAACACCTGCCAAGGGAATGAAATTGGGATATGGTGCTGAAATGACCGTCAGCTTCAATAAGAATAGCCTTTTTAAGCATGAGCAAGGGATAACCACCGATGTCATTAATTCCACTGTCAAGAACAGACAAACTCTTTGGGCGGCATTCTTTGACATGAGGACCAGTTGGAAAGAACTGACATTATATGCAGGAGTACGCTACGAATATGAAGTATCTTCATATATCCAGAATGGGATAAAACAGCTTTTCCAGAAACCATCCCCTCATTTTCTGAGTCCGACCCTTTCTCTGTCTTATTCCGGAAAAGGCATTCGAACAACTCTGTCTTATAGAAAGAGTCTCAATCGGCCTGCGTACTCGTCCTTAAATAACTTTATAATCATCGAAAACCAATACATTTATCAGCAGGGGAATCCTTTCCTGCTTAACCAGACAAATGATGTTATACAGCTTCTTGGTACATACAAGAAACTATCATTCAATGTAAGCTATAATTATATACAAAATACGGCGACGACTGCATTGACGAGATATGAATCCAAGGAAAATGTTGTTTTAAAGCGAGTGATAAATATTCCCAATTATTCTATGATTTTCCTCAGTCTGAATTGGAAAGATTCGTATGGTCCCTACTCTCCGTCAATAGGTGTCAGTTTCCAAAAACAGTTTGTAGAATACAATGGTGACTCTTTTGGTCGTCCTATGTTCAGGCTCTCAACCGAGCACTATATAGACTTGGGCAAAAATTGGCGTTCTGGAGTTTACGCCGGCTATTCGAGTAGAAATAATAATCTTTTCACAGACCTCTCTGATAGATGGAATTATCGCATTATGCTCTCAAAAAGCATCAAGAATTTCACATTTGATCTAAATCTCCAGAATTTGTTCCTTGATAACAAACTCTACAGAGTGAGAGAAATGTCGGGTATCATTTCCAGAGAAATAGAAGCGCAGGATTTTTCAGGCATTAGTTTGAACATTTCATACCGCATTAATTCTGTTAAAGCCAGCTATAGAAACAAAAAGACCAGCAATGAGAGCAAGCGTTTTTGATACTTTCTTTCATAAAAAAATATGCTCTTTTCGGCAGTATGACTCGATGGATTGTGGTCCGACGTGTCTAAAAATAATTATTGCTGTCCGCTAAAACTCCAAAGAGCATAAATATTCCGCCCGAAGTCCTTTTAATTGGTACTTCGGGCTTGTTTTTTCCAAAAGTAAGCCCCCTCTAATCAAACAGTCTTGGCTCAGGAGGTGTTTCTTTCGCCTCTTGAACCATTTTTGCCCGATCTTTTTCAGGTTCTTCAAGGAAAGTGTAGCAGTTCACATAATACATGAGCATGATTCTTATTATTGTAGCCAATCCGGAGAAACTCCAAGGTCGTTTGATACGCTTTTGTATGACCATCAGAAGGAGATTGGCTATCAGGGTAACCCAGATCTGTATCTTGATGGCGTTGGCACTCTCCCCATAGAAGTATCTAAGCGGGAAATTTTGTTTCAACTGCTTGAACAGCAGCTCAATTTCCCATCTTTTGCGGTATATGGCAATAATGTCTTCCATATCCATATCCATGTCGTTGGTGAGCAACGACATGACTTTCGGCTTTTTCTTTGTGAGGTCAACGTAAGTGACAATGCGGGCCTTGTGTCTGGTATCCTCCCCGTCCTTGATATGCTTTTTGAACTCCACAACTTGGACTCTGTATTCCATGAGACCGCACGGTGACATATACATCATGTCAGAAAGTCCCTCATATACAAGGTTTTTCTTCATCTTGGTCACGTATATGACACCACGGTTGGTGAGTTCCTCAAACTTCGAGTAGTCTATATAGGCCCTGTCCATGGCAATGATGTCTCCGTCGTTATAATTCGTGGGTTTCAACATGAGACTGTCATTGGTTGCGGCAGATGTGAACCTGATGTCAGACGGCACACCCTCGTTTGCGTGGATGTTGGTGTGCACTTTTATGCCGCCCTTCTTCTTCCCCGCCTTGGGATATCTTCCCACGCCCTTGAATATGAGGTTGGAAAACAGGGTTATTGTAGTGGAGTCGATGATTTGCAGACGGCTGATCCATGAGGGAATCTGCCTGTTTCGGCTGTCCGATAAAATGCGTACCTTTGTTCATGGTTACTTGAATGTATATTAACAAGAAACAAAGGTAACTAAAAGGGCTGAATTCTAAGCGAGGAATCCAGCCCTAATTTTTTGCTCAAAAAAAGTTTTAGCGGACAGCAATAATTAAATATAAAGATACAAAAATAGCGAGATGACCAATTTTTTTATCACTTTCTTATCCCGAATTCGGGTTATATGAAATTATGCGCTCATCAACCAGGCAGGCTTTGCTGCCGTGAGGATTGAAGTGAAGAAAGTCGCCAGGCATCATGTCTGGCGACTTCCATAAACTGGGTATATCTAAATTTGTTTTATTATTCTTTCAAGTTTAGAGTTGAGGACCGGCGGCAACCAGTGCCTTGCCGGCTGCGGTGTCTTCATACTTCACAAAGTTCTTGATGAAGCGGGCGGCCAGATCCTTGGCTTTCTCGTCCCATTCAGCTGGGTTAGCGTAGGTGTCGCGAGGATCCAGGATGCCAGTGTCGACGCCCTCAAGTTGAGTGGGAACGACGAAGTTGAAGTAAGGAATGGTCTTGGTGGGGGCAGCGTCGATGCTGTGGTTCAGGATGGCGTCGATGATGCCGCGCGTGTCGCGAATCGAGATGCGCTTGCCCGTTCCGTTCCAGCCCGTGTTCACGAGATAGGCTTTCGCGCCGCTGGCCTGCATGCGCTTCACCAGCTCGTCGGCATACTTAGTGGGGTGCAGTTCCAGGAATGCCTGGCCAAAGCATGCGCTGAAGGTTGGGGTGGGCTCGGTGATGCCGCGCTCTGTGCCTGCTAACTTAGCCGTGAATCCGCTCAGGAAATAGTACTTGGTCTGCTCGTCGTTCAGGATGGACACAGGGGGCAGCACGCCAAAGGCGTCGGCGCTCAGGAAGATGACCTGCTTGGCCGCTGGGCCCTCGGAGGTGGGGCGCTGGATGTTCTTGATGTGGTAGATGGGATAGCTCACGCGGGTGTTTTCAGTCACACTCTTGTCGGCGAAATCAATCTTCCCATTCTTGTCGACCGTCACGTTCTCCAGCAGCGCGTCGCGCTTGATTGCGCCATAGATGTCGGGTTCTGCTTCCTTGTCGAGGTTAATCACCTTGGCATAGCAGCCGCCCTCAAAGTTGAACACGCCTTGGTCGTCCCATCCGTGCTCGTCGTCGCCGATGAGTTTGCGCTTGGGGTCGGTGCTCAAGGTCGTCTTGCCCGTGCCCGACAAGCCGAAGAAAATAGCGGTATTCTCGCCATTCAGGTCGGTGTTGGCCGAGCAGTGCATGGAGGCAATGCCCTTCAGTGGCAGGAAGTAGTTCATCATCGAGAACAAGCCTTTCTTCATCTCGCCGCCATACCAGGTGTTGATGATCACTTGCTCCTTGCTGGTGACGTTAAACACCACTGCCGTTTCGCTGTTCAAACCCAATTCCTTGTAATTGGGAATGGTAGCCTTGCTGGCGTTGAACACGAGAAAATCGGGCTCTTGGTCAAAGTCGGCCTCGCTTTGGGGGCGAATGAACATGTTGGTCACAAAGTGAGCCTGCCATGCCACCTCGACGATGAAGCGCACTTTCATGCGTGTGTCCTTGTGGGTGCCGCAGAAACCGTCGACCACGTAGAGTTTCTTGTTAGAGAGTTCCTTCAAGGCTATCTCCTTGACGGCTGCCCATGTTTCCTTGCTTACCTTTTTGTTATCGTTCTTGTAATTCTCGCTGGTCCACCAGATGGTGTCGTGTGAATTCTCGTCGTCGACAATGAATTTGTCTTTGGGAGAACGGCCAGTGTAAATGCCTGTCATCACGTTGATAGCGCCCAGCTCGGTCTCTTGGCCCACGTCGAAGCCTTCCAAGCATGGCTTAGTCTCTTCATTGAACAAAACCTCATAGGAGGGATTATACAGAACTTCGGTTGTTCCTGTGATTCCGTACTTTTCGAGGACTTTCTTATCAAATGCCATATCGAAGAAATTTTAAGAATTAGTGTATAAGTGAATTAAATAAATTGCGAAATATGGTGTCAAATTTCCTGATTTCATTTAGCCTATAAAATCAACTGCAAAAATACTCATTTTATTTTTTTGACGAAACAATAATTATGGAAAAAAAATCCACAATCCCTGAATATTATGTTTTTTTATCATTCAAGGATGGAAATTAGCAAATTTAAACGCAGAGTGGATGACATAAGGAAAAATGTGACTTGGGGTGCGGTATCGCGACTGAATTTTATTCTTCGTTGGATTTTTCAGAGAAAATGTTGGTATAATGACCAAAAAGTGGTAATTTTGCCAGCCGATTAGGAATGACGTAAAAAACTGTGATTATGCCCGACAAAGATATTGTGTCACGCATTAGGTATCTCATCAAGGAATTGAATTTCAGTCAATTGGAATTCTCTAAAAAGATTGATGTCGATGCTTCCAACCTTTCTAAGTACCTCAATGGCCACCTTGCCATCAGTGATGCGCTCGTGAACCGCATTGTCATTAACTTGGGCGTGAACAAGGACTGGCTGGTCAAGGGCACCGATTTGCCTTATGGCAAGCAAAATACCGTGCCGTCAACGGTCGTCTCACCGGGCGAGCTGGCCTACTCGCAACTGCCTGGCACGCCCGTCTACGACATCGACGTCACGGCTGGCACGATGCCGCGCGCGCGCATGTTTTGCGACGACCAGATTATTGGTGTCGTGAACTTGCCCGACATCAGCGAGCAGTGTCGCATCGTGAGGGTGAGTGGCGACTCGATGAGTCCTATCATTCGCAGTGGCGACCTCATCGCCGTGAGGGAGCTGAGCAACTTGCAGCAAATCTTCTGGGGGCAAATCTATGTTGTTTTGCTCGACGACTATCGCCTGGTGAAGTACGTCCGCAAGAACCCTAATCCCGCCATGGTGACTTTGCGCAGCGAGAACAAGAACTATGACGACATGGACATTCATCGCGACGAAATCCGCGACATGATGTTCGTGCAACACATTATTCATTTAGACACAAGAAATTGACCGGTGCAATTCTCGGCAGGACCAATGCCCGCGTCACACCTCAACACGATGGCTATCTTTCATGAGACATTACCCAACGGCTTGCGGCTCGTGCATGTGCAAAATCATGCCCGGGTGGGCTGGTGCGGCCTGGCAGTGAACGCTGGCAGCCGCGACGACTTTCCATGCCGACAAGGGCTTGCGCACTTTGTGGAGCACACCATTTTCAAGGGCACAACGCATCGCCGGGCCTGGCACATCCTCAACCGCATGGAAACGGTGGGCGGCGAGCTGAATGCCTACACCACCAAGGAGGGCACCATGCTCTATAGCGTTTTTCCCTCGCAGCACGTGGAGCGCGCCATCGAGTTGATGAGCGACCTTGTTACTTGCTCGGTTTTCCCCGAGGCCGAGCTCGAACGTGAGAAAGATGTTGTGCTTGAGGAGGTGGCCAGTTACCGCGACACGCCCAGCGAGGCTATCTTTGACGATTTGGAGGACATCGCCTTTGCTGGCCATGGCATGGGACACAATATTTTGGGCAGTGAGCAGCACATTGCGCGCATGACCAGTGCCGATTGCCAGCGCTACCTGAAAATGCAGTATGTGCCAGCCAACATGGCGTTTTTTTCGCTCGGCCCCTGCTCGCCAGGTAAAATCTTCGGCCTTGCCGCCAAGCACTTCGGCGCGATGCACCATGCGTTGCAGCGCCCCGAGCGTGTGCCCCCGGCCGTTCTCGCTCCCGAGCATCGGGAGGTGGACATTGACGTGCACCAGTGCCACACGGTGGTTGCGGCTCGTGTCCCCGGCATGTACGACGAGGGGCGTTTTGCCCTGGCGTTGCTCAACAACATGCTTGGCGGCCCAGGCATGAACTCGCTGCTCAATGTGCGGCTGCGCGAGCGCCAGGGGCTCGTCTACACGGTGGAGTCGTCGATTGCCAGCTTCACCGATTGCGGACTTTTTGAAATCTATTTCGGGTGTGAGCGAAACAAGGTGAGCCGAAGCCTGGGCCACGTGTTCCGCACCATCGACGAGCTGGCTCAATCGGCATTGCCCGCGCATCGCCTCGATGCGTGCAAGCGTCAATATTGTGGGCAGATGCTGGTGGCCTCGTCCAATCCCGAGGCTGTGGCCATGAGGGCAGGAAAGAGCCTGCTCTTTTGGAATGAGGTGACCGAGGTCCAGGATTCAATCGACCGCATTTTGCAAGTCACCCCCGAGCAACTGCGCATGGCCGCCGAGCGCCTCACCCGCGACCATGCCACCATCCTCACTTTTCATTAGCTTGAGGAGCAGCAGGGCTACTCCTTGAGCAGTTCGTTGATCTGCTCAATCACTTCGGCGGCTTGGCGCTGGTTCTTGCGGTAGAAACTGTAGCCAAGAAGCGCACCCACTATCCCCCCGAGGCAGCCTCCAACCATCATGTAGACGGCGCTCGCTCCCCAACTGCCCGACAGCATGAAAAGCTCATAGCCGAACCACACGAGCCACACGGCCAGGGAAGGAAGACCGAAAAACAGCCAGCGTTGGCTCATCTTCTTCATGCGCGCCACGCGGCGGCAGGTGTCAACAAGGTCGCCGTCCATCACGTTTTGCGCCTTGATGCCCCAGTTGCTCCAGATGTTGTAGGCGAACGCAATCGCCATGAACACATCGGTGGCCACGAGGAAGGCGATCGACAGTTTCATGCGCATCAGCGTCCACGGCACGTAGACCATGGCCACGATGGTGATCAGTCCTATGACGATGGCGTTTTTGTTGAGCTTTTTCACGTTGTCGAGCATGATTTTGCGCATGATGCGGTCATTCACAAGCTCTTGTGAGGCTGCTTTGTCTTTGAGCAGGACCATCTGGTGGCGCATTTGCTCCAATTCTGCGTTTTCAATATTCTTGCGTTCCATGTCGCTCTTGTGTGTTTTTAGTCATCGTTTGCCATTTGCTTGAGTTGCTCTTTGATTCTAAACAGGCGCACCGACACTTGCTGGGTGGTGATGCCCACAATGGCTGCGATTTCGTCGTAGCTCATGCTTTCAAGCCACAGCAGCACGATGGCGCGGTCAAAAGGCCGTAGCTTGCCAATGCGTTGCTTGAGCATGTTCACCTGGCGGGTTTCAGCGTCTCGGTCCTCAAAGAGGTTAATGTCCATCGTGAGCGGCACGGTGTCGATTTTCTTCTTCCGGTCGCTTGAGATGCACGTGTTCAGGGTAACGCGCCACAGCCATGTTTTCATACGGCTTTGGCCTTTGAAGTTTTCGAGTCCTCGCCAAATGTTGATGAGGGATTCCTGAAACAGGTCGTTCACCTCTTCAGGATCCTTGCTAAACATGTAGCACACCGAGTAGATGGTACCCTTGTGTGCCTTGACCAGTTGCTCAAACTTCAATTCTAAATCTGTTTTCATTGCCTTTTTAGAATGTCGTTACACTTGTTAGACGCAAGGGTGGATGAAAAACTACATGGAATATTTGAAAAAAAACAGGGTGGGGTGATAGGCCCGCCCGTCAGCGAGGTGGGGCGGGCGAGTGGCAGGCAGCGTGGAGGGGGAGGCTAAGCTTGGTCATCGGGCTGCCCTTGCTTTTTCTTTTGCTCCTTCTTCACTTCGTGCTCGTAGGCTATGGAGACGTAGATTTGCATCACGGCGCCAGCCACGAGAAACGCGAGGCAGTCTTGCCACTTGCCATTAGGCGAGAACAGGAAAAAGGCCGCGGTGCAATAGAGCAGCGACGACACCTTTCCCATGCGGTAGAGCCGGGCGATGCGCAGGTTCTTGCCCCGATAGCGCTCGGTGAGGCGCTCGGCGAGCGTGAGCACAGCGCCAAAGGCGAAGCAGTAGCGGTCGTAGGCCAGCTGGATGTCAAGCACGCGCAGGAGCACCACAACCAGCATGACGAGCAAGCCTAAGGAGAGGGTCGCATATTGCGCGATTTGTTGTTTTTCTTTTGAGAGCATCGGTTCTTTATCTTGTGATCAAGTCGTTAGAGTGTTTTCAAGAGAGGGAGAGGGGAACGCTGCTGAGCCGCGTCAGGGAATATCGGTGATGAATACCTCCTCGTTGCTTCGCTTCATGCCATATTTCTCACGCGCGAGGCGTTCGAGCGAGGCGCGGTCGGTATTGAGCTCGTTGGCTTTGCCTTGATACACTATCGCCGAGTCCTCGTTGGCTTTGATCTCGACTTTCAACTCGTTGATTCTTTTCTGGTAACCTTTGATTTTCAAGTAGTTGTTCTCGCCAAAGAAGAGAAGCGTGAGCATGAAAGCAATGAACACGATGAGCGGGATATTGAGCCACCGTGGAATCCATTTCGGACGATGATAAACTTTGCCAAAAATGTTCATTTTGTGTAGTTGTGGTAGACGTGTTGAGGTGTTCCCGGTGACAGCTGTACTCTCCACGAGCGCTCATGTCTACATCAATAATCAATAATCAATAATCAAATGTGCTGCCGCCCACAAACTCGCGCAGCAGGCTCGTGCGAGGGATGTCTTGCTCCTCCAGGAAATCAAAGAGTTCCAAGAAGCGGCGCAAGCGATAGGCCTCGGCATACTCGGGCACGTTCATCGGCACTTGCCGCAAGATGGGCTCGGCGTAGCTCTTCATCACAGCCAGCTCAAAGAGGAGCGAGGAGTTGAACATCGCGTCGGCGTTTTCCTGATAGGGGAAAATCCATTTCTCCTCGCCACGGCGCACGCTGGGCCAGCGCGCAATGGTGTCGCGGGCGCTGGCGCCACGGTACTTGTAGTCGCGCACGATGCGGCGCAGCAGGCGGTTGTCGCTGGTCGAAATCCAATTGTGGTCGTCGATGTTGAGTGTCGTGAGCGCCGAGACGTAGACGCGAAACTTCTGCTCCTCGGGGATTTGCTGGGTCAGCAGGGGGTTCAGGCCGTGAATGCCCTCCATGAGCAGCACGTTGTCGGGTTGCAGCCTCATGGTCTCGCCACGGTACTCGCGCCGGCCTTGCTCGAAGTTGTAGGTGGGCATTTTCACCTCCTTGCCGGCAATCAAATCTTCAATATCCTTGTTGAATTGCTCCAGGTCGAGCGCGTAAATCGACTCGTAGTCATAGTCGCCCGTCTCGTCGCGGGGAGTGAGCGCGCGGTCCACGAAGTAGTTGTCGAGCGCAATCACCTTGGGCTTGATGTAGTTGGTCATCAGCTGCACGGCTAAACGCTTCGACGAGGTGGTCTTGCCGCTCGACGAGGGACCGGCGATGAGCACCACACGAGCGCCCCCCTGGTGAAACCGCTCGGCGATTTGGGCGGCGATTTGGGCAAACATCTTGTTGTGCAGCGCCTCGGCCACCGTGATGAGCAGGCCGGCCTGCTTGTTGCGTATGGCCTGGTTCAACTCTCCCACATCGCTCACGTTGATCACGCAGTTAAACGCCTCGTGCTCCTCAAAGGCCCGAAACAGTTTCGGCTGGCTTTGCATCTTGGCTGGCACCGCGGGGTCGTCCTTGCTCATGCCCAGCAGCAGCATGCCGCCGTGGCTAGGCACTAAGTCAAAGGCCGTGATGGCGCCTGTGTTGGCTGCCAGCGGGCCATAGTAGGTGTCGACCACATCGCCCAACTTGTAAAAGGTCGTGTAGATCTCTCCCGATTGCTTGAGCAGGCGCACCTTGTCGTTCAGCCCCTGGCGCTCAAACTTCTCCGTCAGCCGCTCAGTGCGGCACTCCTTGCGCGACAGCGGCATGTCGGCGTCCACTATCTCGCGCATGCGTGCCTTGATGGCTTGCACGACATCGGGCGTAATCGTCTTGCTCTCGTGCTTGAAGTTGCAATAATAGCCGCCCAGGATGCTGTGTTCCACAATCAGGCGCTTGCCAGGATACAGGTCCGAGATGGCCTTGTAGAGGATCATGCACAGCGTGCGCGTGTACACGCGCCGGGCACTGGGGTGGTTCTTGTCGAGAAACTCCACCTGCTTTGACCCGAACACTGGGTAATTCATATCCTCGGTCTTGTTGTTCACCCGCGCGCATATCGCGTCAAAATTCAGCCGGTGCTTGATTTTAGCATACAAATCTTGCAAGGTGTCTCCACCCGTGATGTCGACGTGCTCGTGGATATTTTTGCAATAAACTCTTATTTTTCCAACCATTTTGTATGTTTCTCGTTGGGGGTTGTCTTTCGAGCGGTAAAGATAGCGATTTATTCTTTAATTCATGTAAATTTAAGGTCAAAATTTGTTGCGTGGCCGCCTGGCAGTTCCACGGTCAGCGCATGAATGAAAGAAGCAGCCCATCGGTTGATGAACTGCTTCCGAGAGTGCCCAAGAAAGGACTCGAACCTTCACGCCTTGCGGCACACGCACCTGAAACGTGCGCGTCTACCAATTCCGCCACTTGGGCATTTGGCTGATTTGCGAGTGCAAAATTAGTAAAAAAAATTGAATTGGCAACTATGTTTGGCCAAAAACTTGCATTTTTTCTCACGGCTCTTTCATTTTTAGCGTCCGGCAGCAACAGCAAAATTAGGGAAAGTTTTCGAAGAACTTGCCTTTAGGCGTGTCAGAGTTGAGTTATTCCCTTGGTCTTCTGTTGATTTTCTTTTGTGTTTCCTTGATTTTCCAGTCGGAGAAGTCATTGAAGTTTGTCTCGCGGCTGGCCGCCGAGCCCGGCACGCCGATTTCCTCCGCGATGCGGGATTGCCTCCATTTCCTTTTCAGCCCCCGGCTATATCGCGCGTCTTTAGGCCTCGATTAGTTGATTAGACCTACAACACAAAATTAATTAATCACGGAGAGATTTCGGCCTCCCCTTTTGTTCGTATTACTTTATATTGCCGCCGGCCGCTCTTGGGGACTTTGCGCCCTCTCCGCTTGGCATTCCCCACAGTGTTTTTCATGTGATCAGGGCTACGCCCGCTAACACGAAAAAATTGCGTTTCAAACTGGACTTTTCAAGAAAAGCAAAAAAGCGAAAAAGAAAGGTGTAGCCCTAAAAAATGGTGTTTTCCCCGGCAAGCAGTAAGTTTTTATGTGTTCGTTACTGCAAATGTTGAAAAGTTGTAGTAACTTTACGTCATCAAACCATGTTGCTGGTGGGCGGATGCCCCCCAGCGATTGAGATTCTACCAATTCTTTGAAAAATGATGAAGCAAACCAAAATTGTGGCCTCTATCTCTGACTTGAGGTGTGAAGAGGACTTTATCAAGTCGCTCTATGACGCTGGCATGAACGTCGTGCGCATGAACACGGCTCATGGCACGCGCGAGGGCATGATGCGGCTGATTGCCAACGTGCGCAAGGTGAGCAACCGCATTGCCCTCCTGATTGACACCAAGGGCCCCGAAGTGCGAACCACCCGAATCGACGGAGCCGATGAAATTTCCTACAAGGCTGGCGACCAAGTGAAAATGACGGGCAATCCCGACTTGCTCACCACGCGGGAGCAAATTGCGGTGAGCTACCCCAAGTTTGCCCAGGATTTGCACGCGGGCGACGACATCCTCATCGATGATGGCGAGATGGAGCTGAAAGTCGTCGAGGAGCGCGGCGACTGCTTGCTGTGCGAGGTGCTCAACGACTCGGTGCTGGGCAGCCGCAAGAGCGTGAACGTGCCCGGCGTGCGCATCAACCTGCCCTCGGTCACCGCCAAGGACAAGGCCAACATCGCCTTTGCCGTGGAACAAGGGCTGGATTTCGTGGCTCACTCGTTTGTGCGCAACTGCCAAGACGTGCTTGAGGTGCGCAAGATTCTTGACGACCTGCATTCCGACATTCAGATTATCGCCAAGATTGAAAACCAAGAGGGAGTCGACAAGATTGACGAGATTATCAAGGTGGCCGATGGCATCATGGTGGCGCGTGGCGACCTGGGCATCGAGGTGCCGCAAGAGGAGATTCCGGGCATTCAGCGCGGCATCATCCGCAAGTGTGTGTTTGCCCGCAAGCCAGTGATTGTGGCCACGCAGATGCTGCACACCATGATTCAGAACCCTCGTCCCACGCGTGCAGAGGTCACCGACATTGCCAACGCGATTTTTTCCAGCACCGATGCGGTGATGCTCTCAGGCGAGACAGCCTATGGCAAGCACCCGGTCGAGGCGGTGAAAACGATGGCCAGCGTGGCGCGCCAAGCCGAGAAAGACAAGATGCCCGACCAAAACATCATCATGCACGTGGCCGACTCGCCCGACGTGACCGCGTTTCTGGCCAAGCAGGCCGTGAAAGCAACCGACTTGCTGCCCGTGAAAGCGATTATCACCGACAGCTTTTCGGGACGCACGGCGCGCTACTTGGCTGCCTACCGCGGCAAGTGGCCCGTGCTGGCTATTTGCCACACCGAGAAGACGATGCGCCGCCTGGCGCTGTCCTATGGCGTGTCCCCCATTTACCTGCCGGGCAAGAAAAACGGACAGGACTATTATATCGCGGCCCTGAATCTCCTGCTCGACAAAGGCTGGATTAAGCCTGGCGAAATGGTGGCCTACTTGAGCAGCGGCTTGCAAAGCACCCACACCACTTTCCTCGAGATCAACCGTGTCGCCGAGGTGCTTGAGGCGGCCAATCGCTACGTGCTGCCCAACAGCAACAAACTCATCTAACCTGTGATTTTTCAAAAGGCGTGCTTCCTCCTTCTATCTGAAAATTGATTTGCACGGCTCAAGAAAAGAACCTATCTTTGTCGAATCACATTGATTTACTCATTAATATAATAACAACAGACATGGCAATCATCACAACGAAGCATTTGGGCCAGTTCCGCACGGAGTCGACTGGCATGAAAAAAGGTGCAACGATCACCGATGCCCCTGCCCAATATGGCGGCAAGGGCGAGTATCCCACCCCTGTTGAAATCATGGCCGAGGCGCTTGCCGCTTGTGCCATGACCACGCTGTGCATGGCAGCCGCCAAGGCTGGCGTGAATACCGATGGCGCCGTGGTGGAGGTGGAAAACATCGAGCGCGACCCTGATGGCAGCGCTGTGAGCAGCATCACCCTTCATTTCCACTTGAGCGCGTCGATTCCCGAGCAGCAGCGCAAGCGGTTAGAGAGCTTCACGCAGCGCGGCTGCACTGTGGGCAACAGCTTGAAATCGAAAGGCAACTTCATTTTCGACTACGAGTAGGGGAGCGAGCGCCTTTCACGCGACACATAAAGAAAGTGTGCCAAAATCAACGTGTTTGGCACACTTTCTTTGTTCCTTTTCGTGAACACAAGGCGGGGCTGGTGCGGCCACGCTCTAAAGGCCCTGGTGAGCGAGTGCGGCGAGGAGTGCTACAGCGCGTCGATTTCGCTTCGTATGCGCTCAAACACTTGCTCGGGAGAGTCCGTGCCCTTGATGTCGTGGAGCAGGCCCTTGCGGGCATAGAATTCCTTGAGTGGCGCGGTGCTGTTGTGGTACACTTTGAGGCGGTCGTTGATGGTCTCCATGTTGTCGTCGCTGCGGCCGCATTCCTTTCCGCGGTTGAGCAGGCGGGCCACCAAGATTTCCTCGGGCACGTCAAGGCCTATCACGGCGCTCACGCCCGTGCCGCGGTCGGCCAGCATCTTCTCTAAGGCCTCGGCCTGGGCAATGGTGCGGGGGAATCCGTCAAAAATCACGCCATTTTGGGCGTTGTCCTTGTTGTCGTCGACCACCGAGGCCAGGATGTGAATCATGAGGTCGTCGGGAATCAGTTGCCCTTTGTCGATAAATCCTTTTGCGGTTTTTCCAAGCTCGGTCCCTCGCTTGATGTGGTCGCGAAGCACGTCGCCCGTTGAGATGTGAAACAAGCGGTAAGTCTTAATCAGGAGCTCGCTTTGCGTTCCTTTGCCAGAGCCAGGGGCTCCAAACATGACGATATTCAGCATATCAGTTTCTTTTAATAAAATGGGTTGTGGTATAAATTCTTGTCTATTCGTTTTTCAGCACATAGATGTCGGGCAAGTTGCGCCCCAGGCCGTCAAGGTCCAGCCCATACCCAAGGATGAACTTGGCGGGAATCTTGAAGCCCACATACTCGGGCGGGTTTCCCACCTCAAGGCTCTCGGGCTTGAACAGCAGCGAGGCCATGCGCACGCTCTTGGGGTTCAAGGCTTGAAGCCGCTTGCGCAAGCGGGATGCGGTGCCGCCCGTGTCAACGATGTCTTCGACGATAATGACCTCGCGCCCCTCGATCGGCTCGTTCAGACCCATGATTTCCTTGACCTCACCTGTTGACTGGGTGCCGTCGTAGGACTTGAAGCGAATAAACGTGATTTCCGATTCGGGAAGGTTGCATTCCCTGAACAGGTCGGCAGCAAAAATGAACGCCCCATTTAAAACACACAGGAAAATGGGGGTTTTAGTTTCAAGGTCGCGCTTGATTTCTTGAGCAACACGTCTCACTTGCTTCCCAATCTCTTCTCTCGTGAGATAGGGCTCAAAGACAAGATCCTTAACAACGACTTCTTCCATAAGCTTGATTAAAGAAACATTGCCACAAAGTTAGGAAAGTTTGAGGTCTCTGCAAAATTTTCCGAGTACATAAGCAAAAAATCGTTATATTTTTTCAAAAACCTTGACAAGCGAAAGAAAAAAGGCTTAAATTTGTAGTTCAAATCAAGCACAAAGCATTTTGCAACGAAATATTGCAGACCTATGAAGATTTTTACGACCGAAGGCATTCGGAAGATCGACGAGGCGACCATCGAGGCTCAAAACATTTCGATGATCGACCTCATGGAGCGTGCGGCATCGGCGGTGGCCTACGAGATTATCTCGCGCTGGCGACCCTCGAAGCGTATGGTCATCTTTGCCGGCCCGGGCAATAACGGCGGCGACGCGCTGGCAGTGGCACGCATGCTGGCCGAGCAGGGCTATCGCTCCGAAGTGTACCTGTTTAACATCAAGTCGTCGCACCTCACGCCCTGCTGCTCAACCAACAAAGACCGCTTGGAGGGCATTGACGGCATTGAGTTCAACGAGGTGGTAGACACGTTTAGCCCGCCCGAACTCGGTCCCGACGACGTGGTCATCGACGGCCTGTTTGGCTCGGGACTGCGCAACCCCCTCAAGGGTGGCTATGCGGCGTTGGTGCAGTACATCAACGACTCGCGCTCCTGCGTCGTGTCGATTGACGTGCCTTCGGGGCTCTTTGGCGAGTGGAACATGGGGAGCGACCATCGCAACATCGTCAAAGCCTCGCTCACGCTGGCTTTCCAGTTCAAGCGCCTGTCGTTCTTCTTTGCCGAGAATGCCCAGTATGTGGGTGAGGTGAAAGTGCTTGACCTTGACATGGACCAGGAGGCGATTGTGCGCACGACCACCAATTTCTACTTGATTGAGCGTGAGGATGTGAAGCAGAACATGAGGTCGCACAACCCGTTTATCAATAAATATGACAACGGCACGGTGTTTCTCGTCTCGGGCAGCTATGGCATGATGGGAGCCGCTCTCATGGCCTCGCGCGCCGCTACGCGCGCTGGGGCCGGGCTTGTGACGGTGCATGCCCCCCGATGTGGCTTCATGCCCTTGTCTACTGCTGTGCCCGAGGTGCTCTTTGAGGCCGATCGCAACGAGATTTTCACCACCCACATCGACTTGCACCACCGCTATAGCGTGGTAGCGCTCGGACCTGGCATGGGCACGGCCGAGGAGACGGTCGATGCAATTGACGCGTTCTTGAAGAGTTACCGGCAGCCTTGCATCCTCGATGCCGATGCGCTCAATTGCATCTCGATGCGCTCTATCTTGCTGCGAAGCATCCCCCGGGGCTCGATCCTCACCCCCCACGAGGCCGAGTTTGACCGCCTCTTTGGCGAACACAGCAGCGACGAGGAGCGGCTCAAGAAAGCCATCGACGTGTCGAAACTTTATGAGATTACCATTGTGCTCAAGGGACACTACACCATGACGGTGCGCCCCGATGGCAAGGTCTACATCAACAGCAGCGGCAACGCTGGCATGGCGACCGCTGGATCGGGCGACGTGCTCACGGGCGTGATAGCCGCCTTTATTGCCCAGGGCTATTCGCCCGACTGGGGCGTGGTACTGGGCGTTTACATTCACGGATTGGCTGGCGACCTCGCTGTGCAGGAACAAGGCACTCACGGCTTGATTGCGCCCGACATTGCCAATGCTGTGGGGAAAGCCATTCACAGCCTCATGCGCAAAGCCGACGGTTCAGAGTAGCCCTTGGCCTTGTTGCGCTGATTTAAATGACAACACACGCTCCATGGTGACGCAGGACATGACTTTAACCGCCGAGCAACGCGCTTGCGCCGCGCAACGTTGCACGTGGGTGGGCTTCGCATGCAACGGCGTGCTTTCCATCCTCAAGATTCTGGCAGGCATTGTGGCCCACTCGAGCGCCATGGTGGCCGATGGCGTGCACAGCATCAGTGATTTCCTTACCGACATCATTGTCATCATCTTTGTGGGCGTGAGCGCCAAAGGCATCGACGAGAGTTATCGCTATGGCCATGGAAAATATGAGACATTTGCCACTTTCCTGATTGCCGTGGCGTTTGCCGCTGTGTCAGCAGGGCTGTTCTATGGCGGCGCGACCAAGGTGTATGCCGCTCTCAACGGCATCCATCCCGGCGCTCCCGGAAAGGTCGCCCTGTGGGCTGCCGTCCTGTCCATTGTTTCAAAGGAGGCGCTGTATCGCTACACGCGCCATGTGGGTGTCAAGTTAGAGAGCATGGCGCTGGAGGCTAACGCATGGCATCATCGCAGCGACGCTTTCTCCAGCGTTGCGACGCTTTTGGGCATTGGCGGAGCCATTTTCCTGAACGAGCAATGGCGCGTCCTCGACCCCCTGGCCGGCATGGCCGTGAGCGTGTTTATCATGGTGGTGGCGTGGAGGCTGGCTAAGCCGGCTGTGCAGGAATTGCTTGAGGTGTCGCTGCCCGACGAGGACATGGAGCGCATCTGCTCGGCGATTGCCCGCACCCCGGGCGTGAGGGGCTATCACAACTTGCGCAGCCGTCACAACGGGAGCACCCATATCGTTGACCTTCACATCAAGGTTGACGGCAATCTCTCGGTCACGCAGGCGCATGACATTGCCAGCGCGGTGGAGCAGCAATTGCGCAACGAGTTGGGCCACGTGATAGCCAACATCCACATCGAGCCCTATAAGGGCGAGTGCGTCGACTCAAACGGCCGATGCAGCAAGTTGGTTGGATTTTGACCTCGTTTTTTTTCAAGGGAATCGTGTTTTTAGCATTCTCGCTTGCAGGTGACGAGCATTTTGCGTATATTTACGAAGTCATTTATTTATCAATCGCTTTTGTTCTATGGAAATTCTATTGCCACCCAAATCAAATTGCCAGAATGCAGCCGTCTTGTCCGGTGCGCGGCAAATCACAGTGATCGGAGCCAACGGGTCAGGCAAAACGCAGTTTTGCAATTGGCTGATGCAGCAAGTGGGCGACCAAGCCTACCACATCTCGGCGCTAAGGGCGCTCTACGCTTTTTCGCCCATCCCTCAACGCAAAGGGTCAATCGAGGCGATGTTTAAGCACATGAATGATGTGTCACAATACAACAAAGGCACCGCCATTACCGAATTTGACCAGCTATTCTACATCATGATGGTCGATGAGTTTCGGGATTTAATGAACTATAAGGCCAAGCTGCTGATGCATGAGCAGGCCGAGTTCCCCAAGACGAAACTCGACACGGTGGTCAAGATGTGGCAAGAGATTTTCCCCAAAAACAAGATTCTGCGAGAGAATGGCAAGATTCTGTTCTCCAACGAGGGCCATGAGGACCTCTACACGTCGCTGCGCTTGAGCGATGGCGAGAAAAGCGTGCTCTACTACATCGGGGCGGTGCTCTACGCCATGCCCCAGGCCGTGATTCTCGTTGACGACCCAGAGGTGTTTATCCACCAGTCAATGATGGCCACGCTGTGGAACGTGATTGAGCAGATGCGCCCCGATTGCACCTTTATCTACAACACGCATGACTTGAGCTTCGTGCAAAGCCGCATCGACAATACCAGCATCTGGGTGAAGAACTTTGACCCTGCCGAGAAAACGTGGGAGTACGAGGTGCTCGATAAAGGCGGGCAGCTTGACGACGCGCTCTATTACGACATCTTGGGCAGCCGCAAGCCCGTGCTTTTCATCGAGGGCGACGAGACCCACAGCCTTGATTCAAGACTGTATCCGCTCATTTTCCAGGAATACACCGTGAAGCCGCTGGGCAGCTGCAACAAGGTGATTGAGAGCGTGCGATCGTTCAATGACTTGAAGGGCTTTCACCATCTTGACAGCTGGGGCATTGTCGATCGTGATCGCCGAGGCGAGCAGGAAGTGCGCTACTTGCGCAACAAAAAGATACTGGTGCCTAATGTGGCCGAGATCGAGAACATCATGATGCTGGAGGGCGTGATTCGCACCGTGGCGCGCCATCGCCACCGCAACGAGAATGAGGTGTTTTTCAGGGTGAAGCAGGCCGTGATAGGCATGTTCAAAAACCAGCTCAAGCAGCAGGCGCTCATGCACGTGCGGCATCGCGTGAAACAGTACGTGAGCCTGCGCGTCGATGCCAAGTTCCGCAATATCAATGCGCTGGAGGATCACCTGGTTGACCTGCTCAACGAACTTAATCCGCGGGGCATGTATGAAGCGATATGCCGCGAGTTTCACGATTACCTTGCCGACGGCGACTATAACCAGATCTTGCGTGTGTTCAACCAGAAACAGATCCTTAGCGAAAGCAATGTGGCGGGGTTGTGCGGCCTGC
Source organism: uncultured Porphyromonadaceae bacterium (assembly GCA_902489275.1). Lineage (GTDB taxonomy): Bacteria > Bacteroidota > Bacteroidia > Bacteroidales > Muribaculaceae > Sodaliphilus. The sequence continues at coordinate 22,450 of CABTZK010000023.1, forward strand.
AGAACAAGGACGGATATGTGAAACAGATTCTTAACATCCTCAAGGCTGACGGGTGCGATGCCGACAGTATTCGCGCGGCTGTCAAGCGCTGCTTTGGTCTCAGGCCAAACGATGAGCTCCAAGAGGAGTCGATATCAATCGCCAGCCGGCAGCAAGAATAGAAGGACCGCCGCCCCAGCACGGCGATAGGTGACCTTGCTGGAATTGGCCTTGTTGTAGTTTGCCTTAAAAAAATCGAGGAGCACATGTCAATCACGACATTGTGTTCCTCGGCGGATGTTATCCTGAAACTTATATGATGAAAAGCCTTATTCAATGACTCGGCAAGCGCTCACGTATCGCGAGCGGTAATAGGACTCTGTCGAGTTGCTGGTACGCACCCCCGTGCTGCAAGCAGCGTGGATAAAGGTGAACGTGCCGCTGCCATTGTCGGCCTCGGTGACGATGCCCACGTGCCCAATGCCGCCACGGCCAGCGCGGCCGTTGAAAAACACCAGGTCGCCTGGCTTCAGCTCGTTGCGCGCCACGCGGCGCCCATTGTTGATTTGCCCGCGTGAGGTGCGGTCGAGGCGATAGCCCATGTGCTTGTAGACGTAGCTGGTGAATCCCGAGCAGTCAAAGCCCTTGGGGCTCATTGCGCCATACACATAGGGAACGCCACGAAATTGAAACGCGTAGTTGAGCAGCTGCTTCACTTGATCGCTGGGTGTGTTGTTGATGGGTGCGTTGACGAGTTGCTCAGCCACAGTGCAGCCACGGTTTGGCTTCACGTTGTGGTGAATGCGCTGGGCATGGGCTGTTGCGCAAGTAGCCATCAACAGCAGGGTAAGAACAGAACGGGTAAGCCAACGGCAGGATTGGAATGTCTTCATTTTAAAGTCATCATGTTGTGGAGCGTAAACTCCAAAATCGTATAAAACAATGTGTTGAACACGTAGGGACCTTGTACCTTTATCGCTAAAGCAGGCCCTCAAAAGGAAAGCGGATTTCCTGTTTCGCGGGACAAATTTATGCAATGCCAGGATTTTTACCAAATGAGAAAAACACTCTTAAACATTTACTTTTGTAAACCACCAGTCACGGTTTTTCCCCTAAATAACGGCATATTGGTTTTTTAACACGGTTTGATTTGCCAAATTGTTAAAACGCAAAACTTAAAAAATAACACATTTTAACAAAAACACATTTTTCAAAACACCGATGAATCCACATGCGCCTGGCTCGGAAGTGCGGGCTTTGCCGGGGCGTGGCCTATTGCACGGTCACTTTTTGTGCGGCGCCGTCAATCACGACGACGTAAACCCCTGGCTGGCACTCGATGCGATCCTGGTTGTGGGCGATGCGCCGGCCGGCCATGTCGTGCACGCTGACGCTTCTCCAGTTGCCCACAATCCTAATCGCCCCGTTGCGGGCGGTGACGATGCAACTGGTCTCTGGCGCAGGCTCGATGTCCGTGGCGAGGGTGGCGTAGGTGGGGTACAGCACCTTGATGCCGTCCTGGATGCCCACGATGCCCAGCACTTTGGTCCCGCTTTCCAGGTTACCCGTGTGGAATCGGTTGATGACCTTGATCGAACCGTAGCTGTCGGTGAGTTTGAAAGTCTCCCCATCAGCGTCAGCTCCCGATAACGACCCGGGCTGCTCCTTGCTCATGCTCACTGACAGCGAGTACACGAAGTCGTTGACCTTGAACTGCTGGAAATTCTCGGTCGTGAATAGCTTGGCGTGAATCTGTGCCGGGTCTTTCCTGAACGTCGTCTCGTCGGGGATGAGTACGGGCTCGTCTCCCATCATCCGCTTGATGCCCGCGATGCCGCTGTTGATGATTTCGTCGCGGGAATACTCTGTCACGAGCCCAGTCGGGCAGTAGATGCACATGTTGTCGGCCTTGTTGCTCGTCGCGTAGGTGTAGTTGCCGCCCTCGCTCTGGAACACGGCCGTGAGCGGCTCGTCGAAGATGAGATAGACATCCTCGTTGGCCTCCTGGTCGTTAAACTCGGCCACGTTTCTCACGTGCCGGGTTGTGAGGATGTGGTACTCGGCGCTGGTCTCCTCGCTGGTGTAGCCGCCGTACAACGCGACCGCTTTGAGCGTGCAGCTCGTGTTGACGAGGATGGGGATGCTGTCATATTGCGTCGATGCCTCGGTTGGTGTGCTCCCGTCGGTGGTGTAGTGAATCTCGGCGTCATCCCCGGCCGTGATGCTCACCGCTTGCGGCGACCGGTAGCTCCCCGCCGGCGGGGAGAAGCGGGGCGCGTCGACCGTGACCGGCTCGGTGGTGACCTTGATGGATTTCAGAGAGACCACCCGGTACTGGCCGCTGCCCTCATCATTGTATTCGCCGTTGTTGAGGCGCGCGCTTAGCGACACCTCTTTTGCGTGGCCCGTCCAGACGGTGCTGTCGTCGGAGTAGCCTCCCGTGTCGTCGTTGACCTGCATGCGCTTAAAGCCACCCCCATAGCTGCCCTGGAGCTCTATTCTCGTAATCACCTCACGGCCGTTGACAGGTTTCAAGGTCAGAATCCCCTGTTTCGTTGTCGGGGACCAGATGTAGGTGGTGAAAGTGTGGTCATAGCCAGGATTCTCCCTGATGGTTATGTTGAACCCGTTGGTTGGAGTCAGGCAGACATTTTGGCCCTGCTGCTGGGAGTAGTTCTCGGCAGATAGCGGCACAGACGTATTCTTCAGCCCCGTCAGGCTGATTCCCTTGAAGTTCACCGCGCGAATCCCTGCTTTGGAGGAAAAATCGAATGTCGTGACGCGCTCGGTGGCGCATGAGCACACTGCGCAAGCAGCGGCAGCAAGAAGCAAAAGCAATTGTCTCATCAATTACAACTCAAAAAATTATAAAATCCTGTAAAATAAGTAATTATCGATAGCCTCACCCACAGTACAGGGACAAGCCGCCATCACCAAGGGCAAAGGTACTGAAAATCTCCTGTACGGCAGACAGTTTCCGCAAGTTTTTTTTGATGCCGTGGCAGGAAAATAAAGGAACACACTTTTGTCACATTAGAGGAAACTGCACAAAAATAAGCACATTTTTTTCACAAAAGCCCTCATTTTTATAAGGTTGCTTGAATAAAGGCGAGGTGATTCTTCACGGCCGATTATTTTCCTGGAATGGTACTGTTTTTCATCAGAGATTGATTACCTTTGCACGTGAGAACAAGAGGTTTTTCAGGGTGCAGTAAAATTGGAGAGGAAGAGTGTTTCACTCGTTTCCTAACTCGTTCGCTTTTTAATGTGCATCTTTGCATTTATTTCTTGTAATCAGGAATTTACACTTCAGGCAAACACTTCTACACAGTGGCAACGAGGAAAAAACGACGAGGCGCCGCACGCGCAAGTGTTAAGCGCATGGCGCTGGCGGCAGGGTGGTTTGTGCTGGTGGCAGCGGCGATCGGGGTGGGCTTTAACGGCGCAAGGCGCGCTGCTGCTGGGCGGCGGCTGTCCATGACACCCATGCTGTGCCAGCGGCTGCAAGCGGTGCGGTTGCCGGCGCAATGCCAGAACCAGGCGGTGCGATACTGTGGCTTCAACGTGAACTACAACGCTCGCTACCACTTGCCCAACTGCGTGACCTACACCATCACGAGCGCCAAGGCTGACGGGGCGCTGGAGCGGCAGGGGAAATTTGCCGCCGACCCGTCGGTCGCGGGGTGTGCAGGTCCCGATGCCTACGCAGGCAGCGGCTACCAGCGCGGCCACATGGCGCCAGCGGGCGACATGCGCTGGAGTGCGCGCGCCATGGCCGAATCGTTCCTGATGACCAACGTGTGCCCGCAGTCGAAGTCGCTCAACGAGGGTGGCTGGGGCAAGCTGGAGGAAAAAGTGCGCGAATGGGCGCGACGCGACAGCGTGCTTATTGTCATCACTGGGCCGGTGCTCAAGCCAGGGCTGAAAACGATAGGCAACCCGCGTGTGGCGGTCCCCGAGCAGTTCTTCAAGGTGGTTATGGCGCCTTATGCCACGCCATTGCGCGCAATCGGGTTCATCTACAGCAACAAGGCCTGTGGACAAGGGCTTGAAGAATATGCCGCCAGTGTCGACGAGGTGGAGTGCCTGACGGGATTCGATTTCTTCACAGCCCTGCCACCCGAGGTCGAGCGCAGGGTTGAGGCTCGCTACAACCTTCTTCAGTGGACTCGATAGGCAAGCAGGGCATGCGGTCATGAAACAGAGATTGAGGCCAAGATGGCGCCTTGCGATTTTTTTGATTTTTGATTTTTGATTTTTTGATAAAGATAGCAGACGATAAAAACCATGATGAGAATAAAAAAATGGTGCGCGGTTCTGTTGACAGCGCTTATGGGGTGGGCAATCTACAACTCGATTGCCCAGGAACACAAGCGCCAGCCCAGCCAGCCAACGCGCACCGAGCAGGCTGCCAGCCGCTACGGTCAAGGCACCGCGTCGCCGCTGCTCAACGTGTCGGTGCCCGCCAGCGTGTCGAACCAGCGCATCGAGCACAATGGCAAGGTCGTGTATTTCAACAACAAGTACCGCATCCCCAACTGCGTGATTTACGACTACAGCGCAACCGAGGCTGCCCAAGCCGATGCTCCAGATGCCGAGCGCCGCAAGGACTACCGGTTCATGGCCGACCCCGCAACCGAGGCTTGCCCTACCCACAGTGACTACCGAGGATCGGGCTACGACCGCGGCCACATGGCTCCCGCCATGGACATGAAGTGGAGCAAGGAATCGATGCATGATGCCTTCTACATGACCAACATCTGCCCGCAAAACCACTTGCTCAACAATGGGGCATGGCGCATCCTGGAAGAAACTGTGCACCGCTGGACCAAGCGCGACAAGCGCCTGATCATCGCCTCGGGCCCCGTGCTGGGCAAGGACATGAAGATGATTGGGCCAAAGCGCAATATCGCTGTGCCCAAGGCGTTTTACAAAATCGTCTACGCGCCCAACCAAGGCCGAGCCATCGCTTTCTTGTTTAACAACGAGCGTGCTCGCGGCAGTTTTTGGAATCACGTGGTGAGTGTCGACGACGTGGAGCGTGCCACCAGCCTCGGCTTCTTGCCGGGTGTGGATCCGTCCATGAAAAAGAATAGCCATCCCAATCAGTGGAGATAACGTGCCCGCAGGCGTTTCCCCCAATACAAAACACAAGAAATCATGATGAAAACCGATCATTTCAATAGCGATACGATTGTGGCGGTGTCAACGCCACATGGTGTGGGCGGCATTGCCGTGATACGCGTCAGCGGCAACGATGCCTTGCCCATTGTGGCTAAGCGCTGGAAAGGCGCTGGGCTGGCCACGATGAAAAGCCACACGGCCCACTGGGGCCGCCTCGTGGACACCGATGGCGAGCTGCTCGACGAGGTAGTGCTCACGCTATTTAAGGCCCCCAAGTCGTTCACGGGAGAGGACGTGGTTGAGATGGCCTGCCACGGGTCGATGTGGATTCAGCAGCAAGTGGTGAACACACTCATCGATGCCGGCTGCCGGGCCGCGACGGGCGGCGAGTTTACCCAGCGCGCTTTTGCCAACGGCAAGATGGATCTCTCGCAGGCCGAGGCCATCGCCGATGTGATTGCCTCGCAAAGTCGAGCCTCGCACCGCGTGGCCATGAATCAGATGCGTGGTGCCTTCAGCCACGCGCTGGCCGAGCTCAGGGCGCAGCTGCTGCAATTCGTGTCACTCATCGAGTTAGAACTCGACTTCAGCGAGGAAGATGTGAACTTTGCCGACCGCAGCCGCCTCATTGGCATAGCCTCACACATCAAAGAGGTGATTGGGAAGTTGAGAAGCAGCTACCGTAGCGGCAACGCCATCAAGAACGGCTTGCCCGTAGCTATCGTGGGGCACACCAATGCAGGCAAGTCGACCTTGCTCAATGCCTTGCTGCACGACGACAAGGCGCTCGTGAGCGACATCCAGGGCACCACGCGCGACGTGATCGAGGACACCATTACCCTTCAGGGCACCTTGTTCCGCTTCATCGACACGGCAGGCATTCGAGAGGCCAAGGACGAAATCGAGATGATGGGCATTGAACGCACTTTCAAGAAACTGGAGGAGGCGCAACTCGTGCTTTGGGTCATCGACGCCAGCGACAGCATGACCCAAGTCGAGGCATTCTGGCAGCGAATCAAGCCACACCTTGAGGGCAAGCGCCTGATTCCAGTCGTGAACAAGATTGACAGGTGCGACACCGCGCCAGCGCTCAACCCCCACCTTGCAAACGCAGTGTTTATCTCGGCCAAGCGCGGAGAAGGCATGGACGAGTTGCAGCGCTGCATTGTAGAAACGGCAGCGCTGCCGCAGGTGGACGACAATGCCGTGATTGTGACCAACGCGCGTCACTACGAGGCGCTTACACGGGCAGGCGCGTCAATCACCCGCGCCATCGACGGCTTAGAGCAGGGCATCAGCGGCGACTTCGTGAGCCAGGACATCCGCGAAACAATCCACTACCTCGGCGAAATCACCGGCGAAATCACCACCGACGACATCCTCGGCGAAATCTTCGCCCACTTCTGCGTCGGCAAGTGACCCCTTATAAACAACTCTGAACAACTTGGAGTAATTTGAACTAAGTCCCTCTAAATGAGGGACTTTTTGTATTTTAACACTTCAAGTTGCATATTTGTTAGTTACAGTTTTTCCAGTTATTTTTGCACCGTATTTCTACCGCGAGTGTAAAACAGAAAGTCGGTTTCACACCAAAATGACATCGTAGGCACAACTTTGGGACACCATGGGAAAATGCCAAAATGACATTGAGGATACAAGCTGGGACACCATGGGACGTGGTGGGACACTGTGGGACACTTTAGCAAGCGAAAATTCACTAACGAATGCAACTTTTATGGAGATTCAGAAACGCTGTAAGTATTGTGGAAGATCCTTTATTGCACATAAGATGACCACTATATATTGCTCACCTTCGTGCAATAACAAGGACTACAAGAGAGCAATCCGGCAAAAGCAGATTGCTGACTATTGCGAGGCACATCCAGAAGACAAGGAAGATACCCCCAAGGACGTGCTTCATGGAAAGGCATTCCTAACACCAAGGGAAGCAGCAAAATTATTAGGCATTGGTAAGTCCTCTGTTTATAGGGAACTCGCCAGTGGCTTGATTAAGGCTGTTCAGATGAAGGGAAAGACCCTTATCCGCCGTGCTGACATTGAACGATTGTTTGACAATCCTCCAGCTTATCAGTCCCATTCGGAGAAGAAGCAGGAGAAGCGCGAATACTACACTTTCAGGCAAATCATGGAGAAGTTCAAATGCTTAAAGAAGGCTATTATGACCAGAGTTGAAAAATACAATATCCCCAAAGTTTACCAAGGTCGCAACTGCTTCTTTGACCGTGCTCTGGTTGATGTTCATTTTGCTCAACTTATTGCGGATATTGACTTACGTGACTATTATACTATTCCGCAACTGGAGGAGAAATACAAGATGAGCCATGCAGCTGTATTATCATTTGTGACCAGAAACAAGATACCACGTATTACACAAGGAAGAACTGTCTATTACTCCAGGGCACATATTGATACGCTGAAAGGTGAGCGTGAATCCATCGATCCGAACTATTACACATACGCAGAAGTCATGGAGAAGTACCATTTCTCAAAAGATCAGATCTCTTACTACGTCCATAACTATGAAATAGACAATCATAAACAGGGACGTTTTACGGTCATCAACAGAAAGGAGTTTGACCGCATTATCAAAGAGCGCATGGAAACAAATTCTCTGGAGAAAGAAAAAGAGCGGAGAGCAAAACTGCCGAAACTCAATGCTATTCCAGAAGGTTATGTTTCTGTTGCTCAAATAGCAGAAAAATATGGAGTCACGCCCAAACATGTCCAGGCTAAGACTCGTGAAGCAAAAACGCCAAAGCTTGTTATAAAACATTTGAACTACTATAACGAGGCTGCTATTGAGCAGTTATTCAACAGAGACCCTGAGAAGTTTGAAGTTCCTAAGGACTATATCACGGCACAGGAGATTGCCAAACGCTTCAAGGTCACGGTTCATCACGTTCATGGACGAACAAGAGAGGCCAACATTCCTAAGATAACGGTGAAGCATGTCAACTTCTATGAGCTGAAAGCCGTTGAAGCTCTGTTTGCCAAGAATGAGGCAAACGAAGAACTGCAAAAGAACGAAAGTGCAGAATGGCTATCCGGCACAGATGTAGAAGAAATGCTTGGTATTACAACTTGTGCAAGAATACATGCACAGCAAGAGGCATCTCCATTCAATACGATTGGAGAAACACAAAAGGAAAAAGTCAGAACGATGGTGGAAGTTCTAACTGACACTACCGTTCAGGACTCGTTAGAAGATGACATAAACATGCAAGCAGACAGTGCTGCCATGGAAGTGCCCCTGATGGTTGCATTGCCCCTGAAGGACATCCATATAAACTCGCCTTTTGGAATGAGGCGTGACCCGATGAACCGTATGAAAGGACGGATGCATTACGGTTTGGATCTAAGGGCGAAGTATGAAGATGTCTATTCGATGCTGCCTGGCATAGTTACAGCAGCTGGCACATCAACGGCTGGAGGGGACTACATCACTATCGACTATGGCATCTGCACATGCTCATTCCTCCATCTGTCGAAAATTAACGTAGTAAATGGCCAACATGTGAGTGCCGGACAAAAGATAGCAATCAGTGGGAACACGGGAAAACGTACTACAGGCCCACATCTACACTTATCATGTAAGTGGAGCGACACGGGGAAATACTTTGACCCACGTATATTGCTTAAGTTCATAATGGAGCAGTTAATGAAGCTGAAAATACAATAAACAAGTAAACGCAATAATATGGGAGTAATAATCATTATATTGGGCATCATGCTTATCATCGCCCATAAGAACAAGAGTAAAAAAAAGAAAAATCGGACTACCTGGCAAGGGAAGTCCGATTGGGAACGTGAGTGTGATGATGGCGGAAAGTTCTTTGGATGGTAGCCTATTCACAATCATTGTCGAAATCATCATTTGCTTCGGTAGTGTAATTTCAACTGTGTCAAGGCTCTACTTCTTTATATTTCACCTCGTCTGGCTGACACGTTTTTTAATCGTGTTAGCCGGACGAGGAACCTTTCTTCCGTGGCAAAGTTACATGATTTCAAAACGTTCTCCAAA
>CABTZK010000024.1 GCA_902489275.1 uncultured Porphyromonadaceae bacterium
CAGCGTCATCGAGCTCAACGAGTGCGCGGAGGAAGCCGTAAAGTCAATAACAAGCGTCAAGCCATGGAAAATGAACTCCTAATCCAGCGTTTCCTGGACGTGGGCACGGATGGATACGGCGCTGGCGATGGCAAGGGCGATGGCAAGGGATATGGCTATGGCGATGGCTCTGGCTATGGCACTGGCTATGGCTTTGGCGATGGCTATGGCGATGGCACTGGCGATGGCAATGGCGCTGGTGATGGAGATGGTTATGGCTATGGCGATGGCTCTGGCTATGGCACTGGCGATGGTGATGGCGATGGCTATGGCGATGGCAAGGGTTATGGCGATGGCTATGGCGATGGCAAGGGTTATGGCGATGGCTTAGGCTCTGGCGATGGCTTTGGCGATGGCACTGGCGATGGCAATGGCGCTGGTGATGGAGATGGTTATGGCTTAGGCTCTGGCTTAGGCTCTGGCGCTGGCTATGGCTATGTGCGAATGGTGTCATTAAACGGCCAAAAAGCCTATAGTATAGACGGCATGCCGACGCTCATTGATAGTGTAAAGGGCAATTTTGCCATTGGCGGCGTCATCCAGCCCGATTTATCGGTGAGAGGGTGCTACATCGCCCGTGTGGGGAAAAGCTTTGCTCACGGCGACACGCTGCGCAAGGCGTTTGAGGACGCCACGCGCAAGGACATGCGGAGAAAGCCCGTGAAGGAAAGGGTCGCGGAGTTCAAGCGGGAATTCCCCGAGCCAGACAGGCCGTACCCGAATCGCGGGCTTTACACATGGCACGGTTTCCTCACGGGCAGCTGCCGCATGGGCAGGGACGAGTTCGCCAGGGCGCGCGGGATTGACGTGGAGCGTGGCAGTATGACCGTCAGGGAGTTCATCGGCCTCACGCGAGGCTCCTATGGCGGCGAATCCATAGCCATGCTGGCAAAGGCCTACGGCATCGGCTGACAACAGGGGCGCGGCCGCGCGGGTCTTCGCTGTCCGGACAGGGAACACGGCTTTTTTCTGCATTCCACATTAGAGTTTTTTCTTCGATAAGTTTCAAATCATTTGGCGGCTCTGTTGTTTTTTTTGTAGAAAAACTTGCAAGTCTCCGTTTGGCGGTGTATCTTTGCAACGCAAAGTAAATCAAGATTAGTCCTTGCCGCGCGGGCGTCGGTTATTCGCCCGGTTGAAATCTCGGGCTTTTTTAATGCCCTCTCGCAGCCTCACAGAGCGGCTGCCTTTCCGTCAACATCAGTGCTCGCTCGGCGAGACGCCTTGATTTACTTTGCAAACGGAAATGGCAGCCGTTTTTTTTGCCTGCCATCGTTTAACAGCAAAGTAAATCAAGGCAATGAAACAGATTTCATTAACGACAAGGAGAACTGCCAGCAGGCAGTCGGCCGCAACGCTTGCCGAGAAAGCGTTGGAGTTCCTAATCTCACAATCCCTTTGTATCGTCCTGGGCGTTGCCGCCCTCGTGGCGGTGCTGTGGCACGGTGCCACTGGCACGCACGCCGCCTGGATGGCCGTCACCGTCACGCTGTGGGCGGCGCAGCTTTGCGCCATGGCCGCCGTCGACATCGAGAAAGGAGGCGAGCTATGAACGGGACAGAGCGCACCACCGCCTTTGAGCGCGGAGACATGACCGTCACCTTCATCCGCACCTTCGCCCCGGAGTTCCCCGACGCGGCGCCCGGGCTTGACATCGTGGTCAGCTACAAGTCGGCCAAGATGCCGCCAACCACCATCTGGCTTGACAGCGTGGCCGACTTGCAGACGCTGCATAGCGCGATCGCCTCCTACATCGAAATGACAGGCACACAGAAAGGAGGTGGCGATGATGAATGAGGCTGACAAGACGGGCGCCGCTTGGCTCGTGGCGCAGGCGCTGCAAGGCTACGAGCCCGCCCCTGCCGACGCGCGGGGGGGCTTCCTGCTGCGCACCACAGACGCTATTGTGGCCATGCTGGCCGACATGTACGAGCTGGAGACAAACGACGTGGCCGAGGCCATGCTCGCCTTGGGCTACCGCATGATCTACGAGCCGAGCGGACGACACGGCTGGGCCATGCGCCCGAAGACGTAATGCACCTTGGCGCGTTTTTTTAGATAATTGAACAGAAAACGGTTCTTGATATGCGAAAGCGGCTCCAGCCCTGGAGCCGCTTTTGTCTTTTACGCTACCCTTGGATTCTTGTTATTTCGCTCTTGTTAACGATCAAAATCAAAGTTTATGAGCGATTATAACAGCACAGCCACCTCTACCGTCAAAATCAACGGCAGGGAGGCTATCGACGAGCTTGACCGCCTCAAGCGCAAGGCCAAGGACCTTGAGGATGCCATCTTGAGGGCTACCAATGCAGGAAATAAGGCCGACCTCGCGAAGTTCAAGCGGGAGTTTCGCAGTACAAAAGCAGAGATAAATAGGGTTGAGAGTGCCGTGCATGGCGTGGAGGCCGTCATGCGCCGTCTCGACAAGGCTACGCCACAGGAGCTGAGAAACACTTTGAAGCAGTTGAACTGGGAACTCAAGAGAATGGAACGCGGTTCGCAGGCTTGGGATAACCAGTGCGATAAAATCAAGCGGGTTAAAGCGGAAATCGACAAGGTGAACAATGATTTGCGCACGCATGAGTCATGGCTTTCCCGGGTTAACAAGAAAATAAACACTTGGGGTATGGCTGTTGCCGGCGCAATGGCAGCTACGATGGGCGTTGTGATGTCTGCACGAAAAGCGTTCGAGGCTTATGCGGAAATGGACCAGGAAATGGCTAATGTGCGCAAGTTCACAGGCATGACGGAACAGCAAGTGGCTGGCCTAAATGAGGAGTTCAAGAAAATAGACACGCGCTCAAGCCGTGAGGCGTTGAACAAATTGGCGCAGGATGCGGGACGCTTGGGCAAGGGCTCCAAGGAAGATGTGCTGGGCTTTGTGCGCGCCGCCGACCAAATCAATGTCGCTCTTGACGACCTGGGAGACGGCGCCACGCTCACACTGTCGAAACTCACAGGCATTTTTGGCGTAGAAAAGGAGTACGGCACGGAGAAGTCGCTGCTGAAAGTGGGCTCGGTCATTAATGAATTATCGCAGAACTGCGCCGCATCGGCACCCTACCTGGCGGAATTCGACTCGCGAGTGGGCGGCGTGGGCGCACAGGCTGGATTGACCATCCCCCAAATCTCGGGATTTGGCGCTGTGCTCGACAGCAATAACCAAAAACTGGAAGCCTCTTCCACGGCCCTTAGCCAGGTCATCACCCGCGTTTTTCAAGACCCCGCGAAATATGCCAAGGTGGCCGGCATAGAGGTGGGCAGGTTCTCGAAACTGGTGAAGACCGACATGAACGCCGCGCTCATTGAGCTGCTCGAGCACCTGAACAAGGCTGGCGGCATGGACACGCTCGCGCCCATGTTCAAGGATATGGGGGAGAATGGCGCGCGCGCTATCTCCGCACTCTCCACGCTCGCAGGGCATATCGACGAGGTGAAAAAACAGCAGGCAGCCGCCAATGTGGCTTTCAGGGAGGGTACATCTGTGAGCAAGGAATTCAATGTGCAAAACAACACGGTGCAGGCGGAATTGGACAAAGCCAAGAAAAGGTTTAGCGAGTTGGCGATCGCGCTGGGACAGAAACTGGCGCCTGTGATGCGCTACGCCATCACCGGCACCTCGGCCATGATGCGGGTGCTGTCTTCAGTAATCGGCTTTATCATGAGGCATAGGACGGCTATCCTTTCGCTTGCCGCTGCAATGGCTGCTTATACTGTCGCGGTAAAGGCGGCTACGATAATGACTAAAGCGCACGCCGCCGCCACCCTTGCGGTTAAAGTGGCCCAGGAGGCATGGATTGCCGTGCAAGCTCTCGCCTCGGCCGCCTTCAGCCTTTTCACAGGGAAAGTGCATGCGGCTACACAAGGTTTTAGGATTTTCTCCGCGACACTTAAGGCGAATCCTATCGGGCTGGTCGTAGCGGCGATAACTGCCGCGATTGCGGCGATGGCCGGTTTTGTCAAGAAAATAAATGATAACATCAGGCGACAAAGGGAGTTGCGGCAGGAAATGGAACGGTATAAGGACAGTATCCGTGACATTTCCCAGGCTACCGCCAGTTATGCCGAAGAGGAGACAAGGCGGCTTAAGACGATTTATGACGCTACCCAGGACAACAACCTGAAAATGAAAGAGCGTATCGACAGGGTTAGGGAACTACAGCGTCTCTACCCCTCGTATTTCGGGCAAATGTCTACAGAGTCCATCCTGGCTGGCAATGCGGCTAAGAAATATCAGGAACTCACACAGTCGATTATCAATGCCGCCAAGGCCAGGGCAGCCGCTGACAAAATCAAGGAAAACTACTCGGCTATCATTGAGCTTGAGACAGCGAACGCGCAGTTTGGCGCAAGCGAAAGGGTTAAGAAAGCGGAACTGAACGATCTAATCCACAGGATAGGCCTGCAAAAGGCTGATTCCTACCGGCGCAATCGCAAGATCACATCGGGCCCGATGGGTGGTTTCGTCAGCGAGGGGCAGGGCGGAGCAGGGTCTTTCATGACCGAAAGCGACGCGAATGCCGCTAATTTCCATAAGGAAGAACTTGCTTCCCTTGTAAGCGATGTCGGCAAGCTGAGAAAACAACTGGCCGGCAACAGGACGAAAATCAAGCTGCTTGAGGAGAGCAACGTCTGGCTGAAAAAAACATACGGCGTGAAAGACGAGCAAATTATCGACCGCCCCGTCAACCAGGCGGCCAATGTCACAATGCCTTACTCGGCTCGAAGCGGCGCACAGCCCTCTGGCAAATCGAGCCGTGGCGATGCCGGGGCTAAGGACAAGTTCCAAAAGGAGAAGGACTGGAAAGAGCGTGAGGAGGCGCTGAACCGCATCGCCTACGCCACTGGATTGAAGAACTATGAGCAGTACACCGACCGCATGCTGGAAATCTCGGCCGAGTTCTACAAAATGGAATTAGAGCACACCGACCTGGGAGAGAACGAGCGGCTGGGCATCCACGCGCAGTACAACGAGGCGCTGGCGAAAATGAGAGAGACGGCCGCAAATAAGACTATCGAGCAGGAAAACAGGGATTACGCGCGGCTGCAGGCCCAGGTGCAGCAGGACTATCTTGACGACAAAATCAGCTATGAGGCCTACAGCATGCAAATGGAAAGCATCGAGTTCGCGCATTTGCGGGCACTCACGGAAATCACCAAGCAGGGCACGGCCGAGCGGACGCAGGCGGAAAAGGACTACCGGCAGAAACTCGTCGACCAGCAGAAGAGGCAGCAGGATAAAACCGAAAAGGCGGAGAAGGCGCATAAAGACAAGCTCGAAGAGGTGTGGGAGAAATACTTTGTCGGAGAAAAGGAAAAGAGGCGAAAGGTCTACGAGGAGACGAAAAAAGCCATCAAGCAAACGTATCTGCTGAAAAAGGCCGCCATGGAGGCGGAGGGGATAGACACCTCTGAACTGACGGCGAAATACGAGAAAGCGATGAAAAGGCTTGAGGAGGAGTACAACAAGTCGGAGCTTGCCATGGACAGGTCTCTGACCGATTGGGTCATCCACTATCTTGGGAAAGCCTTTGGCGAGGAGAATATCAAGAAAATTGACCCCTTCTTGAAGAGCGCTCTTGCCTCAATCTCTTCGGCCTACCAGTCGGTGACACAGATGATGCAGGCGGAAAGCGAATTGCAGGTGGCGGCTATCGAGCGCCGCTATGAACGCGAGATGTCGATGGCGGAGGGCAATTCATACAAGCTCAAGGAACTGGAGAAAAGGAAACAGCGGGAAATCGCAAAGGTGAAGAATGCCGCGCAGCGCAAGCAGTTCAGCATGCAGGTGATACAGGCTGTCGCGCAGACGGCAACCGCCGCGCTGAACGCCTACAGCTCTGCCGCCGCCATCCCGATTATCGGGCATGCTATCGCTCCTGTCGCGGCAGCCTTGGCCACCGCCGCAGGCATGCTCCAAGTGGCGGCTATCAAGAAGCAGGCGCAGGCCTCGGCGGCTCAGGGCTATGCCGCCGGAGGATTCCCCCGCCCCGGCCGCCGAGAGGAAGTGGCGGGCGTGGTGCATGCCGGCGAGTGGGTCGCGTCGCAACAGCTGGTGCAGTCGCCGGTGGCGCGCCCCATGATCGACGCGCTGGAGTATGCCCAGCGCAACAACACGATCGGATCCCTCAAGCCGGCAGAGGTGTCACGAGCCATAACGGCTCCTGCCGCGCTGGCGTCAGGCTTGGGCGATAATGCCGAAAAGGCCGTGGCCGCGCTGGCTTTCACGCTGGAGCGCTATTCCGGCACAATGAAACGGCTTAATGATAGACTCAATGAGCCTTTCGTCACGGTGAACACCGTGACGGGCGATGACGGGATCAACCAGGCCCAGGAGGAGTACAGGAAATTGATGAATAACGCAACGTCTAAAAGGAAAAGGAAATGATATTGTTGATTGACGGCATTCCCGCTGAAATGAAAGCGGGATCAAGTTTTGAGTACCATTCGGACAACAGGCTGTTCCACGACCGTGACGATTACTCGCTGAGCATTGAGCTGCCCGTGCGGGGCTGCTGGAACAACCGGAAGATATTCAAAAATATCGAGCGCAAGGATGTGGATCTTGACAAAATCTTTTACGATGCCCAGATCATCATGCCCGGCTTGGTGAAATCGGGAGCCGTGGCGGTGACCTCGGTCACGGATGACACCATCAAGGTGCAGTTCCTCGAAAACAGGTCTTTCCAGAATTTCTACCCCGCTTTTGACACGACATTCGTCGATGAGCTGGAAATGCCATGCACGCAGCCATTGCCGGTTGACACGCCGCCATGGCTTTGCTGGGCACAGAAAGCCGTGATCGCGCTGCCATGGGTGAATGCGGACACGGGGAACATCCAAAACCGGGCTGAGCGCAAGAATGGCACATGGCAATGGCACACAGCCGCCGATGACGATGACGACACCGAGGTGGTGCATGCCCTGTCTCCGCAAATACGCCTCTACCAGCTTGTGCATTTGGTTTGCTCCGCGCTCGGCTATGAGTTCCAGGACACCCAATGGAGGGCATCGGAACTCTACCATCTCTACTCCTTTAACTGCGTGCCTGCCGTGTGGGGCACGCTGTGGTGGAACAAGACGCTCCCGCATTGGACTGTCAATGAGTTCTTCGAGAACATCGAGCGCTTCCTTGGCGGGGAATTCGATTTCGACCACAAGGGGAAGAGAATCGCTTTCTCCTTCTCCTCGGAAAAGTGCGTGAAGGCTGGCGCGGTGGAGCTGAAAGAAATTGTCGACGAGTTCTCTGCCGAGGTTTCCAAAGGCGACGAGAGCGGCTATCGCCTGGAGAGAGGCATAGGCTATGAGAGCAACGGCAGTTCCCTGTGGCCAGCGTTCTCGTGCCGCTGGTTCCTGAAAAACTTCAGGGGCTCACAAGTGGCATTCCCGAATTTGCAGGCATTGGTCGACAGCCTCACGCGTAATAAAATTTGGGAGGGCATTCAGCGCAACCATGCTCTTGCCTCCGACTGCACGGTGTACACGGCCGAGGACACCGGGCAGAAGTACATGCTTCATAGAATCGGACGCTGCAAGGCGGATGGGCCTTCCGATTACCAGTACATGTACAAAATCATCCCGATGAACATCTTCGGGGACAGAGTGCCCGACGGCAGCGATGGCGATTCCGTGGAAACCCTGCAAGTGACACCGTGCCGCATCGACAGCACGTTTGTTGACGGAAAAGAGGATTTCAAGGGATTCCTGCCTTTCGTCCAGATCAACAAGCCTAATAATGCCGCGCAAGGGGATGACAGGATACACGGCCGCCGCCCTAACGCCACGACCGTAGACAAGTCGGTGACGCTGAAATCTTGGCTGACGAAAACGCTTGAGACTGGGGAAACGAAAGCCTCTGCCCTCTTTGACAGGATTCAGGTGGCGTTCTGGTTTGGCGATTTTGACGCGTTCGGGGACCACATGCCGTACCCGTTCCTTGACAGGTACGAGATTGTCACCGACTACAAGAAAGACGGACATGGCCACTGGGCGAGCAAGGGCTGGAGTGTCATAGACAGCGGGCACGAGGCGTCTTTGCGGATCAACGGCGACACCGTGGGGCTTGGGGCGCGCCTCCGTGGCATCGCGAGGATTGACCCGAGGAAAAAGTACGAGTTCTCATTCCTGTCAAGGACGCTACCGAATGTGCGGGCACAATTCGTCATCAGGGGGAAAAGATACCTTTGCAGCCAAATCAAGGCAACTATCAACGAGGATGGGATGTCGCTCTTGAAGAAAGGCACGTTTTATCGCATTGCCGATGGTTAAAGCGATCCCCTCCAGTTCATCAGTTCCGGGTTCGCCCCGTAGCGGTGTGCGGCGTAGATCTCCGTAATGGACAGAGAACTGTGCCGCGCCTGGTCGCGCACGGAGAGGCTGGCCACGTTGTGCTTGAGCATTTCCGTGATGCCGGTATCCTTAAGGGAATAGAATTTCCAACATGACGGGAAACCCAAGGCTCTTCGCATTTTCTCCCAATGGTCTCTCAGAATCTTGGTGGTTGTCGGTGTCTCTCCTGGCTTGAGCCCTTTGCTGAAGATGAAGTCGCTTTGCGCGGACTCGAAGATTTTCAGGTCGATGGCGTAGAACAGCACCTGCTTCGGGAGCGTGACGGTCTGTGTCCTGTGATTCTTGCTGTTCTTCCCGCTGATGACGATGACGCACTCTCTCACCTTAATATCGCCTATCCGTATGGAGGTCAATTCTTTTGGGCGAATATAGCAGTAATAGAGCATATAGCATGCAAGCAGGAAGTGAGGATCATGCGCTTTAAGCCACACGGAGATCTCCTTCACCTTATCGCTGGGTATGACTTCCCGCTCTTTCTGTATTAGCCTCTTCTCTACAGGCTGGATGCCGCTAGTCGGGGAGGCGGCGATGAGCCCTTTGCCGATGCAGAACCTGAAAAACACCCCAAGCCACGTCAAGTAGTTGTTGTAAGTCTGGGCCACGTTATCGCGTCCCACAAAGATCTCGTCTAAAAAGCCGTTGCAATACCTTTTGTCGGCCTGGTAAAGGTAGTAGATAGGGTGGGCGTTGATGTAGCGCGTGAAATTCTTCAGGTAGGACTTGTAACACTCGTAGGTGTCCTTGCGGTGGTATCCGCTGTTGTACATCTTCAGGATGTGAGCCTCGTATTTGTCTATTGCATCGCTTATTGTCGCATAGTTCCCTGACGACTGCTCCACCCATGGATTCCAGCCTTGTTGCAACTCGCTCGCAATTTTAGCCATCACTTCCTTGCAATACGCCCTTCTTTGGGTTGTTTTCTGGATTCGGTTGACTTTTATCCTTTTCCTTTTCAGCCTGCCCTCCGCTGGGCTGAATGCGTAAAACTCGATATACCACACTTTCCCCTCCCGTAAGGTGGGCAAGGTGTATCGCTTGATCTCATCAATGGGTCTTAGTGTTCTCTGTACCTTTTCAGGATTTTCGTGTGAGTGGAAGTCATACATTTTTTTTTGACATTTCTTGCGGAAACGCCAAATGTTTGACAAGAGGTTACAATTTTTTTGTCCCGTATTTGTCCCGATGGACTTCTTGAAAATTAGGCTAAATAGTTGATTATCAACTATTTAGCCTAATTGTGGTCGGGGTACCAGGATTCGAACTTGGGACCTCCTGCTCCCAAAGCAGGCGCGCTAACCAACTGCGCTACACCCCGAAAAGGAATGAGTGGCATCGCCTGGAGGACGATAGCCCAGCCTTTCTTGAAAAGGCGATGCAAAGGTACAACTTTTTTTTGTACTTGCAAGCGTTTTTCCCGAAAAGTTCAAAATTTTCCCGTATCGTTGCGCTGTTTCGGCGGGAATGTTGTAATTTTGTGAATTACTTGCTTGCGAGCAAGGAGCGGCATGCGTGTGGCTCGCTTGCCCGCGCTAAAAACGTAAAAACAACACATCATAAAGATATCATGTACAGAACAAAGACTAATGGCGAGCTCCGCATCGAGCATGTGGGCGAAGCAGTGACCCTTGCAGGCTGGGTGCAGCGCGCCCGAAAGATGGGTGGAATGACCTTTGTAGACCTGCGCGACCGTTATGGGATCACCCAAATCGTGTTTAACAATGAGGTGGACGCTGAGTTGTGCGAGCGTGCCAACCGCCTGGGCCGCGAGTTTGTGATTCAAATCAAGGGCAAGGTGACCGAGCGCACGAGCAAAAACCCGAAAATGGCTACTGGCGACATCGAAGTGACTGCCAGCGAGCTCAAGGTGCTGAGCACGAGCCTCACCCCCCCTTTCACGATTGAGGATCACACCGATGGCGGTGACGACCTCCGCATGAAGTACCGTTACCTCGACTTGCGCCGCGATGTGGTGCGCCACAATATGGAATTGCGCCACAATATGGCGATTCTAATTCGCAACTATTTAGATTCCAATGATTTCCTTGAAGTCGAGACCCCCATCCTCATTGGCTCTACTCCCGAGGGTGCCCGTGACTTTGTGGTGCCGTCACGCATGAATCCCGGGCAGTTCTATGCCCTGCCCCAAAGCCCCCAAACGCTCAAGCAACTCCTCATGGTGGCCGGCTTTGACCGTTACTTCCAGATTGCCAAGTGCTTCCGCGACGAGGACTTGCGTGCCGACCGCCAGCCCGAGTTCACACAGATTGACTGCGAGATGAGTTTCGTTGACCAGGAAGACGTGATTGACCTTTTCGAGGGACTTGCCCGCCATCTGTTCAAGGAAGTGCGGGGCGTGGACTTGCCCGCCAAGCTACCACAGATGCCTTGGCACGAGGCAATGCGCCGCTTCGGCAGCGACAAGCCCGACATGCGCTTTGGCATGGAGTTTGTGGAACTCATGGACACGCTCCAGAAAGGCAAGTTCAACGTGTTTGACACAGCAGGCTACACTGGCGGCATTTGCGTTCCTGGCTGCGCCAGCTACACGCGCAAGCAACTTGACCAGCTCACCGACTTCGTGAAGCGTCCGCAAATCGGCGCCAAGGGTTTGGTCTATGTGAAATATAACGAGGACGGCACGGTGAAAAGCAGCGTGGACAAGTTCTACAGCCAAGAGGATCTGCTCGAACTCAAAGCGAAAATGGGTGCAAAAGACGGCGACCTCGTGCTCATTCTGAGTGGCGAGAATGCCAACAAGACCCGCGTCCAACTGTGTTCGCTGCGCCTGGAGATGGGCGACCGCCTCGGCTTGCGCGACAAGAACAAGTTTGAGTGCCTTTGGGTGGTCGACTTCCCACTCTTTGAGTGGAGCGACGAGGAGCAGCGCCTCATGGCCACCCACCACCCTTTCACCATGCCCAACCCCGACGACATCCCGCTGCTCGACGAGCATCCCGAACAGGTGCGCGCCAAGGCCTACGACTTCGTGTGCAACGGCATCGAGGTGGGTGGCGGCAGCCTCCGCATCCACGACAAGGACTTGCAAGCCAAGATGTTTGAAATCTTAGGCTTCACACCCGAGCGAGCCATGGCGCAATTTGGGTTTTTGATCAATGCCTTCAAGTATGGCGCGCCCCCGCATGCAGGATTGGCCTTTGGCTTCGACCGCTTTGTGTCCATCATGGCAGGCCTTGACAGCATTCGCGACTGCATCGCCTTCCCCAAGAACAACAGTGGCCGCGACGTGATGCTTGACGCGCCTAACGAGCTTGATCCCAAGCAACTCGACGAGCTCTGCCTCAAAGTCGAGGTGAGCAACGCCACAGCTGCTGACCAGTGAGAAATCCTTTGCCACAGCCCTATTCTATCGCGTTGGCCACTTTCCCGGGAAGGTGGCCAACGCTGTTGTTTAAACCATCGGTGATGCCCAATCATCCATCCCAAACGTGTCATTGCTGTAAAAAGCAGCGCTGCCGATGTGGCCAGCATCTCGACCGACGGCACCGTGACCCCCTTGAAAGAGGGCACGACAACTATCAAAGCCACCTTTGACGGAAGCAACGATGCGACCTACGAGTCAGGTGAGGCCAGTTATGAGCTGACCGTAAAGCGGGGTCACCCATCTTTGCAGTTTCCAACAGGGGTTAACGGCAACCAGATTCTAAAAGATATTGGCGAAGCCAATTTCACATACGAGGCCACTTTGCATCCCGACATCGAGGGCGCAGTCATCACCTATAAGAGTAGCAATGAGGGAGTCGCCTCGGTAGATTCCATCACAGGCGAGGTGACCCTTGGAGCCACTGAAGGATGGGCCTCCATCACGGCTACCTTTGCGGGGAATGACCAGTACGAGCCTTCGAGTGCCTCCTACGGCATCGAGTTGTGCAATCCTATTCTTGCAGGAGCCATTATCTTCAACGCCGAATACAACTCTTTTTCATCGGTCGAAGGCACCTCCTACGCCGAGGGCACAAGCCATATATTTATAGCAGGCAACTACTTAGAATATCCGTTCACGCATACTGCAACTGATGTGGTGCGTGTGGGATGCCAATCAACGAGCGTTCACAGTAGCAGCACACCAGGGCAACAGCGTCAATGCCCATGACTTCCCAGGCGCTTTCATTCAGGTCGATTTTTCATATAACGAGGACCAGAATGCGCGCAACGATTTCCTAGACGGATCCAATTGTGACGGCAAGGTCTATGACTTCAAAGCTATTATCTATATCGCTCCTCCAGCGCCACCAAGGACAGCTCATCTTTATCCTGGTGAAACGCCTACCTACACAGTTTTCCCGCTTGACCTGCGGAGCGATGTCACAACCGAGGTTACCGATGTGAAAGCAGAGAAAAGCGTGAAGAGCGTGCGCTACTTCAACCTGGCCGGCATGGAGCGCTCAACCCCACTCGACGGGGCGAACATCGTGGTGACTACCTACACCGACGGCAGCCAAACGACCGCCAAGATGATACGATAGCCCCCTCCCGCCGAAATATTGGCATTTTGCACAGCGAGCGCTCCATGTCCCCCTGGGCGCTCGCTTGCTGCATCCCAAGCCAGGAGAGAGGTCAAGGCGCGAATCGAATTGCGGACGGGGCTTGCTGTTCTGCTTGATTTGCATTATCTTTGTTGAACCATAAAATTCTACTCTTGATGACACCTATTGAAATTAGAAACGAGAAACTGGCGGGGAAAGTCATGAAGAATCTCACTCGTCGCCATTTCGACAGCTACTACTGCGCGACTGCCAAGCAGGCCGTGGAGCAGGTCAAGCGGCTCATCCCCGATGGCAGCAGCGTGACCTGGGGTGGCTCGATGACCCTCGGCGAGATGGGGCTCACCCAAGAGCTGAAGCATGACGGACGCTGGAAAGTGCTTGACCGCGCCGATGCCAAAGGGGCTGACGAGACACGCCGGCACTACCTGAAAGCGTTTGATTGCGACTACTTCCTGTGCTCGGCCAATGCCATGACCGAGGATGGCGTGCTGGTGAACATTGACGGCAACGGCAACCGTGTGGCCGCCATCACCTACGGGCCACGCCATGTGATTTTTGTAGTGGGGCTCAACAAGGTGTGCCAAAACGTGGAGGCGGCCTTGTCGCGCGCCCGCGGCACGGCGGCGCCCCTCAACACGTCGCGCCTGAACCTCGACACGCCTTGCTGCAAAGATGGCGTGTGCCACAACTGCAATGCCGAGCACTGCATCTGCAACTACGTGCACTTCATGCGCAATTCCTATCCTGCGGGGCGACACACCGTGGTTCTTGTGGGCGAGCCGCTGGGATATTAAGTTTCCCATCTGGCAAGGGACTAAACAAGGGAATAAGACCGTGTATTGGTCTTATTCCCTTGTTTGTCGAGCTTCAATTTCCTTGCTGCTCCCCTATCGCCTGCCATCAGCGCCTCTTGCGCGAGAAACCTCGCTCGCGGTCGCGACGGGTGCGACGGTCACGGCGTGACTTCTTGCCGCCAAAGTCATCTTTGGCGCTCCGCTTGCGCTCTTCGCGGTCACGGCGTGGGCGGTCGCCAAACTGGAGACGGCGGCGCTCGGCGCGGTTCAGCCTCACCTCTGTTCCGACATTCTCGGCAGCATAGTTCCTGTGCAGGTCGGCAATTTCCAAATAAAGCCGCTTGCCAAAGAAATCGGTATTTTTCAAGGCATTCACCACGCGCTGCCCCTCGCCCTGCCTCACGTCGAAGAGCGAGTAGTTGGTGAGCAAGTCGATGCGTCCCAAGTCGATGCGTTGCCCACTGGTGTTGCGGTTAATCATCTCGATGAGGTTGGGCGGGAAGAAGCCGTCGGCCTTGCCCAAGTTGATGAACACGCGCTCATAGCCTTCCTCGGCAGTACGGGCATCCTTGTCGGCCTCACTGCGTTTCTTGTCGCGTTTCTTCTTCTCTCGCTTGGCCTTCTCGGGCACGTAGTCGAGCACGGGCGCGTCTTTGTAGTAGTCGAGCAGGCGGTTGCACTCCAGCGAGAGCAGTCGCTTGAGCAGCGACTCGGTGTCGAGCCACGAGAGTTTTTTGAGCACGGGTGGCAGGTATTGGGCAATCTCATCTTCCTGCACGTCCACTCTCTCAAGGCGGTCGGCCATGTGAAAGAGTTGCTTCTCGATGATTTCGTTAGGCTTGGGCACCTCGCGGCGCTCAAAATCCTTGCCGATGTGCTTCTCGATGTCGCGCAGCTTGTTGCGCTCCCTGCTGTGGATGATGGCAATTGACACTCCGGTTTTCCCCGCGCGGCCCGTGCGTCCGCTTCGGTGGTTGTAGATGTCTTTGTCGTCGGGGAGGCTGAAAGAGATAATGTGGGTCAAGTCGTTCACGTCAAGCCCGCGGGCAGCCACGTCGGTGGCCACGAGCAATTGCAGGTTGCGCTCGCGGAACTTCCTCATCACAGCGTCGCGCTGCGCTTGGGAAAGGTCGCCATGCAAGGCGTCGGCATTGTAGCCGTCTTGAATGAGCTTGCTGGCCACGTCTTGCGCCATGGCACGCGTGCGGCAAAACACGATGCCGTAGATGCGAGGCAAGAAGTCGACGATGCGCTTGAGCGCAAGGTACTTGTCGTTGGCGCGCACCATGTAATAAATATGGCGCACGTTGGCCGAGCTCTCGTTGCGTGTGCCAATCACAAACTCTTGCGGATTGTGCATGTAGTTTTTGGCGATGGCAGCGATCTCGGGCGGCATGGTGGCCGAGAAGAGCAACATCTTGCGGTTGTCGGGCACGTGGCTCAGAATCTCGTTGATGTCGTCGACAAAGCCCATGTTGAGCATCTCGTCGGCCTCATCCAGAATGACCGTGCTCACATTCTCGAGCTTCACCACCTTGCGCTTGATCAGGTCGAGCAGTCGGCCCGGGGTTGCCACAATCAGCTGCACGCCGCGGCGCAGGGCGCGAATTTGCACCTCGATGCTGCTGCCGCCATACACGGGCAAGATGGAAAGGTCGCTGATATATTTAGCGTAGTCGTTGAGGTCGCTGCACGTTTGCAGGCACAACTCACGCGTGGGATCAAGCACAATGGCTTGCGTGGCCCGCAAGTCGGTGTTGATGCGCTGGAGGGTGGGCAGGCCAAATGCAGCCGTCTTGCCCGTGCCCGTCTGGGCTAACCCAACCACGTCACTGTCCTCGTTTAATAAATGTGGAATAACCTTCTCTTGGATAGGCATTGGGGTCTCATAGCCCAACTCATTAATAGCACGTAATAGATCCTCGCGGACCCCTAATTCTTGAAATGTTGTCATAAAAATCGCTTTAGAGGGTACAAAGGTAATGCAATTTGCTTAGTTTTTTATACTTTTGTGCTAAAAATTAATGTCTTATCATGAAAAAATTGTTGTGGGCGTTGGCTATCATGCTCTTTTTGCTCCTGGTTGCGGACCTTGCAGGCGCCATCTACCTGCTTGACTTTGCCCTCAAGCCCAAGCGCACAGCCACTGCCAACCGGCTCGACCAGTACCGCCAGAGCAACCCGAAGCTGGCACCGTGGATCGACAGCGTGAGGGCTGCCGGCGCTTGGCACGACACCACGATTGACATCGACGGCCGCAAGCTGCACGCTGCCTATATCACAGCCCCGGCACCCACCAACCGCGTGGCCATGCTCGTGCATGGCTACAACGACGACGGCATCGCGATGCTCAACGTGGGGCACCTCTATAGCAGCGTGATGGGCTATCACATTATTTTCCCCGACCTCCACGCCCATGGCCAAAGCGAGGGCGACTACATTCAGATGGGATGGAAAGACCGCCTTGACGTGATGCGCTGGATGGACGTGGCCAACGACCTTTTCAAGGGCGACTCGGCCATGACGCAAATGGTGGTGCATGGTGTCTCGATGGGAGCCGCCACGGTGATGGCTGTGGCTGGCGAGACCCAAAAGCCCTACGTGAAATGCTATGTGGAAGACTGCGGCTACACCAGTGTCTACGACGAGTTCCGCCATGAGTTGACCGACACGGCATTGCTCCCCACTCCGTTTCCCCTTCCCGAGTTCCCATTGTTGCCCACAGCCAGCGCCTGGGCGAAAATACGCTTAGGCTGGAGTTTCAAGGAGGCCTCGATGATTGAGGCGGTGAAAAGATGCACGCTTCCCATGCTCTTCATTCATGGCGACCAGGACGACTTCGTGCCCAGCTGGATGGCACACACACTCTACGCCGCCAAGCCCAATCCCAAGGAAATTTACATCGGCAAGGGCTCGGGCCATGCCAGGACGCTCCTTGACCACCAGGCTGAATACGCAAGCCGCGTGCAGGATTTCACCTCAAAGCACATAAAAAACGAACGAAAATTAGCAACAAGCATTAAAAATAGTTGAAAAAACTCCTGAAAAAATTGTATAGTTCTAACTTTATTACTACTTTTACCCTCGAAATTAGCATCAGAAGAGGTGTAACTGGTCATACTCTTGTCTATTTTCTTATTTTAATATGTAGAACAAACAAATTTTTAACTATAACATCTTATTCATTATTAACTTTTTAAACCAATAAAAATTATGGAAGAATTACAGAAATTTAATGCAAGCCCCAAAATGGGATTGGTTGAGTCGTTAAAGACTTGCTTGAGTAAGTATGCAACTTTTAAAGGACGTGCCCGCCGTTCAGAGTTTTGGTGGTGGATGGTGATTGTGAATGGTGTGATTAACATCTACATCCAGCAAATTTTCAGTTGGAAACTCGCGGCGCTCGCCAAGTTTAACAGCGCTATCGCAAGCGCGGGTTTGGACACTGACTTTACCGCTATGCAAGCGCAGGCCGAGTCGGTTGACTCAAAGTTCACCGTTTTCATGGTCATCGGCGTTATCTTGATGCTGCTGGTGCTGCTGCCTAACATTGCCGTCCTGGTACGCCGCCTGCACGACGTGGGCAAGAGCGGATGGTTCATGCTCATCGCCCTGATTCCTATCATTGGCTCAATCATCTTGCTGATTTTTAACCTGAAAGATTCTGACCCGAATCCCAACCAGTATGGTCCATCGCCCAAGTACACCCCTGCCGTGTAGGGCGCCATCCCGGGAAGAAAACCCTATTTCACCCTCAGGAAATTCCCTGGGGGTGATTTTTTATTGAATGGATAGGCCAAAGCGGGTATCAAACAATTTTTAAGACAAGCCTTGTTCCGTGTGAGGTCTTTATTTTGTAACTTTGCATAGTGAAAGCGCGAGTCGACAACCACACCTATCTCACCACAGGCCCTGTGGGGCGAGTGATTTCCCACATGGCAGTGCCCTCGATTATCTCGATGCTCGTGACGAGCATCTACAACATCGTTGACACCTATTATGTGGGACTCATCAACACGCAAGCCACGGCAGCGGTGGGCGTGGCGTTCCCCATCATGACCATCTTGCAAGCGGTGGGCTTCTTTTTTGGCCAAGGGTCGGGCACCTACATCTCGCGCAAGCTGGGCGCCAAGGAGGCGAGTCACGCTTGCAGCATGGCCTCGACGGCTTTCTACTGCTCGATGGCCTTTGGGGTTCTCATGGCGGTGACAAGCCTTGTGTTCTTGCAACCCTTGTGCCGTGTTTTTGGCTCTACGCCCACAATTCTCCCCTATACCGAGGACTACTTGTCGATGGTGCTACTGGCTGCGCCATTCATGACCGGCAGCATGGTACTCAACAACCAGATGCGCTTCCAGGGCAATGCTTCAAGCGCCATGTGGGGCATGATGGCCGGCGCCCTCACCAACGTGCTGCTCGTGCCGCTGTTCACATTCGTGTGGGGCATGGGGATTCTTGGCACTGGCATCGGCACGGCCGTCAGCCAGGTGCTGGGCTTCCTGGTGCTACTCTACATGTCGCGCCGACGCGGGAACATCACCGCGCGCATCAGGAATTTCTCGTGGAAAAAGGACTACTATATCGAAATCATCAAAGGCGGCACGCCCTCTATCACGCGTCAAGGGTTAGCCAGCGTGTCGACGATGCTACTCAATGTGGCAGCCAGCTTCTATGGCGACGCTGCCATTGCCGGCATGTCGATTGTCACGCGGGTGGCTTTTGTGGTGTTTGCCGTCATTATCGGCATCGGGCAAGGGTTTCAGCCCTTTTGCGGGTTCTGCTACGGCGCAGGGCTGTATAGGCGTGTGCGGCAAGGCTATTTCTTCAGTCTTAAGATGAGCGCGGCATTCCTGGCGGTGTGCATGATTCCAGGCTTTATCTGGGCCGAGCAGATTGTCGACCTATTGCGCCATGCCCCCGATGTTGTGGAGGTGGGAGCTGCGGCCTTGCGCTGGCAAATTGCCACGTGGCCGCTGGCGGCTTTCATCACCATAAGCAACATGTGCCTCCAGACGAGCGGCCGCAGCATCTCGGCCAACATCCTTGCCGCTTGCCGAAACGGAATCTGTTTCATCCCATTAATCTTAATTTTCCCGAAATTCTTAGGGCTCTTTGGCGTTGAAATCACCCAGGCTGTCGCCGACGTGCTTTCTTTACTGATTGCTATCCCGCTCATGGCGCGCTACTTCAAGTCGCTGGGATAGCGAGAGAAATCGGTGTGCCACTCAAAGGATGGCTTTCCCGGCATTCCCTCCTCACGATTTCCAGCCCTAAATGTCTCGAATCTCCCCCGTGGCGCGCTTCCGCTGGAGCTCGCGCTCGCGCTGGGCCTCACGCTCGGCCTCGATTTCCTTTTTAGATTTCTTTTTCTCCTTATATTTGCTGGCATGGCCAGGACTTTTCACTTTTTGCTTGATTTTCTCGTGGTTGGGCTGGCGGTCGGGATTCTCGGCAAAGCTCTTGACAATGTCCTCGGCCATCTCACGATTGCCAAAGAGGTAGTTAATGATGATTTGCACCACGAGATTGCTTTTCTTCGACACCAAATTCACGAGCAGGCATCTTGTGCCGTCGGGCATGATTCCCTCCACCCCGTAACTCTCGTATTGCTTCACTTTCACCTTGGTCTTTTTCACGTCGTACATGCTAAACCCCTCGGCCTTGCGCAGCAAGGTCGTGGTGTAGATTTCTTTCCTACTCTTGGGGTCTTTGGTGTAGAGTTGGATGGTGAGTTCCATCTCGTCCCAGCGCTTGTCAAAATAGGTGGGCGTGTTGCTCAAAATCATGCCGCCGTCGGGAACCCAAAAGTTGAGGTTATACTTGCTCCACGTCATGTCGCCGGCCTGCATGATCACGGCGGCCAGTATAAGTGCGAGCGTGAGGAAATGTTTCTTCATAAGCCACGAGTTTTAGCAGCGGCATGACTTGTTGCGTGCCAGCATGCGGGGTTGTACATGGATAAGACGAGAAAAAAGGCCAGATGTTATATGGATAATGCCATTTTTAGGAAAATTTAAGGCAGATTCTCCCAAAATGCTTTCCGGCATTTTCAGAATCTGCCTTTAGAGGGTGATCAGCGCATTTCACACGCATCTCGATGCGACGCGTTTAGCGACGGCCCTTGCCGTTGCGCTTCTGCTGCTCGCGCAAGGCTGCTTGCTGCTGCTTTTGCATCTGCTCAAGGCGAGCGGCCCAGCCACTTTTCTTCTTAGGCTTCTTGGCGTTCTCGGCCATTTTGGCACGCACCTTGTCCTCCTTGATCATGCTGCGGATAAGATAGGTTTGCACGATGGTGAACAGCAACGACAAGAAGTAGTAGTAGCTCAAACCCGAGGCATAGTTGTTGAAGAACACCATGAAGAAGACGGGCATCAAGTACATCATCCACTTCATTCCAGGCATTTGGTTGCTCGATGCCTGTGACTGCATGGTCACATAGGTGTAGCACAAGTTGGTCACGGTCATGAGCAGGCAGAAGAGGCTGATGTGGTTGCCAAAGTAGTTGGTGATGATCGGCACCTGCCCTGTCCAGCGCACGATGGCATCGGGCGCTGAGAGGTCGTGCGCCCACAGGAACGACTGCCCCCTCAACTCGATACAGGAGGGGAAGAAGTAGAACACGGCAATCAAGACCGGCATTTGCAGCAGCATGGGCAGACAGCCGCCCATGGGGTTCGCGCCAGCTTGCTTGTAAAGTTCCATCATCTTTTGCTGACGCTTCATCGCGTTTTCCTGTCCGGGATACTTCTCGTTGATGGCCTTGATATCGGGGCTGAGAATTTTCATCACAGCCTGCGACTTATAGCTCTTGTAGGTGAGCGGCGAGAGGATGAGTTTGACAAACAGGGTCAAAAGCAGGATAATGACTCCAAAACTGCCAATGAACGAGCCGAGCCAGTTGAACACGGGAATGATGACAATCGTGTTAACCCATCGCAAAATCGACCACCCGAGCGGGATGAGGCGGGTGAGGTGCAAGTCGTCGGCGCCAGTGAGCTTGCTGCCTGCGGCGCCATAGGCTTTGGCCATGTCGTGATAGTTGTTGAGCAACTTGTAACGGTTGGGACCCAAATAGAGGAAAAACGACACGGGATTGGGGTCGGTCGACTTGTAGTCAAACTGCGAGTTGACGGTCAAGTCCTTGAGGTAGTCGTCATAGTCCTTGCTGTCTTTTTCAAATGGGACGCTCTTCATGATTGCGCCGCTAAAGTAGCGATCGGGAATCAGCACGGCCGAGAAGAACTGGTTTTTGGTCGAGATCCATTTCACGTGGTCCTGGACGTTCTTGTCGTCAGCCTTGCTCTCGCTCAGATGCTCCACGTTGCTCTCGTTCTCATATTTATAATAAATCGTGCTGTTGCGCTCCTCGAACATCTTGCCCTCCTCGTGGCGGCTCATTTTCTGGTGCCAATAGAAGTCGAGGTTGGAAATATTGGTGCCGATGTACTTTTGCATGTTTTTCTGCACCACTTCCATGCGCACAAGGAAGCTGCCTTTCTTAGCCAGCGTGTAGCGAATGCCGAACTGGGCACCGTTCTCGAGGTCGAGGTCCATCTCCACGGTGGAGTCGTTGAGCTGGTGCGGCGTGAAGTAGTAGTCCTTGGTGTCGTAGCGCTGGGCATCGCTGTTGAGCGTGAAGCTATACACATTCTCGCCTGGGGTGAACACTTCGACTTGCTTGGTGCGGTGAGCCGAAGGATAGCCCTTGAGCATGGCGCGGGAAATCATGCCGCCTTTGGTGGAAATCTCTAAGGCGAGCGAGTCATTTTCAAGTTTCACAATTTGCGCCTCTCCTTGCATCTTGCTTGAGAACGGGCCGTTTTTTCCATAAGTCTCACTCAGCGCGCGCAGCGCGTCGACAGCCGCGTTATTCATCTTGGCATCAGCGATTTTCCCCGCTAAAATGTCGTTCACGGCCAGTTTCGTGCCATTGACGCGAACCTCGCCCTCCAGTTGGTCGCCATGGAGGGTGACAGTGGCATCATTGGTCGAGAGTTGCGCCGAGTCGCCACCGAAATCCCGCAAGTTTTGCTTGATCAAGTTCACCTCGTTGGTATCAAGGCTGTTGACCACGGTTGTGGCATTCGGTTGGGCTTTGTGGGCTTGCTCTTTTTGGGCAGTTTCTTGTTGCTGCCGCGCCATTTCTTCTTCAGAGGGGCGTGAGAAATAGGTGAACCCGAAGATAATGGCGCACATCAACAGGACTCCAATAATCGTGTTTTTATCCATCATTTTGTTTTTGGTTGAGCGTTGAGGGGGTGAGGAGCATGTAGGGTCTCCCTGCCTTCTGAACTCTTGAACTCAAAAAAATTATTTCTTTTCGTTTTTATGATCAATTGCAGCGCGAATAAAGTCCATGAACAAGGGGTGCGGCGACAGCACGGTGCTGCTGTACTCCGGATGATACTGGGTGCCGATATACCACTTCTTGCTCGGGACTTCCACCACCTCGACAAGATGCGTCTCGGGGTTCTCGCCCACGCATTGCATACCGCCAGCCTCAAATTGAGCGCGAAAGTCCTCGTTGAACTCAAAACGGTGGCGATGGCGCTCCTCGATGTCGAGCGTGTGATAGGCACGGGCGACTTTCGTGTCGGGCCTCAATCGGCAGGCGTAGGATCCCAGGCGCATCGTGCCGCCCATGTTGGTGACGCTCTTTTGCTCTTCCATGAGGTCGATGACGTTATAGGGTGTCTTGGGGTCGATCTCGGTGCTGCTGGCCTCGGCAAGCCCAAGCACATTGCGCGCATACTCGATGACCATGCACTGCATACCCAAGCAAATGCCAAAGGTGGGCATGTCGTGCTCACGGCACCACTTGAGCGCCACGTGCTTGCCCTCGGTGCCGCGCTGCCCGAAGCCCGGCGCCACAATCACGCCATCCAGGTCTTTCAACTGCTGCTCCACGTTGCCGTCGTTGAGACGTTCTGAGCTGATGTAGGTGAGCTTCAGCTTGTGGTCGTGATAGGTGCAGGCTTGGAGGAGCGCCTCGTCAATCGACTTGTAGGCATCTTGCAACTCCACGTATTTTCCCACCAGGCCAATCTTCACTTCCTCGCTGGCTTGGCGCATGTGGTCGAGAAACTTGTTCCACTTGGTGAGGTCAGGCTCTCCAGTGCAGGGCGCTCCCGTCTTTTCGAGGATGATGTTGTCAAGTTTCTGCTCGTGCATCATCAGCGGCACCTCATAGATGGTGGGCGCGTCGATGCTCTGTGTCACAGCCTCGACCGCCACGTTGCAGAATTGTGCCACCTTGCGGCGCATGGCCATCGGAATATCTTTCTCGGTGCGCAGCACGAGAATATCGGGCTGAATGCCCAACTGCTGCAATTGCTTGACAGAGTGCTGGGTTGGCTTGGTCTTGAGTTCCTTGGCAGCCTTGATGTAGGGGACGTAGGTCAAGTGCACGGTCACGCACCTGTTGCCCAGCTCCCAGCGCAATTGCCTCACGGCCTCTAAAAACGGGGTCGACTCAATGTCGCCCACCGTGCCGCCAATCTCGGTAATCACGAAATCATACTTGCCGGTGTTACCCAGCAACTTCACGTTGCGCTTGATTTCATCGGTGATGTGGGGAATAATCTGAACTGTCTTGCCTAAGTAGTCGCCACGTCGCTCCTTGTCGATGACATTCTGGTAGATGCGCCCGGTCGTGATGTTGTTGGCGCGTGTCGTCTTGATGTTGGTAAAACGCTCGTAGTGCCCCAAGTCAAGGTCAGCCTCGTGACCATCGACGGTCACGTAGCACTCCCCGTGCTCATAGGGGTTGAGCGTGCCAGGGTCGATGTTGATGTAGGGGTCAAACTTTTGAATAGTCACATTGAAGCCTCGCGACAAGAGAAGGCGAGCTATTGAAGACGAGATGATTCCTTTCCCTAATGAGGAAACCACACCGCCAGTCACAAAAATATATCTTGTATCCACTGCCAAATGTTGATTATATTGATTCAAGTTACAAAATTAGCAATAAATCTTGAGGTTGTGACAATTTTTGGGCAACTAAATTCAATGCGCAACAGGTTTTGCTGCCAAAAGGAATCCCACTGCTTCTAAATGCCTTGTCGAAATGCTACAATTTAGGCCTAAACGAGATGGGGCTAAAAATCGAGTTGACCGAGAATGACGACTTGAGGCGAGCGTGACAGAGCGCCAGGATTTGTCCCTGGCTTACCCTCGGGAACTTGGCGGCCTGCCTGCCGGTAGTGGTCTACCCAAAACTGGGGTATTGCGCCCGACGCGTCGCGAAACTCCATGGGAATGGTCTTGAATACACGTTTCCCTCGACGGGTGACAAACGACTTTTGCACCAGCTCGCTGCAATACATCGCCTGGTCGCTGGCATCAAAATAATTGTCGTAAGGCTTGCCAATGTGCCGCTGCGCTTGGACGATTGACTCCCGGGCATCGAAACCGGCAGCGCACACTCTTCCCGCCAAAAGCGAGCAGAGCGAGTCGATCGACACCATCTCGACACCGTGGCCTGGAACCGCCTGGATGACTACTGGCTCAGTCCCAATCCAGTGGAAAATCGCCACATGGTCGACGGGATACCCCTCGACTCCATGCGTGACATCGGTAATGGCATTGCTGCCGCCACTCACCACAAACAGCAAATCGCCATCATGCAGCGAATCGACTGGAAGATGGGGTTGCGCCAACAACAATGCAGCTGCGAACGAGCACAAAATGGTAAAATAAAGACGTATCATCACTTAAAAAAACGGATTACAATGATTGACAACTCTCCCACGACTTGCCGCACGCTTGCCTACCACGTCACCCCATTGCTGTAGCTCGAGTGCTTGTCGTACTTCAAGTCGCTCAATATCGACGACTTCACTGCAATGTGGAAACTATAAGACTTATAGGGACCCACCGGGACGAAACTGGCACTCATAGTGAAGCAGTGCATCTGTCGCGAGATGTTGCAGTTCATGTAGGCAATCCTGTGCGTGTCAAAATTGTAACTGCCCGAGAATGAGAGATTCCAATTTTTGGTAGGACTCACACTGCCATTGAAACTCAAGTTGTGGGTCCACTTGCTGTTATACTCCATTTTCTTGAAGTTAAACGAGCCATAGCCGTAATTGAGCGAGTAGTTGAACGTGAGGCTCCAAGGGCAATTCCACTGCATGTAGCCATCG
Organism: uncultured Porphyromonadaceae bacterium; assembly: GCA_902489275.1. GTDB lineage: Bacteria > Bacteroidota > Bacteroidia > Bacteroidales > Muribaculaceae > Sodaliphilus. The sequence continues at coordinate 24,832 of CABTZK010000024.1, forward strand.
GGGCGAAGCTGGATGTCATTCTCCCGCTCCTCGCGCGGATCGACAGCCCCGTCGTTTTCCGAGCCCTCGGCAAAGTCCTCATGCTCGTTCATGCCCGGGCTCTTCGGCTCTTGGTCGCCATTCTTTTTCCCGAAGCCAAAGAGTTTCTTAAATGTGTCGTTGTTGAACGTGTAGGACAGCGACGTGCCCGTGCTGGCCAATCGCCCCCAGCCGCCTCCATTGAACAGGCGCAACTTGTTGATGCGCACAGGGTGACCGGAGTCGTTCAATCCATATTTGTACACATCCCACGTGGCGCTCAAGTTCAGGTTGAAGCCCTTGATCAGTCGCAACATGATGCTCGTGTTCAAGTTGCTCCATCGCAGCGAGTCGGCAGCAAAGTTGTAACTTTGGCTCAACGTGAGATTCTCGATGAGCGACACCTTCTTGAAGCCCGTGCTATCCGCGTCGCTCTTGACCTTGGCCTCGATATTGTTGGCGAAATTAAAGTTCACTAAGCCCGATTTCCCCTGTGGCGCGTTGCCATAGACTCCCGTCTTGAAATAAGAATAGGTCATGCGTTGCACCTCGCCCGTCGACAGCGGACGGTCATAATGGCCATAGTAACCCCAAAACGGGTCGCTAAAGTCGGGCATTGCCGAGAATGAAATCGTGGGGGTGATGACGTGGCGAATCATTTGCACCTTGTCGCCAAACAACTTCAAGGGCTTGAAGAAGCCATAGAGTTTCGTGCTGAACCCGAGCGAGAAGCTGAAATCAAACACGTTATAGAAACTATAGGTGGTGTCCTCGACCACCGCGCTTGCGTTGGGGTCCCACTGCTGCCTGATCTTCTGGGTGTACATGCGGTCGTTGAGGGTCATCGACGGTGTGACATTGATATACTTAAACAGGCTGAAAGTGGCCGAGATGGGTACCGTGTGCGACATGCCGTTGCGCCAATCTTTCACGAGACTTTTCTTGAAAAACTCGTTTTGCTTAGCGGTCAGGGAGTTCTGGAAACGCCCCGAATAGGACAGCTTGATTTTCTCATACCACTTCTCGCTGCCCACCGCGTGCTTGCGCTTGAAAGGCGCCAATTGCGACAGGGTGAGCGTGAGATTGGGAAACGAGACACTCAACGTGGAGTCGGCCGATCGTTGCGAGACACTTGCCGTGGTGGAGAGACTCCATTTTGAGTTTGGGATTCTATAGGTCATGTTCACCGTGCTGCTCTTGGTGTTCTCGGTGAACGAACTGCTGTAATAGTCATCTAACTGGTTGCGCGAGTAGCCGCTGGTGGCAAAATTAACGCTGGCCGAGAAAGTCATGTTGGGATTAGCCTTTGCGTCTTGGGAATGGCTCCATTGGATTCTGAAATTGTGCATTTTCATGTAGTCCTCATCGCCTTTATCGCCATTGACTGTTGTCAAGTAGCTCACATTGAAGTTGCCTTGATAGCGATAACGCTTCCTGTAGTTGGATTGCGCTGTCAAGCCCCACGAGCCGCGCGTGTAGAGCTCGCCTGTGAGTGCCAGGTCGACGTAGTCGTTGATGGCAAAATAATAACCGCCATTGCGCAAGAAAAAGCCTCGATTGTAATCCTCGCCAAATGTAGGCACCAGAATTCCACTCTGGTATCGCTCGCTAAACGGGAAAAAGCCAAAAGGAACCGCCAGGGGCAAGGGCAAATCCTCAAGCACCATGTAGGCCGGGCCGATGACCACATCTTTTTTGGGACGCATCTTGGCCTTGGTGAGCTGGAAATAGAAGTGAGGGTGCTCGTGGTAGTCGCACGTGGTGTAACGGCCATTTTTGAGGAAATACTCGTCGTTATCCATTTTCTTGGTGATGCCGCCCGTGAGATAGCCCTCGCCTTGCTCGGTGACAATGTCGGTAATCAAGCCTTTCTCGGTCTTGTAGTTATAGGTCATCGACTTCGACTCATACTCGCCACTCTTGTCCTTAAACTTGGGGTTGCCCTGCAACTCCCCCGTGGAATCGGGCACCCCTACGGCATAGATTTCATGCTTGTCCATGTCCATGTTCAAGCGGCTGGCCGAGAGGTCGACATCGCCATACCGCACGCTACTGCCGCCGTACATGTGCGCATTCCGCTTCCCGTACATCACAATCGAGTCATTGGCCTGAAAGGTCACCATGCGGTCAAGATCAACTTTCGTTTTCTTGAACCGCGCCGTGTCGCCGGGAAGAGTGTCCTCCATCACGCTATCGGCACCTGCCAGCGAGTCGATAGCCACAGAGTCCACGTCGCGCGCCTGCGCGCCACGTAGCGGGAAAGCCCACGACAGTCCTCCTTCCAGCATGAGCAGCACCAGCAGCACAACAGTCAATATGTGTTTAGACCCTCGTCTCAAAGAATCGGAACATTTTGCAATTTAAGGTACAAAATTACAAATTTATCCTTATTTAAGCGCAAAAACAGAGTCCTTTATTGCACATCATCAATCTAAAAACCGTTTTAGACACGCCTCAATGGCGGAACTTGAACGATTTGTCCAGCTCGCCGTAATCGGGTGGGCCAAAAAAGCTGGCCATGGCATCAAAACGCTGGAGTGTGGCACTTCCATACTTTCCCAACTTCTTGCGCGCGACCTCAAGCGGGCGCGCCGAGTCAGAGGGGTGCGCCTTGCTATAGAACTTGTCGGCATAGCACACCACTTTTTCCTCCAGCGTCGTGGGCAGCATGTCCCTGGGCGGTAGCGGCAACCCCTGGTCTATGATTTCCTGCGCGGTCAGCCCTGCCCCGGTGTGATGCTCACACACCAGCGCATGGCGAAAGAGTCCAATGCTCTCTAACAACTGGCGACCGAGCATGCCATGGCGAATGTAAGGCTCGGTGCCAAAACAATAGATGCCAGCGGCATCGGTCTTGAACATGCCGATGTCGTGCAGCATGGCGGCCTCATAGACAAAATCCTCGTCGATGGGCTGATGCCGTGCCACAAGCCGGCGGCACAGCTGGCGAGCCAGCTCGGCCACTTGGCGGCTGTGACTCACGAGCAAGTTGTAGTCATCGTTGCCAGCCTTGTAGTAGCGCTCAATAATGCTTTGATAATCAATCATGGTTGTATCAATACTGAAAAAAGGCGAAGCCCTCACACGGGCTTCGCCTTGGCGTGTCTGTAAGAGAGAGTGTGTGTAAGGTGTGAAAATATCTTATTTTACAATCGTCACCCAGTTGTGCGTGTCGGGCGCGTCACCCATTTGGATCGCCTGCAGGCGGTGATACAGCTCAGTCACCACAGGACCTGGCTTGCCGTCCTTAGAGATGACGTAAGTCTTGTTCATGTCCATGTCATGGATTTCGCTCAGTGGCGAGCACACGGCAGCTGTGCCACACTCGGCAGCCTCGTCCATGTCGGCCAGCTCCTCAACGTGAATGGGTCGGCGCTCAACCGTGAGTCCCATGTCCTCGGCGATTTGCTGGAGACTCATGTTGGTGATGGAGGGCAGAATCGATTCGCTCTTTGGCGTGATGTACTTGTCGCCCTTGATGCAGAAGAAGTTTGCCGGGCCGCACTCGTCAATATACTTTTTCTCCTTAGGATCGAGGAAAAGCACCGTTGAGAATCCATCTTCCTTGGCGCGATTCAGCGCCACCAGGCTGGCGGCATAGTTGCCACCCACTTTGAAGCGGCCTGTGCCACGTGGAGCGGCGCGGTCGTAGTCACGATAGATGGCCACCTTGGTGGTGTTGAAACCTTCCTTGAAATAAGGGCCTACGGGCGCTACGAAAATAATCAGCTGATATTCTTTTGCCGGCCCCACGCCGATGCGAGCCGAAGTGCCAATCTCCAATGGGCGCAAGTAGAGCGAGCTGCCACTGCCGTAGGGTGGAATGAAACGCTCGTTGAGCAGCACGACCTTCTTCGACATCTCGATAAACTTGTCGAGATCAACGGGCTGCATCATCACGCCAGCTGCACTGCGCTGCAAGCGCTTGCCGTTCTCGTCAATACGGAAAATGCGGATGTGACCGTCCTTGCCACGGAAAGCCTTTTGGCCCTCAAAGATTTCTTGACCATAGTGCAAGCAGGTGGCAGCGATGGGCATCGTAATGTCTTCAGAGTCCGAAACCACAATATCACCCCATTTGCCATCGGCAAAAGTACAGCGCACATTGTAATCAGTTTTCATGTAACTGAATGAGAGGTTTGACCAATCGAGGTCAATGTTTTCTAGTTTACTCATGATTAAAATTTTGTTTTATAGATAAATGAAGGATGTTAAGTTCACCTAATATTTCAGCTATCGCCACTACAACGCGACCTTTTGCGTTATATTGCCTATTTTAAGGATATAAACTCCATGCGCTCTGATTCTGAGCTCCGAAGTCCCGGGATTGAGCGTTGCATTGGAAATGAGCTGCCCCAGGATGGTGAAGACACGCACTTGGATGCGTCGCGACGTGCGAATCGTAATGACACCGTCATTTCCAAACACTTCAACACCATCGGTATAACTGGGGTCGGTCAGGCTTCGGCCGGTCACCCGGTGGGTCGTTTCCCGCCATTGCAATTGAGCCCAAGCATCGCCCGCGGCAGTCATGCAGAAAACAGTAACCAAGATGATCCAAAACCTTCTCATAACCTTAAGCAGTTATTGTTATGCAAAGATACACCTAAATTCAATAAAAAAGAAATAAAACAGGAGGAAAAAGGCAACAGGGAGTCTAAATGCGCTTTTGTTTTCACTTCCTTCTTGGCCGCTGGCGACCTGGAGGGGGGATAAAAAGAAAGGGAGGCCGGCTCCCGGGCTGGGGGCCGGCCTCCCGTAGGGGGCGGTTACCTACTCTCCCACTCTCGCAGTACCATCGGCGTGGTGAGGCTTAACTTCTCTGTTCGG
>CABTZK010000025.1 GCA_902489275.1 uncultured Porphyromonadaceae bacterium
AATCACTCTTTTTTGGAATGTACTGCCTATAGAGTTTGTTAGTATACTCAATGAGTCCTTTTTCCCATGAGCAGTAGGGATGGGCAAAATATATTTTCGTGTCCAGAGCCTTTTCCAACCACTTGTGGTCTGCGAATTCTGGCCCGTTATCCGTGGTTATTGTTTTCACGTCATGCTTGTAAGGCAGCAGCATGCGGTATACGGCTCGAGAAACGCCTTGGGCATCCTTGCCTTTCTTCAGTTTCCTTATCATGGTGAACCCCGTGCTGCGCTCAACCAGTGTGACCATGGCCCCCTTGTTGCCTGCTCCGACGATCAAGTCCATCTCCCAATCCCCATGCCTTGTTCCGTCTGCCTCAGGCGGTCGCTCGTCTATGCTGGTGCGGCCTTTGACGGACATGTGCTTTCCAGCCGGGCGCTTGCGGTGCTTCAACCCAAATCGGTCATTAGAATTTGGGATAAATATAAATATGTCAAAAAAATCCACTTTTACTCGATTTTTCTTGCTAAAACATTGGGATTTTCAATGATTATTCGTATCTTTGCAGCAACAGAACTCGTTTGCATCCCATCAGAACTGCAAGCGAGTCATTTTTTATAATAAATACATGAATCAGAAACCAAGAACAATACAAGAACAACTGACCAGACTCAAAGAAAAAGGGATGGTTTTTAATGATGAGCGAACTGTTTCTTCATATTTGGCAAGGATTAGTTATGTCCGTTTGAAATACTATTGGATTGATATGTTGGATATGGGCACTGGCCATTTTGTTGACGGTGCAAATTTCAATACGATTATAGAGCGATATGAGTTTGACAAAAAATTGCGTAACATCCTATTTGGGGCAATTGAAATATTAGAGGTCGGATTACGTACAAAGTTCATCACGACTCTCTCGTTAGCTACAGATACAGGATTGTGGTATTTGGATAATTCCCTTTTTGACAACCAACAGTTCCATACAAACTTGGTGTTGGATATGAAATACGAGTTTGACAGAAACTCTGACCCTTTTGTGCGCCAATATATAGCAGAACATCCAAATTGGAACAAAAACTCTTTGGATGGAGATAATCCTGATGCATGGATGATTTTTGAGACTGCGACATTTGGCACTCTTTCCAAAATGTACAAGAACCTCTTAAACCAATCTCCATTGAAATCAAGGATAGCAAACGAGTTTGGTTTATATTCAGCCCGAGAACTTTCAAGTTGGCTTGAAGCCATTTCTGTTTTGCGTAATATTATAGCACACCATTCAAGAATATGGTACAAGATATTTTCCAAGAAGCCAACCAACATAAACCGTCACAGGGATAAATGGATGCTTTCTTCTTTGACAGAACACCAACGTAAACGTGCTTTTGGCGTAATATCTTGCCTTCTCTATCTGTGCAATGCTATCAATCCCGAAAATACTATCAAGCAGGACATAAAAAAACTGTTTGATTCATACCCAAATATTCCTGTCTTTATGATTGGCTTTACAAGAGGTTGGGAGGAAAATCCTATTTGGAAATAAATTGCAAAATAAGACTTTTGTTTGCCATCATGTATCACATCATGTATCAATATTACCGTTCATTTCGCAAGACTGCGATGATGCTCCACGCTACAAGTCAGTTGAATGCATCATCTTTTGATTTGATGCGGTGAAGATAGTAAAACTTCGATAACTTATCAAATTTTAAGGAACGAAACTTACGACGCACTTGCAACGGTAAAATGCGTGCGCGCGTGTGTTGCCGCCCTGGCCGATGCCCCCTGGTGGGGGCTGCATAGCCAACTTTGGGGCAGCGCTCGTGGGGCACATGGGCCGCCCATCGGCGACAAAGGAGTGCAGCCACTTGAACTGCACTCCTTCACATGTTGTTTCGCTCCCGATTTCTACTCTCGAGGAGTTACTTTTTCTTTCCCTTGCGAGCTGCTGGCTTGCGCTTGCCTGTGGGGGCTGTGGCGCTTGGGACGCTTTTTGCCGCTGGCTCAGGAGCCTTGGCGGCATAGGTGCTGATGTTGAACACGAGCGTCTCGCCCGGCTCAATCACGTACTTGCCCGCCTGGCTCTTGCCCGCGCCATCCTCGCCATAGGCCAGGTTGGCAGGAATCACGGCTGTGAGCTCAGCGCCTGGGCTCATGAGCATGAGCGCCTCCTTGAAGCCGGGCACCACGCGGCTCACCTCCATCGTCACCGTGTCCTTGCTCTCGTCGAAAGTGGTGCCGTCGATGTGCATTCCTTTATATTTCAGCCGCACTTTGTCGGTTGCGCCAAAGGTTTTTCCCTGGCCTGCTTTCGACATCTTGTAGATGAGTCCGCTGGCCGTTTTCTGGAATCCTTGCTGTAGCATGCTGGCCTCGTAGGCTTTGCCTTTCGCTTGGTGGTCGGCGCTCAGTTTCTCGGCGCGCGCTTTCTCAATGTTGGCCATGCGCGTGCGGATTTCATTGTTCAGGGCCATCATTTCCTGGTCGGCGGGGACTGGAGCGTTGATGGCCGCGCGAAGTGCGCTGGCGATGAGGGCTCGGTCGAGGTGAATGCCACTTTGGGCTTTCATTTGCTTGATTTGCCCATAGACGCTGGCGCCCACCTCCAGGCCTTCCATATAGCTGGTGCGGGTGGTATCGGCCGAGATCATGAGGTTAAAAGCCTCCAGGAAATCTTGCTTGCTGGCCTTTGCGTCGGCGCTCCACATCTTGGCCAGGCTTGAGCCGTAGATTCTGCCGATAGCCATGCTCAGCGAGTCCTCTTGTGCCTTGACCTGGGCTTGGGTGAGCGCGCTGGCGCTGGCCCAAGAGAGTGACGCCATGAGGGCGAATGCTAAAAATATCTTTTTCATCATGTTTTTTTATGCAACCAGTCTTGCTGTGGTTTTATTTTGCGGGAGCTGGCTTTGCGGGAACTGGCTTTGCGGGAGCTGGTTTGGCAGGAGCGGGCTTGCCTTGCGCTGGGGCTGCCTTGGCTTCGCCCTGGGGTGTCGCGCCCATCATGGGATTGGCCTTGCCACTCTGCGATTGAGCCTTTTGCATGAGATCCTGCATCTTCTTGTCTAAGTCCATCATTTCTTGCTCGGTTGGGACTTTGCCAGCAATGTGCTTCTCGAAAGCCTCGATAAACGTGGGCATGTTGAGGTTCACGCCATAGATTTGCTCCATCATCTTGCTTTGCTGAACGAGTTGCGAAGCTTGCAGGAAGCCTTGCACGTAGCTTTGGTCGCTTGCGGTCGTGTCGCGGCTTAGCGCGTCTTTCATGCCTTGCAAGAAAGCCTTCTTGTCAATTTTCAGGGGTTTTTGCTGGCCGGGCATCAGCTTAGCGGTGTCCATCACAGCTTCCTGGAGAAGCATGTTTTTGCCCATGCCCTCGCCAAAGGTTTGGCTGATTGAGTCGTCGAGTGCCTTGGCTTTAGGGTTTTTCTTGATGTTGCCAGCTTTCTCGTTGCAGCTGGTCACGCTGAACATGACCATTGCGGCCATGACAAGATACAATACTTTTTTCATGTTCTTTTTTTTTTGTTTTATTACATTGATTTTTTTTGTTACACACTATGGGGTGAGGCCCACGGTCTCGATGTCGAACACGAGGGTCTCGTTGGGACCGATGCCTTGGTTGCCTTGCTGGCCGTAAGCCAAGTTGCCGGGAATGATGCAGCGTGCCCGCGCGCCAGGACGCATCATCGTGATCATCTCGCGGAATCCGGGCACCACATTCTGTAGCGGGAATGCGACGGGCTTGCCCTCGCTGGAGTCGAACACCTCGCCGCCGATGTGCTGCCCCGTGTAGATGACCTGCACGTTGTCGGTGGGCTTGAACGTCTCGCCCGCGCCAGGGGCTATCATTTTGTACACAAGGCCGGTGGCCGTCTGCTTGTAGGCCGTGTCGGCCTTCAGTTGCTCTTCGGCGTATTGCTTGCCCTCGCTTTCGTAGGTGGTCATGCCTGCGAGTTTCTGGTCGAGCTCGGCGGCGGTTTGCGCGTCAACGTCAGCGTGGCTTTTCTTGCAGGCTGCTGCGCCAGCCAGCAATGCGCCAGCCACAATGGCTACAATGATTTTCTTCATCGCGTCGTCAGTTTTTCAGGAGTTGCCTAAGGCTGCTCGGGTTGCGGAGCCGCTGGCTGGGGGCTGTTTTTCTTCACGTCGCTGGCACTGGCCAGGCGCACGGTCTCGATGTCGAACACGAGCACCTCGTTGGCCTTGATGGTTTGCTCGCCCGTCATGGGGTTGCGGTCTCCCTCTGCCCCGTAGCCAAGATTGGCGGGCAGCACGACTTGCATCTTCTCGCCAGGGCTCATCATGAGCAAAGCCTCGATGAATCCCTTGATGAGCGCGCCCTCCTGAATGGAGAACATCACTGGCTCGGCCGACTGGTCGAAGACCGTGCCGTCGGCATGCCTGCCAGTGTATTTCACCATCACATTGTCGCCTGGCTTGAACGTCTTTCCGTTGCCTTGCTGGCGAATCTTGTAGTACATGCCGCTGGGCGTTTTCTTGAAGCTCTTGTCCTTGGCCGTTTTCGCGAGAAAGTCCTTGCCGGCTTTCGCCAGCTTGGTCGAGATTTCTCTTTGAGCCTTCATCATGAGCGCCTCCAAGCGCTCTCCCAGTTTCTGCATCTTGTCCTGCATGGCCATCTCGTCGATTTTCTTGTTGCTCAGGAATTGCTTCTTGATTTTAGCCATCATCAATTCCCGATTGATGTGGATGCCCTGTTTCTCCATCATCTCAAGACGCTGGACAAGACCCGCCGCGTCGGTCTGGCCAGCCACCATGCTGCGCGCGGCCATCGTCGTGTCGCCTAACAGCACGCGCTCGAAGCCTTGCATGTAGGCTTTCTTGTCGATGGGCATTCCCGACATTTGGGATTGCTGTTCCACTTGCTGGGTCATCATGACTCCCATGCCCTCGCCATAGAGCTGGCTGATGCTATCCTCGGTTGGCGTGGAGCCGTTGCCTTTCTTGTTGCAGCTGGCAACGGTTATCAGCAGTGCTCCCGCAAGGATCAGTGAAAGATATTTCTTCATAGTTTCGTAAGTGTTTTTTTGTGATTGTTTGTTAGCCGTTGTTTTTAGCCACCTTGATGAGCTGAACATCGAAGATGAGCGTCGAGTGGGGTTGAATGGGTCCCGTGCCATGAGCGCCGTAGGCCAGCTCGCTGGGAATGAACAAGCGCCAGGCCGCGCCCTCGCTCATCATTTGCAGCCCTTCTACCCAACCGGGAATCACTTGCCCCACGGCAAAGGTAGCAGGCTCGCCGCGCTCGACCGAGCTGTCGAACACCGTGCCGTCGATCAGCTTGCCGGTGTAGTGCACGGTCACCACGTCGCTGGGCCCGGGTTTCACCCCGTTGCCCTCTTTCACGATTTGGTACTGAAGCCCGCTCGCTGTCACCTTCACGCCCTCTTGCTTGGCGTTTTGAGCAAGGAACTCCTTGCCCAGCTTGGCGTTCATCTCGCCCGCCTTGCCTTCAAGCTCAGAGAAGAAGTCTTGCACGATCTGTTTCGCCTCGTCGTAACTCATTTTTTTCTCGCTGTTGTCATACACGGCTTGGAGGGCATCGGCAAAGTCAGGCACATTCATCTGCGCAATGCCGCTTCCCTTGAAATTCTGGCCCATGCTCAGGCCTAATGCGTAACTTAATTTATCCATTCTGTTGGTATCTGTGTTCACGTTGTTTCAAACTTAGGTGCAAAGTTAAAGTTATTTGTCATTTTAAATGCGGTTTTTCCAATAAAAAAGTTTAAATTTGCGGTGAGATAACCATACCAATGTATCACTTCACATCCATACAGATGAAAAACTTAGTTATATCCACAGGAGCAGGCATCAGTGCCGAGAGCGGAATGGCCACTTATCGTGACGCTGGAGGCCTGTGGGATACCTATCCAGTGATGGAGGTGGCGAGCGACGAGGGATTTGCCCGCAACCCGGCACTCATTCACCAGTTCTACAGCAACCTGCGCAAGAAGATGACCGAGAACGTCAAGCCCAACGCCGCGCACTATGGCCTGGTTGAATTAGAAAAGCACTACAACGTCAACATCATCACCCAAAACGTTGACAACCTGCACGAGCAAGCCGGCAGCGCCCACGTGCTGCACCTGCACGGCGAGCTCATGAAAATGCGCTCGATGCCCCACCCCAACCGCATCTACACGCTGCCTTGCGACCAATTGAGCGACAAGGGACTCGCCACCACCGTCGACACGGTTGACCCCCACGGCGACCACATTCGCCCCCACATCGTGTTCTTTGGCGAGCCCGTGCCCAATTTCGAGCCCGCTTGCCAGCTGGCCATGAAGGCCGATGTGTTTGTGGTCATCGGCACCTCGCTGGTGGTCTATCCCGCCGCTGCCTTGCTGCAATACGCGCCCAGCACGGCCGAGATTTACTACATCGACCCTCACCCGGCAGCCGTGCCCAGCCGCGTACACGTGATTCCCAAGGTGGCTACCGAGGGGGTGAAAGAATTAATTGAGATTCTCACCCGCTCAATCAGCTGTTGAAGATGAAAACTTATCGTAAGTGGGGCACTCGCCTTGATCATCGCATTGACGGCCAGCGACAAAGCACTATTTGCCTCCCTATGCCTTTTCAACGACAACCTGGAGCTCAGCCACAACAATAGGGCCTGAGCCAAGCATTGGCCACCGAGATGGGGAACTGGCTGCTCTTCCAAGCCAAATACAAAGAGATATGCTGCAAGGCAAACATGCTGGAGTAGCCACCCGTTTCGACATCGCCCAATTTGAGGACACGTTGAGAAGCAACATCCAAAGATTTTATAGTTTTGTTGAGGAAAAACGATGGCGCGAAGCAAGACGCCTATCGGGACGCGACTCGCTGCTTTGTGTCAAGATTGCTTGCCTGCTCCTCGCCCTGTGTGTCGTCATACAGCGAGGAGTAGCCCACATCCCAGCGGCATGAAATGAGATCGCCGACCCCCTTTTTGGGCATTCCAAAACGGGACTCAGCGGTCTTGTAGTGAGCGCGTAGTGTGAGATTATCGCGCAATCAGCAAGTAGTAGTTCTTCTTGCCACGCTGGGCGAGCAGGTACTTGCCGTTGAGCAACATCGACTCGCCGATGAGCATATTCTGGTCGGTGACTTTCTCCTTGTTGATGCTCACGCCGCCGTTTTGCGTCATCTTGCGCATCTCGCCCTTGCTGGCAAACACGGCAGCCTCGTCGGTGAGCAGCTGAATGGCGGGGATGCCAGCCGATAGCCTGTCCCTGCTCACCTCAAATTGAGGAACCCCCTCGAAGACACTCAGCAGCGTGTCCTCGTCAATCTTGTGCAAGATGTCCTTGGCCTTGTTGGAAAACAGGATTTGCGAGGCCTCGACAGCCGTCTCGTAGTCCTCGGCACCGTGCACCATGGTCGTGATTTCCCTGGCCAGGCGCTTCTGCAATGGGCGCATGCCAGGGTCTTTTGCCTGCTCCTCGACGAGAGCATTGATTTCTTCCTCGGTGAGGTCGGTGAAGATCTTGATGTATTTGGCGGCATCCTCGTCGCTCACGTTGAGCCAGAACTGGTAGAACCTGTAGGGAGAGGTGCGGTTGCGGTCCAGCCACACGTTGCCGCCCTCGGTCTTGCCAAACTTGGTGCCATCGGCCTTGGTAATCAATGGGCAAGTAATCGCATAGGCCTCGCCGCCGTTCATGCGCCGAATGAGCTCGGTGCCCGTGGTGATGTTTCCCCACTGGTCGCTGCCGCCCATCTGCAACTTGCAGCCCTCGGTCTCGTAGAGGTGCAGGAAGTCATAGCCCTGCAGCAGCTGGTAGGAGAACTCGGTGAACGACATGCCGTGGTCGGCATTGGCGGCCAAGCGCTTTTTCACCGAGTCCTTGGCCATCATGTAGTTCACGGTGATGTGCTTGCCAATGTCGCGGATGAATTGCAGGAAACTGTAGTCTTTCATCCAGTCGTAGTTGTTGACGATGACCGCGTGGTTAGGCGCGTCGCTGTCGAAGTCGAGAAAGTGAGCCAGCTGCTTGCGGATGCACTCCTGGTTGTGGCGCAGCGTGGCCTCGTCGATGAGCACACGCTCTTGCGATTTCATCGAGGGGTCGCCAATCATGCCGGTGGCGCCGCCAATGAGGGCAATGGGGCGGTGTCCGGCACGCTGGAAGTGCTTGAGCATCATGATGCCCACCAGGTGCCCAATGTGCAGCGAGTCGGCAGTGGGGTCAATCCCCACGTAGGCCGAGGTCATTTCCTTGTTCAATTGCTCTTCGGTGCCCGGCATCATGTTGTTAATCATGCCTCTCCACTCAAGTTCTTTTATGAAATTCATTTTACTCATCGAGGTATAGTTATGGTGAATTTTGATGATTGTTCACGATCAGTGTGGCTGCAAAGATACAATTTTATCCCGAAAGTTGCAAAACAGAAAATTCACTTTAAAAGGTGCAAATTTCTCAGATTTTATTTGTATTTTTGCCATGCCCGTTGTGCGTTAGCTCATTTTTAGCGCCAACTCACGAGGTGAGCGCCACAACCAGGCAGGCCACCGTTCTTGTCAACGGTGCTTGGTTTTAGGAACTCGAAAAAACGTTAATTAAAACGGAGGTGCGTGCAGCGCACCGAATTACTTACGCGTTGTGGAATTAAAGGAACTTTGTGAAATCTTCAACAACAAGGCGCGCACGACGGCCATCAAGAAATTGATGGCGGCGGCGAGCTGTCATGTGTTGCTCGTTGATGGACTGGCCGGCTCGTCAGCATCGATGCTGTTGGCCCGGCTTCCTCGGTTGAAGGCACCCTATCTCATTGTCGCTAACGACCTCGACGAGGCAGGCTACCTCTATCATGACTTGTGCCAAATCAACGGTGAGCAGGAAACGCTCATTTTCCCGTCGGGCTACAAGCGCGACATCAAGTACGGTCAAATCGACGCTCCCAGTGAAATCTTGCGCACCGAGGTGATCAGCCAGTGGTACGGGAACCCCTCGCTGCGCTGCGTGGTCACCTATCCCGAGGCGCTTGCCGAGAAAGTGGCTACCAAACAGGCGATAACATCGACAACCGTCAATCTGAAAATTGGAAAAATCGTCGATTTGACCGAGACGGCCAAGCGATTGCGCGAATTTGGCTTCCAGGAAGTGGACTATGTGTACGAGCCAGGCCAATTCTCCATTCGCGGCTCGATTTTAGACGTGTTTTCCTATAGCAACGAGTTACCTTACCGCATTGACTTTTTTGGCGATGAAATCGACTCAATTCGCACGTTCAACGTCGAGACTCAGTTGAGCGAGGAGAAACTCGGCAGCATCTCGATTCTGAACAACAGCGCCTCGGCCAATGCGGCAGGCATCTCGCTGCTTGAGTTTATCCAGCCCGAAACCGTGCTGGTGTGCCGCGATGCCGAGTGGCTGAAGAGCCGGGTGGAAGCCATTGGCGAGCAGACGATGAGCGAGAGTGCCGTGATAACCGCCGATTGCGATGCCGATGCGCTCAAGAAAGTCGTGGACACGGCTCGCTTCGCGAGGGTGCTTAACCAGTTCAAGCGCATTGATTTCCGTTTTGGCGAGAGCAAGGCGACCTGCGATGGCAAAATCACCTTCCACTGCTCGCCGCAAGGCATCTATCACAAGAATTTTGACCTCATCGGTCAGTCGTTTAAGGATTTCTTGGCAAGGGGCTACCAAATTCACATCTTGAGCGACAGCGAGAAGCAAATCGAACGCTTGCGCGTGATTTTTGAGGATCGCAATGACGACATCCGATTCACCGCTGTGCAAAAAACACTGCATGAGGGTTTCGTCGATGATGACTTGAAGTTGTGCGTGTTCACCGACCACCAGATATTTGACCGTTTCCACAAGTACAGTCTCAAGAGTGACCGGGCTCGCAGCGGTAAACTCGCCCTCTCGCTCAAGGAACTCAACCAACTTGAGGTTGGCGACTACATCGTTCACGAAGACCATGGGATTGGCAAGTTTGCAGGGTTGGTACGCACCACGACTAACGGCACACGGCAAGAGCTCATCAAGCTCACGTATCAAGACAACTCGGTCATTCTCGTGTCGATTCACGCGTTGCACAAGCTCTCGAAATATCGCGGGAAAGAAGGTGTCGAGCCCCGCTTGAGCAAACTGGGAGGCGGCGCGTGGAGCAAAATGAAGGCACGCACCAAGCGCAAGCTCAAAGACATCGCCCGCGACCTCATTCAACTCTATGCCAAGCGCCGAGAGGAAAAGGGGTTTGCCTATCAGCCCGACAGCTACTTGCAACAAGAGCTTGAGGCCTCTTTCATCTACGAGGACACTCCCGACCAACTCAAAGCCACCCAGGCCGTGAAAGCCGACATGGAGCACCCCAGGCCCATGGACCGCTTGGTGTGTGGCGATGTGGGGTTTGGCAAGACCGAGGTCGCCATTCGCGCCTCATTCAAGGCTGCTGTCGATGGCAAGCAAACGGCTGTCTTAGTGCCCACCACGGTGTTAGCATTCCAGCATTACAACACGTTCAAGGAGCGATTGAAAGATTTCCCCGTGCGCGTCGAGTACTTGAGCCGTGCCCGCAAGCCAAAGGCCACGAAGCAGATACTGGCTGACCTTGCCGAGGGGAAAATCGACATCATCATTGGCACCCACAAACTTGTGGGAAAAACCGTAAAATTTCATGACTTGGGCCTGCTCGTGATTGACGAGGAGCAAAAGTTTGGCGTTTCTACCAAGGAGCGGCTGAAGCAACTCAAGGTCAACGTCGACACGCTCACCATGAGCGCAACCCCCATTCCGCGCACCTTGCAGTTCTCGCTCATGGGCGCGCGCGACTTGAGCGCCATCAACCCCCCCCCCCCCAATCGCTACCCAATCCTCACCTCGGTGAACACCCTGAGCGATGAGATTTTGAGCGAGGCCATCAATTTTGAGTTGTCGCGCAACGGCCAGGTCTTCTTCGTCAACAACAACATCGAGCAACTGACCACACTGGAGCACATGATTCACCGTGTAGTGCCCGACGCACGCGTGGTTGTGGGGCACGGCCGCATCGATCCCGGAGAGTTGGAGAAACGCATCATCGACTTCTCGAACCACGAGTACGACGTGTTGCTGTCGACCACGATTATCGAGAGTGGCATTGATATGCCCAATGTGAACACGATTATCATCAACAATGCCCAGAACTTTGGCTTGAGCGACCTGCACCAGTTGCGCGGCCGCGTGGGGCGCAGCAACCGCAAGGCTTTTTGCTACCTGATGGTGCCCTCGGCCAAGGTGCTCACGCCCATTGCCCGCCGCCGGCTGCAAGCCATCGAGAGCTTCAGCGACTTGGGCTCGGGCATCCACATCGCGATGCAGGACCTCGACATTCGCGGCGCCGGCAACCTCCTGGGCGCCGAGCAGAGCGGATTTATCGCCGATCTGGGCTACGAGACCTATCAAAAAATCCTGAAAGAAGCCGTGCTTGAGCTCAAAACCGAGGAGTTTGCCGACGCATTTGCCGACCAGGAAGCCGAGCAGTCGAGAATCTCGGGCGAGGACATCGAGTACGTGAGCGATTGCACCATTGACACCGACTTAGAGCTGATGTTCCCGGCAACCTACGTGCCACAAGAGAGCGAGCGCATCACGCTCTACCGCGAGCTTGACGGGATTGAGGACGAGAAAAACGTAGCGGAATTTGAGGAGCGGTTGCGTGACCGCTTTGGAGAGATACCGGCTGTGGCGCAGGAACTCATCCGCATTGTGCCCTTGCGCCGCACCGCACGCGCCTTGGGCATCGAGAAAGTCGCGCTCAAGCAGGGTCAAATGTACATCTATTTCGTGGGGCAGGAGAATGTGGCCTACTATCAGTCAAAGGCATTTGGCCGCATTTTGGCCTACTTGCAGCATAACCCCACACGCTGCAAGATACGCGAGGTGAATGGACGGCGCTCGTTCCGCATTGGTCAAGTCACGACCGTGTTGCAGGCACTCGACATCTTGCAATCCATTACCCGCATCGAGGCGGTGTGAGGCATCGACTCCCGCCATTTGCACGGCTAAAAACGCCATCATGAGAAATCTCACGTCAGGCCCTAAAAGCCTGCCACGGGCAAATTGATGGCCGTTATTTCCATCGCTTCAAGTCTTCCATGGTGTGGCTGAAAAAAAAACGGTCTTGAAGGTGCGGATGCGGCACTTGAAGGGTTGGGGCATTGACAACGACAGGATTACCGTGATTGTCATCAATCGACATGATATCGATATCTACCAGGCGGTCGACGTAGTTCCCGTTGGTGTCGCGGTGGTTAGCGCTGCCCAGGCGGCTCTCAATCTCGTGTATCCACTGGAGCATTTCGTGTGGTGATTTCTCGACCTGCACGGCGACCCCCACATTGAGGAACGAATGGGGCGACACAAATCCCCACGGCTCACTCTTGACAATGCGAGAAACCAGGCAGCAGCCACTGCTGCCCTCGTTGAGGGCGGCAATGGCTCGCAGCAGGTTTTGCTCCCGGTCACCAAGGTTGGTGCCTATGTTGAGATAGTATTTCATTTGCTATAGCTGGCAGCGAGTAGCGCCGAACGACGTTGCCCACTTTTTTACAGCGTCTTGGCCACTTCAACCTCCTCGAAGCCCTCGATGATGTCACCCACGGCCAAGTCGTTGTAACTCTGAATGCTCAATCCGCACTCAAATCCAGAGAGCACCTCCTTGGCATCGTCCTTGAAACGCTTGAGCGAGGCCAGGTTGCCCGTGTGGCGAACGATTCCATCGCGTATCAAGCGCACCTTGCACTTGGCCTTGAGCTTGCCTTCCTGAACTTGCGCGCCGGCAATCGTGCCCACTTTGCTGATGTGGTAAACCTCCTTGACCAGGGCACTGCCCAGCACCACTTCCTTGATTTCGGGCGACAGCATGCCCTCCATGGCACTCTTCACCTCCTCGATAGCATCGTAGATAATCGAGTAGATGCGGATGTCGACCCCCTCCTGCGACGCCAGGCGCTTGGCATCGGTATTAGGACGCACTTGGAAGCCGATGATGTAGGCATCGGAGGCCGCGGCGAGAATCACGTCGCTCTCGGTAATCGCGCCCACGGCCTTGTGAATCACGTTCACCTGAACCTCGGGGGTCGATAGCTTGATGAGCGAGTCGCTCAAAGCCTCGATAGATCCATCCACGTCGCCCTTGACGATACAGTTCAACTCGTGGAAGTCGCCCAAAGCGCGGCGGCGGCCAATGTCCTCAAGGGTCACTCGCTTCTGCGTGCGCAATCCGAGTTCACGCTGCAGCTGCTCGCGTTTGTTGGCGATTTGGCGAGCCTCTTGGTCGGTGTCCATCACATTAAACTTGTCACCGGCGGTTGGAGCGCCATCCAGGCCTAAAATCAAGGCTGGGCTCGACGGGCCAGCCTCATCAATGCGCTGGTTACGCTCGTTGAACATCGCTTTTACCTTGCCGTAGTGAGTGCCGGCCAGGACAATGTCGCCCACGTGCAACGTTCCATTGTCGACGAGCACAGTAGCCACATAGCCACGTCCCTTGTCGAGCGACGACTCAACGATAGAACCCGTTGCCTTGCGGTTGGGGTTGGCTTTCAAGTCAAGCATGTCAGCCTCAAGAAGCACTTTGTCAAGCAAATCGGTCACGCCGATGCCTTTCTTGGCGCTAATGTCTTGACTTTGGTACTTGCCGCCCCATTCCTCCACGAGGTAGTTCATGTTGGCCAGTTCTTCTTTGATTTTATCAGGATTTGCTCCTGGCTTGTCAATCTTGTTGATCGCGAATATGATCGGAACGCCCGCGGCCGATGCGTGATTCAGCGCCTCAACCGTCTGTGGCATCACGGCATCGTCGGCAGCAACAATCACGATGACAATGTCGGTCACTTTTGCACCTCGGGCGCGCATGGCGGTAAACGCCTCGTGCCCAGGGGTGTCGAGGAAAGTGATGCGCCGGCCGCTCTTCAACTTCACGTTGTAGGCGCCAATGTGCTGTGTGATTCCTCCTGCCTCGCCCGCGATCACGTTAGCGTTGCGGATGTAGTCAAGCAGCGAGGTCTTGCCGTGGTCAACGTGCCCCATCACCGTCACTACGGGTGGTCGTTGCTCCAAATCCTCTGGCTTGTCGGCCTCCTCGTGAATTTGCTCAGCCACATCGGCACTCTCGTATTGAGTGGTGAATCCAAACTCCTCGGCAACAATGTTGATGGTCTCGGCATCAAGCCGCTGGTTGATTGAAACCATTACGCCCAAGTTCATGCAAGTCCCAATCACCTTGTTAATCGGTATGTTCATCATTGCGGCAAGGTCGTTGGCCGTCACAAACTCGGTGAGCTTCAGCACTTTTTTCTCGGCGAGCTCCTGCTTCATCTCCTGGCGCTCTTCCTCGCGCATCGCCTCGCGTTTCTCGCGGCGCCACTTGGCGCTCTTCTTTTGCTGCTTGTTTTGGAGGCGGGCAAGCGTCTCCTTGATTTGACGCTGCACGTCCTCTTCGCTCACCTCGGGCTTGAAGGGTCGCTTTCCCCGGTCTTTCTTTCGCTTGCTACTGGTGTTGCTCTTGAGCTCCTGCGAGGTTTTCTCGATGTCGACTTTCTCTTTGCTGATGCGCTTGCGCTTGCGCTTTTCTCCCTGACTGTCGGCATGGGTGGCTTGACGGTTCTTCTCCTTGTTCAGGCGCTCGTTGCGTCGCTCTTCTTTTGTCTTCTTCTTGGGGCGTGTAGATTGGTTTATCGCGCTCAAGTCAATTTTGCCCACAATGTTGATGGTGTTCTTGAGCTCGCGCGTACCGTAAGTAAAGATTTCTGGCTCTTTGTTTTCAACGTCTTTCTTGGGCGTGTCGGCAGGCTGCTCGGGTTGGGCATTCTCCAATTTTGGTGCGGGCTGCTTTTCTTGTGCCTTTTGCTCCTGCTTGGGCTGGACGGCTTTCGCCTCGGCTTGGGGAATGGCTTTCGGAGTCTCTGCCTTCTCCTCGATCTTCGATGGACTTGCAACAGGCTTAGCCTTGGGTTGTGCTTGCTTAGGCTCAGCCTTGGGCTGTGCTTTCTCTGACTTTGGCGCGGGCTTGCGCTTGGGCGCGGGCTTGCCCGCCTGGCTCAAGTCGATTTTGTCAATCACCTTTGGCCCCCGGAGCTCGATGTCAATCTTGATTTCCTCAACCTTCTTTTCTTCCTTTGCGGCATTCACAGCGGCGATCTTGGCTTTCTCCTTTTGACGGTCGGCCGTGAAGTTCTCGCTCTTCAATTTCTGTTCCATGTCGGGCTTGAACTCCTTGACGAGCAGGTTGTAAGTCTCCTCGTCTACTCGCGCATTAGGACTCGTGTCGACCTCGATATTCTTCTTTTGGAGAAAATCCGTGATTGTCTGAACGCCAACGTTTAAATCTTTTACTACTTTACTTAACTTCTTACGCATATATCTATTGAAACGTTTTTTCTGTAATTTGTTTTGTTGAAGAAATCTCTCGGCAGCAGGAGCAATGCCCATTTTCGAAATGAGCCATTTCCCGGCAGTGGGTTACTCTTCTTCGAATTCGGCTTTGAGGATGCGAATCACGTTGTCGACGGTATCTTCCTCAAGGTCGGCCTTGTCGATGAGGTCTTGGCGCGGGGTGTGCAGCACGCTCTTGGCCGTGGCGCAGCCCATGTCCTTCAACGTCTCGATGACCCAATCGTCAATCTCGTCTTTGAACTCATCGAGGTAAATGTCTTCCTCGCCTTCGTTTTCAAGGTCGCGGTACACGTCGATGGAGTAGCCCGTGAGCATCGACGCCAGCTTGATGTTCAAGCCGTTCTTGCCAATGGCTAACGAGACCTCTTCGGGGCGCAAGAAAACCTCGGCGCGCTTGCCCTCCTCGTCAAGGCGAATAGAGGAGATTTTGGCAGGGCTCAAGGCACGCTGGATGAAGAGTTGAGGGTTGGTGGTGTAGTTAATCACGTCGATGTTCTCGTTGCGCAGCTCGCGCACGATGCCATGGATGCGGCTGCCTTTCACGCCCACGCAAGCCCCCACAGGGTCGATGCGGTCGTCGTAGCTCTCAACAGCGATCTTGGCGCGCTCGCCTGGGATGCGGGCAACGGCGCGAATGACGATGAGGCCATCGTGGATTTCGGGTACCTCAAGCTCAAACAACCGGCGCATGAAGTTCTCGCTCGTGCGCGACACGGTGATCTTGGGGTTGTTGTTCTTGTTGTCCACATTATATATCACGGCGCGCACCGTTTCACCCTTGCGGTAAATGTCGGCTGGTATTTGCTGGTCCTTGGGCAGGAGCAGCTCATTTTTGTCGTCGTCGAGAAGAAGCACTTCACGCTTCCACACCTGGTACACCTCACCGCTGATGAGCTCGCCTTCCATGTCCTTAAACTTGGTGTAGACGGCATCCTTTTGCAGGTCAAGGATTTTGCTGGCCAGCGTCTGGCGGAGATTCAAGATGGCTCGACGGCCAAATTTTGCGAAGTCGATTTTGCGCGTGTGCTCTTCCCCCACTTCGCAATCGGGGTCGGGGTCATCCTCGTCGTTTCGCGCATCGGTCAGGCTGATTTCCCGATTGGGATTCACCACCTCGCCATCGGGCACGACCTCAAGATTCTGGTAAATCTCGCAGTCGCCCTTGTCGGGGTTCATGATGACATCGAAGTTTTCGTCGGTACCAAACATTTTCGCCAGTACGCTTCTGAAAGATTCTTCCAAGACGCTGATCATGGTCGTCTTGTCGATGTTCTTGAGTTCCTTGAATTCCGCAAATCGGCTGGCCATATCGACAGCCTCTTCTCTCTTTAAAGCCATAGGTCTTTATTTAATCTGAATTATGTTTTTTGTATATTTTATTTCGTCATAGCGGTAGCGGGTGTTCTCCTCTACCATCTCGGGGTGCTTTTTCCCCTCAAGTCTCACTTTCTTCGTCGTGGCGAGGGTGAAGCCCTCGTCGTCGGCGGCCTTGAGCGTGCCTTTGAGTTTCTGCCCCGCGCGCGTGAGCACCTCCACCTCGCCGCCTAAATTCTTCTCGTAGTGCTGGGGCACTTTGAAGGGCTCCGAGATGCCATAGCTGCCCACGGTGAGCTCATAGTCCTCGCCCTTGTCGCGGTCAAAGGCGGCAAGCACAGCGTCGTTCACGCTCACGCAATCGTCAATGGTCACACTGGTCATACTGTCAATGACCACTTCGACCACACCGCCAGCGCTCACTTTCGTCTCCACAAGAAAAAGGTCGCTGCCTTGCAGG
This sequence comes from uncultured Porphyromonadaceae bacterium, assembly GCA_902489275.1. Classification (GTDB taxonomy): domain Bacteria; phylum Bacteroidota; class Bacteroidia; order Bacteroidales; family Muribaculaceae; genus Sodaliphilus. The sequence continues at coordinate 17,147 of CABTZK010000025.1, forward strand.
GCGCTCTCGATCACAGTAGTTAGCTCTTGCTGATCAATCATCGTTTTGTCATGATGCGATATTAGAGACTGGGCATCTGTTCAAAAAGCAACATGTTGATGCTGGTTTCCAATATCGATCTTCTTGATTTCCGTTAATAATAAAAATGAGAGAACCTGTGGGGTCCCCTCCATCGAATTGCGAGACAAAGGTAGTAGTTTTCTCGCAATCAAGCAAAAAAACATCCTATTAATGCGAAAATAGCGCCTGCTTTTATGAAATATTTGGCTATTTTTAGCATATCGAAAGCAATATTAACTAACCAGAGGCGCTACACCTTGCCACACGAGGAAGTGTTTTCCAGCTCGGGGTTATTTTTGCGATTTTTTCATTATCTTTGTATATGATAAGATTGAGAAGTTGATGATACCTATCCATAAGATTTTGCGCTTCCTGTGGGCGCTCGCCCGTCCCGTCTATCGGCAGCTTTCCTTGTTCTTGTCGCTGCTCCTCCTGTGGGCTCCAAGAACGTTAGCGTCTATTCCTGGTTTTGCCAGCCGCGGGGTGTTCGGCTCAGATTATGGCATGAGGGTGCTTACTTCCCTGGGCATCGCATTCTTGCTTGCCGACCATGGTGAGGAGGTGTGGGACTACCGTGACCATTCCAGCCGTGACTTTGACCTTTGGGAAACGCCCGAGTTCATGCACTGCCAAAACGACATCCCCTTTATGGTTTGGTTCTCTCCTGCCTGCCAGCAGCATCACCCCGAGGTCGTTGCGCGTGTACAGAAGGCCACAGGCAGGCCGTTCACCAACGACGACTTGAGTAACCTGCTCTTTCACTTGGATCGCATCACGACACCCTACTACAACACTTGGCGTAACCCGCTGAGCGACAAGTTCAAGCTGCTACATCGCAAGGTGTATGACAAATACGACTACGACCCCATTGTGAAACGGCCGGACAAGTGAAACAGGCTGACGGCAAAAGGCCCTCAAAGCCAGCGATCATGCCAGTTTCACGCCTCCCGAGGCTCTCGGCCGAATTGTTACATCTTTGTTATACCCTTGCGGGAAAATTCGCTTAATTTTGCAGCACTAAATGGTTTCTTTAACATAGTACAGGATGATGAAAACTCCTAAAATACTGGTTGTTGACGACGAAGAGTCGATTTGCTACGTGCTCAAGCTCAATCTTGAGCTTGCAGGCTTTAGCGTCGACACAGCCATGAGCGCTGAGGACGCGCTCAAAATGAGGTTGGAACGCTACGACCTCTTCCTGCTCGATGTGATGATGGAGCGCATGAGTGGTTTTGAATTGGCCAAGCTCTTGCGCCAGCATGACACCCTCAGAGACGTGCCCGTCATTTTCTGTACGGCCAAGGACACCGAGCGTGACCTGTTAGAGGGCTTCGCAACAGGTGCCGACGACTACATCAAGAAGCCATTCTCGATGCGCGAGCTGGTGGCCAGGGTGCGCAGCGTGCTGCGCCGCAGCGGCCGGTTCACCCCCGAGAGCGAAGTCTCTTTCCAAGAGCTCATGCTCGACAAGAACGCCCGCACCTGCCTCATTGGCGACAAGCCAGTGATGCTCACGGGCAAGGAATTTGACCTGTTAGTGTTTTTCCTTGAAAATCGCGACAAGGTGTTTTCCCGTGCCGAAATCTTGAACCGCGTGTGGGAAGAAAACGTCTATGTGGTCGACCGCACCATCGATGTCAACATCGGGCGGCTGCGCAAGAAATTGGGCCACTACGGCAATTACATTATTACTAAACCTGGACAAGGCTATGGCTTTAAAACGACTGATTAGTGTGCAGGCGCGCTTGTTCTTGCTCATCGTGGTTTTCACATGGGTGCTGACGGCTGTGTTTTTCGCCCTGCAATACAACTGGGAAAGCGACTACAAAATTGCCTCCATCGACAACTTCCTGCAGGTGCAAAACGCCCGCATTCTTGAACACGTGGACGATGAGCACTCAATTGACGCCAACTTTGTTAAAAACCTTGACACCAACGACTCGTTGCGCGTGTCGATTATTGATTTCAGGGGCAATGTGATTTATGACTCCAATGGAGAGGTGAAAACCAACCATGCCAACAGGCAAGAGGTGAAAGACGCTATCGCCACAGGGCACGGATTCACCAAGCGCCGCATCTCGTCGACCAACTCCCGCGAGTATCTTTACTCGGCCACGCGGGGCCGGGGCATCGTCGTCCGCACGGCGCTACCCTACAACCACTCGCTCATGGAGATGCTCAAGGTCGCCTCTTTCAACAATTACTTGATTTTGGCCATCGCCGTGGTCATGACCATTATTGCCTGGTTTGCCGCTCACAGCATTAGCCGGAGCGTGAAAAACCTGCGCGACTTCGCGTATGAGGCAGAGTTCGGCAACATCAGCGACTACAACACGCGCAGTTTCCCCGACGATGAGCTGGGCGAAATCTCAAGCCACATCGTGAACCTGTACAAAATCTTGCAGGAAACGGCTGAGCAGCGCGACAAGAACCTGCGCGAGGCCATCTACGAGCAACGCGAGAAAAACCGCATCAAGCACCAGCTGACCAACAACATCTCTCACGAGATTAAAACCCCCGTACATGTGATTCAGGCTTGCCTGGAAACGCTGGAAAACAACAGTCTGCCCGAGGAGCAGAAAAAGCAGCTCATCGGCAAAGCCTATGAAAACGTGAAGCGCCTGTGCTCGCTGTTGAGCGACTTGAGCGTGATCACCCGCATCAGCGAGGCGCCCGAGCGCATCCAGAGCAGCGAGGTCGACGTGAGCAAGATTATCCACCAGGTGGCCGACGACATGAAAGTGTACCCCATCGGGCAGCAAATGCGGATTCACATCGACGTGCCCGATGGCCTGACCATCAACGGCAACCAAAACCTCATTGAGTCGATTTTCCGCAACTTGATGGTGAATGCGTTTAACTACAGCGGCGGACGCGACGTGGAAGTGAAACTCGAGAAAGAGGACAAAGACAGCTACCACTTCAAGTTTGGCGACAACGGCATCGGTGTGCCAAAAGAGCACTTGCCGCGCCTGTTTGAACGTTTCTACCGCATCGACACAGGGCGCTCGCGTGCCTTGGGCGGCACTGGCTTGGGACTCTCTATCGTGAAAAATGCCGTGCTGTTTCATCACGGAGGCATCATTGCGCGAAACCGACCGAGTGGAGGGCTTGAATTTGAGTTCTCACTGCACAAATAACGAAATGTATCATCAATAATTAGAATATCGCAATTTTGCAGTCGCCATGCTCATCATGCAGACTGCAAAGGGCAAACTGCAAACTTTAAACTCACCGTTATGTCTCCAATTTTTGTTATCATTGTCGTGATTTTGGCCATTTTGGCGGTCGTGATTCTGGTTGTGGGCGTGAGCAATGACGCCATCAATTTCTTGAACTCAGCCATTGGCAGCAAAGTTGCCTCGTTCCGCACCATTCTCATCGTGTGCGTAGGCGGTATCATGCTGGGCGTACTCACCTCGCATGGCATGATGGAGGTGGCGCGTACGGGCATGTTCCATCCCGAAAAACTCAACTTCTCCGAGGTCATGATGCTCTATGTCGGGGTGATGCTCACCAATGTGATGCTGCTTGATGCCTACAACAAACTGGGCCTGCCCACATCGACCACAGTGTCGATGATTTTTGGCCTGCTGGGCGCAGCGGTCGCAGTGACGGCGCTCCGCATCGCGGGTGACGACAGCCTCACGATTAGCGACATGGACCAGTATGTGAACGGCGGCCGCGCGTTAGGCATGATCTCGGCCATTCTCGTCTCGGTTGTGCTGGCGTTTATCGTGGGTGCCATTTTAATGTATATTTCAAGGATCATCTTCACGTTCCGATACCACAAGCAGTTCCAGCGCTGGGGCGCCATGTGGTGCGGCGTCGCGCTCACGGGCATTCTCTACTTTGCCATCTTCAAGGGCCTGAAAGGGTCTGGAACGCTGTCGAGCGCCGCTGTGAGCTTTATCAACGACAACTTGCAGCTGGTCTTGCCTGGCACGTGGGTCGCGTGCTCGGTGTTCCTCAAGGTGATGCAGTGGTGCAAGGTGAGCATCATGAAAATCACCATCCTGAGCGGAACATTCTCACTCGCGCTGGCATTCTCGGGCAACGACTTGGTGAATTTCATCGGAGTGCCGCTGGCTGGATTAGACGCTTTCACGCTGGCCAAAGACGCTGGCGACGAGAACCTGTTGATGGGAGGGCTTGCCAACCCCGACATGGTCAATATGCTCTTTCTCTTGGGATCAGGCGTCATCATGTCGGTCACGCTGTTTTTCTCGCGCGACGCGATGCGCGTGGCACAAACCGAGCTAAGCCTTGCCTCGCAAAACGAGGAACAGGAGCGATTCAACTCCACCGCTTTCTCGCGTGCGCTGGTGCGCATGTCGGTGAATATCAACAATTTTTACTTGAAGAACGTGCCCAACCGCATCATCGATGCCATCAATCGCCGCTTCATCCCCTTGCCCAAGGAAGAGAAGAATGGCGCCAACTACGACAAGATTCGCGCCGTGGTTAACCTGGCGGCAGCCAGCATCCTGATTTGCATCGGCACCTCGCTCAAGCTCCCCTTGTCGACCACCTATGTCGTGTTCATGGTCTCGATGGGCTCGTCGCTGAGCGATCGCGTGTGGGGGCGCGACAGCGCTGTGTATCGCATCAGCGGAGTGATTATTGTCATTATGGGCTGGTTTGTGACGGCGCTCATCGCCTGCGTCGCCTCCTTTGTCGTCACGGCATTGCTCGTGTGGGGGCAAGAGTGGGCACTTGCTTTGGTCGTCATCGTTACATCCTACACGCTGCTCCGCCGCTTCTTTAAAAAAGACGGAAGCAAGAAAGCCGCCAAGAAACAGGAAGCCCTCATCAATCAGGAAGACACGCCCGACGACGTGCTCGACCGCTGCACCCAATTGGTACTCGCCATGGTGGAGAATGTGCACCGCATCTATAACCGCATGCTCGTTTCACTGTTCACCGAGAACCGCAGAACAAGCAAGGAAGCGGTTGGAGAAAGCGAGCACATCTATCACGAGGCCAAGACACGCAAGTACACCATCCTCACGACCATCAAGAAACTGGAGGCGCAGAATGTGGAAACGGCTCACTACTATGTGCAAGTCATCGACTACCTGGGCGAGGTCTCAAAGGCGCTGCTGCACTGCACGCGCCCGTCCTATAATCACATCAACAATAACCACCACGCCCTGTCGGGCGAGCAAATCCGCGACCTAAAGTTGGTCAATGACAAGGTTGACGAGGTGTTCAAGCAGATTTTCACAATGGCGCGTGACAAGAACTTCAGCAATCTCGACGATGTGCTGGTGAGCCGCGACGAGCTCTTTGACCTCATCGCCGAGGTCATCAAGCGGCAAATCCAGCGTGTGCAGCAGCACGAGCAGCACAACAACAACACCCGTGGCGACATGCTGTTCCTGCAACTTCTGAACGAGACCAAGACCATGGTTCTCCAAGCACGCAACATGATCAAGAGCGAGGCCTATTTCCTCAACGCCATCCAGGAGAGCAAGCCCATGTGGGCGCGGTAGAGAGCGACAACGCACACAGGAAAACGCGCTATCACCCTTTCCCGTTTTTTTGATGGCTTTCAGCACACGGGAGAACATCGGCACCAGGCCTGAGTGACACAAAAGGGAGGACTTCATTGATGAAGTCCTCCCTTTTTACCGCCTTGTGATCCGCAGGATTGTTAAATAAATCACAAGAAGCTGGTGTGTTGATATTTGCATTTGTCGGATTCTTTTTTGTGCCGTATTTGTACCGCAATCCACCCGCAGCCATCGGGGAGGGGTGCGCCTGACGAGATCGCAAGAATGACTACACAGCCCATGCTCAATATGGAACATCCTCTCCATGTGTTGAAATATTGGGAATAGGAGTTCACATCCTCTTCATGCAGCCGAGAACCTTAAAGATGTGGGTTATCAGCCTCACGGGGATGTCTTGTGGCTGGAACTCATCGGACTTGTTCACAGGAACGAGCCGGAGAAAATTATCTCCTCTTTTAGACTTTGTAACCACCTTGACCGTGCGCATATCCTCAGTGATAATTCCGTACACCTCACCATAGAGGATAAAGTCCCGCCAGTCCCCCAACTCCTTAATTGCTATCAGATCTCCACTTGAGATGAGTGGTTCCATGGAGTGACCCGTGATATTGCACCACAGCACCCCGTCCTTGTTGTAGGGTTCGAAGTCGATGAAATATTGGGGCAATACCGTCTGGTCGTTCATTACCAAATCGAAGCCCCCGATAAAGTCCACATCATAGTAAGGCCTACCCTTAGTGTAGCTAACCATTGGCTTTTCCTCCAACACATTCACATTTTCGGCAGGTGAGGCTACGTTGCCCACGGCGATCTCGTCACCAAAACCGTATCCTGAGCGCCTGGTTGTGGTGCTGCCGCCATCGCCCTCACCGGGATTCCCCTCGTCACGGAACATATCGCCCTCTCCAGTAAGCAGCCATGCCGGATTGACTTTCTTGTAATGAAGACAAAACGGCTCGAGTATCTTAGAAGAGGCATCCCTTGTCTCCCCTTTTCGCAGTTTTACCATCATGTTCTTGGTAATTCCTGGGACATCGGTATAAACCCTGTAGTCCGTAAGCCCTAAAGCATCCATGGCTTTGTGAAGCCTCTCTCTCTTCGTTTCTCTCATAGCCACATATTTACTGTTGATTGCAAATGATATTAAGCAGTATCAAGCATGTTTCACAGCGCACCTAATCTTAACATCACGTCACATAAATGTTAATTAAAAGTTAAAAGACACTATATCTATTGACAAGTTTCTTTTGAGATACTATCTTTGCAGTGCAATACTGGTACAAACATATAGACAAAAACGTGCTTTTATATATATGTGTTTGTTCTTTGCAAATTTAAAGAAAGTAAATGAGACAAACAAATAAAATGGCAAGAGAAAGAGAAATATTAACTCTGCTACACTCAATCGAGGGGCGCATATCCGTCATGGAAGAGCGTCTCGACGCGAAAGAAGGTGGCATGGTGGGTATAGGCAGAGCCGCCGAAATACTCGGTACTACCAAGGCGGCCGTGTATAGGCGCATCGACAGAGGGCAGGTGCCATGCGTCAAGGTTGGCAGCAGGCTCAGATTCGATGCCGGTGTGCTCAAGGAAATCAACAACCGCATGTCATGAGCAACTCGAAGTGCCAAGCATGTCCTCTGGCCCACAACGGCATTAACGGCCGCTACTGCGGGCTTCTTGACCACTACGTGGAACAAGACAAGAAGCCGAGGTGCGAGAACAACAATAAAAAAGATAACAATCAAGACGACGATGAAAAATGACATGGAAAATAGGGTTTACAAGTTCCTGAAATGGTGCTACGATGCCTTTCCAGCGCTCTTGCTGATGCTGTGCATCGCAGGTTTCACGGCACAGCTTGTCCACGGCAGCATCATGGGCATGCTGTTCTATGCAGTGGCGGCGGCAGTTTTCGGCTCGATAGCCAGGACACTCGACTGACACAACGGGGCGACAAGCAATCTTGGGTGGCGCAACTCCACCCCGCCCCACAATAAGTAAAACAGAAATAATCATGGAAGAAAATAGAGGCATCATGGAGATCATGAATGACATGAAAGCGCTGGCAGATGGCATCATCAGCGAATCGCAGCCTTTCATCAGTGAGGCGAGGGCTAAAGCAAAAGCAAAAGCCCGCCGAAACCTCATAGAGGACATAGCAAGCGAGATGGCGTGCGCCATCGACGATGCCGTCTGTAAAAAAGAGACCACAGCGGATACCACGCTTACCCTGCCATGTGGGGTGGAAATACAAGTGGTGGCGTACGCCGGCGGTGACGTAGAGGTGCTATACTACAATGACAACGACTGGCGAGGCCATGACAACGTGACGGCGGCCATCGAAGAGGCCGTGGTGGCGCTTCCTGACTTTGACGACTGGGAGTGCCGCATCGAGAAGAAGTTCCAGGACGAGGAAATAGAAAAGTCGCTTTTCGAGCTGGACTATTGCAGGTCGGTAGTGTAACTAGCTGGCCGGGTGCAATCCCCAGTACGGCACGAGCGGATAAAAACATGTTTAACAACTAAAAACCAAATAATTATGTCACAAATCAGATTATTGACAAAGGACGACATCGAGTGCCGTGTGGCGCAGGTGGACAAGGGCATGAAGTGGTGTTCACTGCTTCTCTACAAGGACGCGAGGGTGGACATGAACATTCTCGACGAGACCTTTGGCCCTATGAACTGGAAAAGACATCATGAGTTCATTAACGGGAGACTATTCTGCACCGTGGAGGTCTATGACAAGGAGAAAGGGCAATGGGTGAGCAAACAGGATGTGGGGACAGAGTCCAGCACCGAGGCGGAGAAAGGACAGGCGAGCGACGCTTTCAAGCGAGCATGCTTTAACTTCGGCATCGGGCGTGAACTCTACACCGCACCGAAAATATTTGTAAACCTCAACCCCGAAGACATCAACGGTCAAAACAAGGTAAAGACACGCTTTCATGTGGGCCAGATTGACTACACGGGCAGCGTGATTTCCTCCCTGCAAATCGTTGACGACAAGGGAGCGGTGCGCTACACCCTCGAGTCGGAGCAAGAAAGGAAAAGGCGTGTTGACAAGGCTAAAGCCTCTGCCATGGCACAGATACAAAAGGCGACCACTGTTGAACAACTCGCAGGCGTATTTAATGCCAACAAGTGGCTTCAGCACGACGGAGAGTTTATTAACAAATTGAAAGACAGAAAGAACAATATCACAAATGGAACAGCAGCTTAAACTGGCAGATTCTGGTGTGGTCTTCAACGAGGGCACACACCAGTATTTCCTTGGCGACAAGGAACTCAAGGGGATTACGGGCATACTCTCACGGCTCGTATTCCAGAACAAATACGACGGCGTTCCCGCCCACATTCTCGCACAGGCCGCCAAGCGCGGCTCGCATATCCACAAGATGTGCGAAATGGTAGACGAGATAGGCATAGTCCCCGAGGGCTGCAAGGAGGCCATGAACTACATTGCGCTAAAGGACAGCCTGGGGCTGGTAAGCGTGGCGAGGGAATACCTGGTCACAGACAGGGTGCGTGTGGCTTCAGCCATTGACGCCGTTTATGCTGGCACACGCCCGGGGACGGTGATACTCAACGATCTCAAGACAACAAGCAAGCTCGACAAGGAGTACTTGTCGTGGCAGCTCTCCATCTACGCCTACCTGTTCAGCTTACAGAACCCCGATATAGAGATCGAGAAGGTCACGGCCACATGGCTTAAGGACGACAACTGCGAATGGGTGGAAATAGAGCGCAAGCCAGTAGAGGAAGTCAAGAGGCTGCTCGATGCCGATGCGACAGGAGAGCCATTCGTCACCGCCGAGGCCGGTGACGGCGGGGGCATTCCCGAATACATCGCTGGCGCGCTCGGTACGTTACAGGCTCTTCACGCCAAGATAGAGATGTACGAGAGTCAGTTCAACAAGCTCAAGGCGGAGATCGAGGCGGCCATGGTGGAGCGTGGCGACAAGAGCGTGATTACCCCCGTAGCGTCATTCTCATACACCGCGCCGAGGACTTCTGTGGGGTTTGACAGCTCCGCATTCAAGAAAGAGAACGAGGAACTGTACAAGCGCTACTGCACAAAAGAAACAGCGAAAAAGGGATATTTAACAATCAAATTCAAATAATTACACGACTATGGATTTATACGGAAGTATCTGCCTCTCTGACATACCGAAGAGGCTCATCAAGAAAGCCGATAACGGCAAGCTCTACCTTAACATCAACGTCATTGAGCGCAAGGAGGTGGGAAAGTATGGCGACACGCACTTTATCGTGGCGTCATGCCGCAAGGAAGAACTGCGGGAGGGCGAGAACCGCTTCATTGGCGACTGCAAGACGTTTGCCCCGAGGAGAGTCAGTCCCGATGACGTGGAAAAGTCGCCCGTGGCTACGCCAGAGGAAACCGACGATTTGCCGTTTTAACTTGGCTTCGCCATGCTCTACGACCTGGGCAACGCCTATCAGCGAGAGGAGTTCAAACAGCGGGTAAACGAGCTGTACCGTGACAAGAAGGTGGTGCTGCTCACTTTAAAGCGCCCTGCAAGGACTATACCGCAAAACAGGTACCTGCACCTGATTCTCTCCTGGTGGGCTATTCATTACGGCTGTTCAAGGGAGTACGCCAAGCGGCATTTCTTCAAGATAACCTGCAACAGTGACATTTTCATTGTCGAGCGCAAAGCCAACGACGGCACGGAGTATAAAGACCTGCGCTCTTCGGCATCGCTCGACACGGCTGAAATGACACTCGCCATACAGCGTTTAAGGGATTACTGCGCAGAGCATGGGTGCTACCTGCCCGCGCCAGAGGAACGGGAATACCTGCTCTATGTGGAGCGCGAGGCTGAGAAAAACAGGGAGTATCTATGACAGCAAAAACACGTCTACAGCACCGTGTCCATAGGCACTTGCCCGCAAGCGTAAAAACGGTTGCGATGTACCTATGCAGGGAGTTGCCGAGGAGGTTATCAAGGGCCTTAAGCTGGCGCTCAAGCAGCTGATGCACGAAAAGTCGCTTTCCTGGTTCAGGGTCGAGTATATTTCGGGTTAAACAGTAAAAACAAATAAAAATGAAGATTACAAAGGAAGAAATCATCAAAATCAAGAAGGGCGAAGTCCGCTCCTACATCGTAGACAGCCCGGCGCAAGCCAAGGCGGCACACTCGATGGTGTACTATGTGAAAAGGACGTGCCGCCCAGCTGGCATTGACAACTACAAGGTGAACGTGAACTACGAGGAAAACATCGTAACCATCATGGCTATATGAGCACGTGGAGAACCGTTATATACGGGAATGTCCCCTCAAAGTCGAACAGCTACCGCATCGTCACCATAGCGGGACACTCCTCACTGGCCAAAGGCAAGGCGCTGAAAGCCTACGAGCAGTCGTTCTTTATGCAATGTGGAATCAGAGGGGCAATGGTTTCCTCACGATTCTTGCTCAACATCGATGTGTACTATCCTAGCGACCGGTCTGACCTCGATAACGCACTGAAAATCGTCCTTGACTGCCTACAATCGTGCAAGGCTATCAAAAACGACCGGCTATGCGCCGAGATACGAGCCAGGAAACTGATTGACAAGACCCGGCCAAGGATAGAACTTTCAATTGAAAACATGATATGAAACAGTCGTGAGTTGCTGCAAGAGGTGATTCTTGCAAATGAACGGCAAAAACTGAAGAGACATGGCAAAGATGACACTGGTTCTCACATGGGCCGCCACCGCGTCAAGGCGCGGGGCTGGAAAGGAGGCGGGGCGATGAGCGGCTGCTCGCAAAGATAGCGGGCGATAGGCACGTGAGCGGCGGTGAGCGTTCGGCATTAGGCGGGAGAAATGGCCGAAGACGACTGCCCGCTCTAATCAATAAACAAAAGCAATCTAATCAATAAACAAAAGTAATATGAAGAAAATCATTTTGGCTCTCATCCTATTAGCAGTTTTACCAGGGTGTAAAACCGAGCCGTTCAAAGGCTTTTTAGTGTGCAAGGAATACACGCGGGGACACATGGACGACGAGCGCGCGGAATCAGTGCAGGAAGCGTATATGCCTGTCCCTGTTCCTGTTATCCATACAAATACGCATAGTCCTGAGTACATACCGCCTGAATGGATATTCTATGTCGCAAACAAGGAGTGTGTGATGCGGTTTCGAGTGGATAGCCTCACTTACACGCGCCATAAAGTGGGTGAAAGAATAGTTATGAACTTAAAATAAGCGATATTGAGAGACCAAAACTATAACTGATTGTTTAACAAATTTAAAAAACAAAGAGAAATGGAAAGCAAACTGATTGGTAAACAGATTATCGCCCGCATCGAGCGGGCAGGGGTGTTCTTCGGGACGCTCGAGGCGAAAGACAGCGAGATTAC
>CABTZK010000026.1 GCA_902489275.1 uncultured Porphyromonadaceae bacterium
CATGCGGCTTCTTTTGTGCCTTATTCGAACTATGATAAAATGGAGTATTCAGGGAGTGGATTTCAACTTTAATGAACAAAGGTGTTATCCAATACCATCTGTTGGTTGTAAGTCGAGCTTTTGAGGGATGACTATTTAGCGCGTGTGCTTTGTCGCATGTGTTTGTTCCAGAAAGCATCGGGAAACTCGCTTTCAACGTGTGCGTGGCGCGCAAGCCGTAGAGGTGGCAAGGTATAACATGCAAGGTCGGCGCATTCTTGCTCCTGAAAAGCGGCATTAATCTTGCCTGCATGAGCGACGGCCAAGTGAAAAAGGTTTGGGTAAAATAGCCCAGGCTCAACCAGCAAGGTTGCTGTCGCCCGATTGGAGCGATAGCGCGCAACAAAAAAAAGACCCCACAAATTGGGGCCTTTTTTCTTGTTGAAAGTCGACCAGCGGTAAGGTTGCGCACGGCATGGCTGCCGCTTGCCCCTTGCGCTGTTGTTTTTCCCTACTTGAGCACGCCCAGCTCCTTGCCAACCTTGATGAAGGCGGCGATGCACTTGTCGAGGTGCTCGCGCTCGTGGCCGGCGCTCAATTGGACACGGATGCGTGCCTCGCCCTTGGGGACGACGGGATAGTAGAACCCCGTCACGTAGATGCCCTCTTCTTGCATCTTGGCGGCAAAGTCTTGGCTCAACTTGGCATCGTAGAGCATCACGGCGCAAATGGCGCTTTGCGTGGGCTTGATGTCGAAGCCGGCGGCCATCATCTTGTCGCGGAAGTAGTTCACGTTCTCAACCAGTTTGTCGTGCAGTGTGTTGCTCTCTTTCAGCATCTTGAACATCTCTAAACTTGCGCCAACGATGCCAGGGGCCACGCTGTTGCTGAACAGGTAGGGGCGGCTGCGCTGGCGGAGCATGTCGATGATTTCCTGGCGGCCGGCCGTGAAGCCCCCCATCGCGCCACCAAAGGCTTTGCCCAGCGTGCCGGTGAACACGTCGATTTTGCCATAGAGGTTGAACTGCTCGGCCACGCCGTGCCCCGTGGGGCCAACCACGCCGGCCGAGTGCGACTCGTCGACCATGACCATAGCGTCATATTTCTCGGCCAACTCGCAAATCTTGTCCATGGGAGCAACATTGCCGTCCATCGAGAACACACCGTCGGTGGCAATGAGGCGAAAACGTTGCGCTTGGGCTTCTTTCAGGCATTTCTCCAGCTCTTCCATGCTTGCGTTGGCATAGCGGTAGCGTTTGGCCTTGCACAGGCGCACGCCGTCGATGATGGAGGCGTGATTGAGCGCGTCGCTGATGATGGCGTCGTTCTCGTCGAGCAGCGCGCCAAAGAGGCCGCCATTGGCATCGAAACACGAGCCGTAGAGAATGGCGTCGTCGGTGTGGAAATAGTCGGCAATGGCTTTTTCGAGGTCTTTATGAATGTCTTGTGTGCCACAGATGAAGCGAACTGACGACATGCCGTAGCCGCGCTCCTTCATCATCTTCACCGCACCGTCCATGAGGCGACTGTTGTCGCTCAAGCCTAAATAGTTGTTGGCGCAGAAGTTCAGCACGTCGGTGCCGGGTTTCACTTTGATGGCGGCGGCCTGTGGCGTCGTGATCAAGCGTTCTTCCTTATACAAACCGGCAGCCTTGATGCCGGCCAGTTCTTGTTGCAGATGTTCTTGGATTTTACCGTACATGATAGTTGTTTTTATTAATGGTTCGATAATCAAGTTTCTGGGGACGATAATCGTTACGCAAAGTTCTAAAAAAATATTGGATTTCCCTAACAAATACGCGTTTTTTTGAATCTTTCTTTTCCTCTTTCCCGGCGCTGGACGCTCCTGCCGTGAAGAAATAATCAATCCCCAAGGCTTGAGCGCCCCGGGGATTGCATTCAGTGATGATAGAAAGAGTTTGCAGGAATTATTTGAGGTCTGCAAGGTGCTTGATGGTGCGCACCATTTGAGAAACGTAGGAGTTCTCATTGTCGTACCAGGAGACGACTTGCACCTGATAGGTTTCCTCGTCGATCTTGCTCACCATCGTCTGGGTAGCGTCGAAAAGCGAGCCGTATTTCATGCCGATGATATCCGAAGAAACGATTTCGTCCTCGTTGTAGCCGAAGCTCTCATTCGAAGCGGCCTTCATGGCAGCGTTGATGCTTTCTTTGGTAATGTCTTTCCCTTTCACCACAGCGATGAGAATCGTGGTTGAGCCCGTGGGTGTTGGCACACGTTGAGCCGACCCGATGAGCTTGCCGTTGAGCTCGGGAATCACTAAGCCGATGGCCTTGGCAGCGCCTGTGCTGTTGGGCACGATGTTTTGAGCGCCTGCGCGCGAGCGGCGCAAGTTGCCCTTGCGTTGTGGACCGTCGAGAATCATCTGGTCGCCGGTGTAGGCGTGAATCGTCGACATGATGCCACTCTGGATGGGGGCATAGTTGTTCAGAGCTTGTGCCATGGGAGCCAGGCAGTTGGTCGTGCAAGAAGCGGCCGAGATGATGTTATCTTGTGGAGTGACGGTGTTGTGGTTCACGTTGTAGACAATGGTAGGAAGGTCGTTGCCAGCAGGAGCCGAAATCACTACTTTCTTGGCGCCAGCCTCGATGTGGGCCTGTGACTTGGCCTTCGTGGTGTAGAAGCCTGTGCACTCAAGCACGACGTCGACGCCCAGTGTGCCCCAGGGCAGTTCGGCGGCGTTAGGTTTAGCGTAGATGGTGATCTCTTTTCCATCAACCGTGATGGATCCCGGCACTTTGGTGGTCTTGCCGTCTTCGGCGAGAACTGCGTCCTTGTAGGCTACAGTGTGCTTGTTTTCGCCATATTTGCCAGCGAAACCACCTTGGGCTGTGTCATACTTCAGCAGGTGGGCGAGCATTTTGGGACTGGTCAAGTCGTTGATAGCTACCACTTCATAACCTGGAGTCTCAAACATCTGACGGAAAGCGAGACGGCCGATGCGGCCGAAACCGTTAATGGCGATTTTAATATTTCCCATAATCGTGTTATTAATATAGTGAATGAATTAAGTTGGTTAAAAAATTCTTATTTTCTTTGAAAAAACATATCTTTGCAGTGGCTATGGGACAATCCCAAAGGCTACGCTGAATTTTGCTACAAAATTAATGTTTTTTTTGTGAACCGACGAGCAAATCTGAAAAAAACAGCAAGATAAATTCTTGAATTAAGATTGTTTAATAGTTAGGACTCGCAAAAAGAAAAAACTTCAAAGATATAGGTTGAAATAAAAAAGATCGTGCTATGAGTAATTTTTTTAAGGAATTCAAGGAGTTTGCCATGAAAGGCAACGTGATGGACATGGCCGTGGGTGTCATCATCGGCGGCGCGTTTGGCAAGATCATCTCTTCGCTGGTCGATGACGTCTTGATGCCGTTGGTGAGCTTAGTGACAGGTGGAGTCGATTTCACGGGCTTGGCCGCCAAGTTGGGAGAGGACGAGCATGCCGCAGTCCTCAAATATGGCGTTTTTATCCAGAATGTGATTGACTTCCTGATTGTTGCGCTGTGTATCTTCTTGATGATTAAGGCGATGAACAGGCTCATGCGCAAGAAAGCCGAGGAGCCGGCACCAGCACAGCCCACTGCCGAGGAGAAGTTGCTCACCGAGATTCGCGACCTCATGAAAGCAGGCAAGTGAGCGGCTTCAACCGTTAGCAAGGGGCTTGAGGGCTGGGGGCTGGCCATGCATTAAACTTTGAGTGTGCTTTCAAGTCAAATGAAGTAAATGAGCACGAAGTGAAAAACTACGTGCTTGACAACCCATAACATAAAATAGAAAATAAACGATGAAAAAGCTATGCCATTCCTTTGTGTTTTTCCTGCTGGCAGCGGTAGCCTTGGTGATGACCGGCTGCGAGGACGAGATGATTGCCTACGACCTTGAGGGGACGTGGAGCGGCAATACCCACATGATTGCCATCTATGACGGATTGCGCTACAATTCTACCTACTCGGAGCTGGAGTTTGTCACGAGCCCCTTCCGCATGACCTCTGGCCGGGGGTACTGGGTGAATTACTACGCCGATGCGCCATGGGGATGCGACTACGTGGCCAGCCACATCCGCTGGAAAGTGCGTCGTCGCGTGATTGAGATTTACTTTGAGGAAGACGACTACTGGATCTATATCGACAACTACGACCTGGACCGCTACTACTTCTGGGGGCGCATCTATTGGGACGAGGAGAGCGACTTCGCGTTCCGCTTGCGCCACGTGGCATCGCCCAACTGGGACAAGGACTACTACTACAGCCACGGCGGCTACTACTATTCCCCCTCGGGCGACGGGGCGGGCAAGCCGGCGGCTGGCGTTGAGCGTCCTCGCCAAATGCTGGCTCCTGGCCGTGATTGAATGTGAAAAAATAGATGCGGCTGGTTGTTGAATCTTTATAGAATCTTTTTGTAACTTTGCATTCGAATTACAAGAAAAGATTGATATTACCATCATGGAAGAGAAGAAATTTAAGCGCACGCTCGTGACCACAGCGTTGCCCTACGCCAACGGCCCCGTTCACATCGGCCACCTGGCGGGTGTCTACATCCCTGCCGATGAGTATGTCCGCTACCTGCGCCTCAAAGGCGAGGATGTGGTCATGATTGGCGGGAGCGACGAGCACGGTGTGCCCATCACCATCAAGGCCAAGAAGGAAGGCGTTCAGCCACAGGATATCGTTGACCGCTACCACAACATCATCAAGAAGTCGTTCCAGGGTCTGGGCATCTCGTTCGACGTGTATTCGCGCACGACGAGCGAGACGCATGCCAAGACCGCCAGCGATTTTTTCCGCCGGCTCTACGAGAAGGGCGAGTTCATTGAGAAAACATCAGAACAGCTCTATGACGAGGAAGCGGGCCAGTTCCTGGCCGATCGCTATGTGACGGGCACATGCCCCCATTGCGGCTTTGACCACGCCTATGGCGACCAGTGCGAGTCGTGCGGCACAAGCCTCAACGCGACCGACCTCATCAACCCCAAGAGCGCCATCACCGGCCATGTGCCTGTGCTCAAGGCCACCAAGCACTGGTACATGCCGCTCGACAAGTGGGAACCCGCCCTGCGCAAGTGGATCCTGGAGGAGCACAAGGAGTGGAAGCCCAACGTGTACGGGCAGTGCAAGTCGTGGCTCGACGAGCACTTGCAGCCCCGTGCGGTGACTCGCGACCTCAACTGGGGGATTCCTGTGCCCATCGAGGGTGTCGAGGGCAAGGTACTCTACGTGTGGTTCGATGCGCCCATTGGCTACATTAGCAACACCAAGGAACGCTTTCCCAACGACTGGGAAACGTACTGGAAAGACCGCGACACCCGCATCATTCACTTCATTGGCAAGGACAATATCGTGTTCCACTGCCTGATTTTCCCGGCCATGCTCATGGCCGAGGGCAGTTACCAATTGCCCGATAACGTGCCCGCCAACGAGTTCCTCAACCTGGAAGGCGAGAAAATCTCGACCTCTCGCAACTGGGCTATCTGGCTTAACGACTACCTGGAAGAGTTTCCCGGCAAGCAGGATGTGTTGCGCTACGTGCTCACGGCCAACGCTCCCGAGACCAAGGATAACGATTTCACCTGGAAGGACTTCCAGCAGCGCAACAACAGCGAGCTTGTGGCCATCTATGGCAACTTTGTGAACCGTGTGATCGTGCTCACGCACAAGTACTTTGACGGGGTTATTCCCCATTCGCACGCGCTCACCGACGATGACCACCGCGTCATCGAGGAGTTCAGGAGCGTGAAAGATGCCTTGGGCGACCACATCGAGCACTTCCACTTCCGCGAGGCACTCAAGGATGCCATGAACTTGGCGCGCATCGGCAACAAGTACTTGGCCGACACCGAGCCTTGGAAACTGGCAAAGACCGACATGGAGCGCGTGGAAACCATCATGAACATCGCCTTGCAGGTTTGTGCCAACTTAGCCATTGCTTTCGAGCCGTTCTTGCCCTTCAGCAGCGAGAAACTGCGCGCCATGCTGGGCATGGAGAAGTGCGACTGGAGCCGCCTGGGCGCGACCGACATCCTCATGGCGGGCAACAGGGTAGAAAAGCCTGTGCTGCTCTTTGAGAAAATCGAGGACGATGTGATTCAGGCGCAACTCGACCGCTTGGCTCGCATCAAGCAAGAAAACATGATCAACAATTTCCAGCCTCGCGCCATTGCCGGGCCGTGCGCGTTCGACGACTTCTTGAAGCTCGACATCCGTGTGGGTACCGTGACCGAGTGTGTCAAGGTGAAAAAAACCGACAAGCTGCTTTGCCTCAAGATTGACGACGGCCTGAAAGGGCGCACGATCGTGAGCGGGATCGCCAAGTACTACCAGCCCGAGGACCTTGTAGGCAAGCAGGTGTGCTTCGTCGCCAACTTTCCTCCTCGGTCTTTTAAGGGCATTACGAGCCAGGGCATGGTGTTGAGCGCCGAGGACGCCGATGGCCGCCTGGTGGTGATTGGCCCGACGGGGCCCGTGAAACCTGGTGTGCAAGTGAAATAGTGCCCTCGCTCGTGAGAGGGTGCAAAAAAAGAGGCGCTGCGTGCAGCGTCTCTTTCTTTTGCGCTTCAAGATGGACTTGAACCAACGACCCCCTGATTAACAGTCAGGTGCTCTAACCAACTGAGCTATTGAAGCATCATGGTGTGGCCTTGCGGCTTTGCGCTTCAAGATGGACTTGAACCAACGACCCCCTGATTAACAGTCAGGTGCTCTAACCAACTGAGCTATTGAAGCGGTTGCATCTGTCAAGAAAAACAGTCTTCCCGAGAAATGCGATGCAAAAGTACTCCAAATTTTTGAAAGTTGCAATGTTTTTTTTGAAAATCTTGTGGAAAAACAAAAATTAAAAGATTTTTAAGCATTCGAAAAGGGGAAAATCCAGTTTAAAATAGTATTTTAGCGGTCAAATTTGCAAGTAGAATGAAAAGAATGTTGAAATCGTGGCTCGTGGTGCCGCTCCTCGCCTGCATGGCGGCTCCAGCGCTGATGAGCCAACAGAAACAGAATGATGCCGCGGCAGTGATTCGCAATCTCGATATTTTCAACTCGGTTTACAAGGAGCTCAACACGTTCTACGTCGACACGCTCAACGCCCAGAAGTCGATAGAGGTGGCCATCAGCAGTATGCTCAACGACATCGACCCCTATACCGAATACTACCCTGCCGACAACCAGGACGAGTTGCTCGTGATCTCGTCGGGCGAGTATGGCGGCATCGGCTCCTATATCATGCAACGCAAGAGCGGCGGCGTGTATATCTCGGGGCCCTACGAGGACAGCCCGGCAAATCGCGCGGGGCTCAGGATGGGCGACCGCATCATCATGATTGATGGCGACACGGTGAAGGACATGCCCAATAACGAGGTGAGCAAGCGGCTGAAAGGGCAGGTCAACACCCAAGTCACCGTGACGGTGCAGCGCCCCTACGACCCCGACAGCCTCAAGACGTTTGTCATCACCCGCGAGAAAATCAAGCTGAATCCGGTGCCTTTCTATGGCGTGGCACGCGATGGCCTGGGCTATATCAACCTCGCCACCTTCAATGAGCATGCGGCCGAGGGAGTGAAAAAGGCTATCGAGGAGTTGAGGAAAAACCCAGCTGTGAAATACATCGTGCTCGACGTGCGCGGCAATGGTGGCGGCTTGCTTGAAGAGGCAGTGAAAATCGTGGGCTTCTTTGTGCCCAAGGGCACCGAGGTGCTGCACACCAAGGGACGCTCGATCCAGAATTTCAAAGTCTACAAGACGACCGAGGAGCCCATCGCCCCCAAGATACCGCTGGTGGTCATGATCGATGGCGCCACGGCCAGCTCAAGCGAGATCACCGCTGGCGCTTTGCAGGACCTCGACCGGGCGGTGGTGATTGGCTCGCGCTCGTTTGGAAAGGGACTGGTCCAGGCTACGCGGCAGTTGCCCTATGGCGGGCTCATGAAGGTGACCATTGCGAAATACTACATTCCCAGCGGGCGACTCATCCAGGAGATTGACTACTCGCACCGCAATGCCGATGGCTCGGCCATGCGTGTGGCCGACAGCCTTGCCACGGTCTATCACACGGCTCACGGGCGAGAGGTGCGTGGCGGCGGCGGCATCACGCCCGATGTCAAGATTGACTACCCCGAGATGAATCGCCTGGTCTATAACATCGTGCGCGACAATTGGGCCTTTGACTTTGCCACCAAGTATGCCGCCGAGCATCCCACGGTTCCCGCGGCCAAGGATTTCAGGATTACCGATGAGATTTTCAACGATTTCAAGGCTTTCATCGACCCCAAGAAGTTTGACTATGACAAGGTGTGCGAGCAAGGCCTTGAGACGCTCAAGAAGACGGCCGAGCTGGAGGGCTACATGGACGACTCGACCAAGGCCGAGTTTGCCCGCCTCTCCACGCTGCTCAAGCATGACCTGGAGCACGACCTCGACAACAACCGCAAGTCCATCGAGACTTTGCTGTCGAGCGAGATCATGAAGCGCTACTATTTTGACCGTGGCGAGATTGAGAACTCGCTCATCCAGGACAAGACCCTTGACAAGGCACTGGAAATCTTCACCACGCCAGGCGAGTACGAGAGAATCTTGAATCTTGGCGCAAAAGCTGCCAAATCCAAGAAAACCCTCACGGCAGCGCGGCGCCCGCGCCCTTCCAAGGCTTCCTCAAAAGCAGGAGCATGAGACGTGAAGTGCATTTTTTTCAAGTTTTTTCAGTAACTTTGCAGTGAAATATGGAATTTGGGAGCACGATTTGGTGGGTTATCTTGATTGCGGCTATTTTAGGCTCAGCATTCTTTTCCGGGATGGAGATTGCCTTTGTCTCGGCCAATAAGGTGCGTGTTGAAATCGACTCGAAAAAGGGCGGTTTGCTGAACAAAATCATCGATATGTTCTACCGCAACCGGGGCATGTTCATTTCCACCATTCTCATTGGCAACAATGTGGTGAATGTGATTTACTCCATGTCGATGTCGGCGTTGCTCACGATGCCGGTGGAGCATTACGCGGGACAAAACGACCTGTTGCTCCTCATGCGCGACAACGAGTTTGTGCGACTGCTGACCATTACCTTGATTTCCACCATGATCATCCTCGTCATGGGCGAGTTTTTCCCCAAGACGATTTTCCGCATCAATCCCAACTCATCGCTCAAGATGTTCTCGTTGCCGCTATTTTGCTGCTACTGGATGCTGTACCCCATCTCGAAATTCACCGAGTTTTTGTCGCAGTGCATGATGCGCATGGTGGGCGTGAAAATCGACAGCGGAAAGATGAACGTGCTCACGGTCGAGGAACTTGACGCCTATGTGCAGGACAACATCGACAAGCAAGAGGATGAGAACAAGGAGGTGGAGCGTGAAATCAAGATTTTTGAGAATGCGCTCGACTTCAGCGACACGCACTTGCGTGACTGCATGGTGCCGCGCAACGAGATTGTGGGTGTTGACATTGCCGATACCACGCGCGACCAGCTCGTGGAGCTGTTTTCCAAGACAGGCTTAAGCAAGTTGGTGGTCTATCAAGAGGATATTGACCACGTGATAGGCTTTATCTCGGTGAAAGAGCTCTTTGTGACCGGTGTGAACTGGAAGGAGCAGGTGATGCCCGTCCTCTTCGCGCCCGAAACCATGCTGGCCAAGAAGATGATGCAAAACCTGCTGCACGAGAAGCGCTCAATGGCCATCGTCATCGACGAGTTTGGTGGCACCAGCGGCATGGTCACCCTGGAGGATCTTGTGGAGGAAATCTTTGGCGATATTCAGGACGAGCATGACCGAAGCAAGCTCATAGCCCGTCACGTTGCCAATGACACCTATGAATTCTCGGGACGAATGGAAATTGAGGAAATCAACGAGCGTTTTCACCTCGACTTGCCCGAGAGTGATGATTACCAAACTCTTGCCGGCCTGCTGCTCAATCACTTGGAGGCTATCCCCTCGGAGGGCGATGTCATCAGTATCGATGGATTCTCGATCATGGTGCTCAAGAAAACCGCAGCGCGCATCGAGCTGGTGCGCGTCAAGGTGCTGCCTCGCGAGGAAGAGGAAAAGGAGTGAACTCCCCATGCCTGCACCAATGTGCTTTTTCACCCAAACGCTTTCTCAAGCACCACCAGGGTCATGAAGCCAAGCAGGAGCGCATAGGTGGCCTGCTTTTGGTAGCCGTGGGCATGGGTCTCGGGTATCATCTCGTCGCTCGTGACATAGAGCATCGCGCCGCCGGCGAAGCCCAGCATCACGGGCAGCAAGGTGCCCGATGCCGAACCCAGCCCGAAACCGATCCACACGCCGATGACCCCAAGCAAGCTAATACCCAGCGAAATGAAAAAAGTGCGCATGCGGGAGACCCCAGCCACCAGCAGTGGCGCAATGATGACCATGCCCTCGGGAATGTTTTGCAGAGCGATGCCGAAGCTCACCGACCAGTCAGTCGCCATGGTGCTCATGCTCACCCCGGCAGCCATGCCCTCGGGCATCTTGTGCAAAGCGATAGCCATGACAAAAAGCAGGATGTGGTTGAGCGTCTTGTTGTTGCGGTGTTCCTCCCGGTCCAGCCCAGTGAGGTGGTGCATGTGCGGAGTGACAAAATCAAGCACATTCAGAAACAGCGCCCCTGCCATCACGCCCGCTGCAACCATCCACCACGATGGCAAGCCAGCCATGTCAAACGCAGGCACGATCAGGCCCAGTGTTGAGGCTGCCAGCATGATGCCGGCGCAGTAGCCCAGCACGGTGTCGTTCCACTTGTGCGGCAACTCCTTGACGAGGAGGCCCAGCGCGGCTCCAATGATTGTGGTGCCGCACAGCCCAGCGGCGCATATCCATATTTGTGTCATCTTTGCAAGATTTTGCTCATTCAGCAATTGCTCCCGAACGCAACTGCAAATATCGTAAAAATTATACGTTCAATCAGGAATATCGCCTTAAAAATGATTCGCACGCGTGCCGTGGGTTCCCCATTTTCATCATCCTCAAGGTTTTATCGATGAAAATGGGGGGATTTTCTACCTGAAAGCAGGCTTGGTCTAAGATTTTTGAGCCTTTCGGCAAAAAAATGCTATCTTTGCCGTGAGTGAGAAAGAAAGACCAATGAAGAAGAGACGCAATTTACTGATACACATCCTGTGCTGGGGCATCGTGCTGT
Organism: uncultured Porphyromonadaceae bacterium; assembly: GCA_902489275.1. Lineage (GTDB taxonomy): Bacteria > Bacteroidota > Bacteroidia > Bacteroidales > Muribaculaceae > Sodaliphilus. The sequence continues at coordinate 11,125 of CABTZK010000026.1, forward strand.
TTCTGCCACTGGTGTTCTACCGCCTCACCGACACGTGGGACTTGCGGCTCAATCACTGGATTCGCGGCTTGGGGGGCAGCCTGAGCTACGTGCTGGTGTTCTATGCCAACTACTTGTGGCTCGTGCCCAAATTCTATTTCAAGCACAAGCGCCGGTGGTTTTTCTTGTTCAATGCGGTTCTGATTGCCGCGGCCGTGGCCGGATCGTTTGAGTGGTGGATGATGGCCAAGAGCTTGCTGCCCGGCGACCTGCCGCTGCGGCGTCACCGTCATCATGGGCCGCGCTTCTGGGGAATGGCTTTCCAGAGTGGATTGATGCTCATGCTGATTGCGGCCTTGAGCCTGGCGGTGCGCATGTCGCAGCGCTGGCAGCACCTGGAGGAGGCTCGCCACGAGGTCGAGAAAGCCAAGAGTGAGGCCGAGTTGAGCAACCTGCGCAACCAGCTGAACCCGCATTTCCTGCTGAACACGCTCAACAACATCTATGCCCTCATCGCTTTTGCGCCCGAGAAGGCGCAAGTGGCCGTCGAGGAATTGAGCAAGCTGCTGCGCCACGTGCTCTACGAGAACCAGCAGAACCAGGTGGCGCTTTACAAGGAAGTGGCATTCATGAAAAATTATATTGAGCTCATGAAAATCAGAGTGACCAGCAATGTGAGGGTCGACATCGACATCCTCATCGACAAGGACGATGCCACGCCCATTGCGCCGCTCATTTTCATCTCGCTCATTGAGAATGCCTTCAAGCATGGCGTCTCGCCCAGTGGGGCAGGGTTTATCATGATGAGGATGAGCAGGAATGCCCAGGCGGTCACCTGCGAGATTCGCAACAGCAACTTCCCCAAGAGCAGCAACGACAAGAGCGGCTCGGGCGTGGGGCTGCGGCAGGTGCAAAAGCGCCTCGACCTCATGTATCCTGGCCGCTACACGTGGGAGAGAGGCGTGACCGCTGACCGCCAAGAGTATTACAGCAAAATAATGATTTACACCCATGATCCTGAAATGCGCAATCGTTGACGACGAGCCCCTGGCTGTGGAATTGCTGGTGAGCTATGTGAACAAAATTCCCTTTATGGAATTGACGGGAAGGTTCTCCAATGCCGTCGACGCGATGAAAAGCCTTAGCGAGAACCCGGTCGATGTCATCTTCCTCGACATCCAGATGCCCGAGCTTAGCGGACTGGAACTCTCCAAAATGCTGCCCGAGACCACGCGTGTCGTCTTCACCACGGCATTCCAGCAGTATGCTGTGGACGGCTACCGCATCAATGCGCTCGACTACTTGATGAAACCGATTTCCTATGTTGACTTCCTGGAGGCTTGCAACAAGGCCTTGCAGTGGTTTGAACTCAAGCGCAAGGCCGAGGAGGCTTCAAAAGCCGAGGAGGTTACGAGCATCTTTGTCAAGAGCCAGTACAAGCTGCTGCAAATCGACCTTGACCAGATTAAATATGTCGAGGGGCTAAAAGACTACGTGAAAATCTACACCGACGCCGCGCCGCGCCCCATTCTCTCGCTCATGAACATGAAGGCCATGGAGCAAATGCTGCCCGCCAGCAGGTTCATTCGAGTGCACCGCTCGTTTATTGTGTCGAAGAGCAAGATTCGAGAAATCGACCGCAACCGCATCGTCTTTGGAGAGGTCTATATCCCCATTGGCGACAGCTACAAGCAGGCTTTCTTAGATTTCATCCAAAAAAAGTAGGAGACTTGAACTGAAATACACCAATAAAAAAAGAGACTAGAAATCACTTCCGGTCTCTTTCTTTTCTCATGTTTTTCAGTGTTAAATGAGGATTCTGGACAATACTTAACAATTTGGAATAATATATAGAAATAAACAAGCCTAAAACAATCTTATGAAAAATTTATTATACTCTTTGTTTCGATTGCAAAGAAAGTGCATTTTTTTTGAACCACCAAATGAAAAAATGATTTTTAGGCGAAAAATGCCGTTTTTTAGTACACTTTAACAAAAACCACTCCCTTGAAGAAACTTTTTGCGCAAAAATTCAGCGAATCAGTGCAAATTTGACCTGCATTTTGCATCGGGGGGCTAAGATTTCCCGGTGATGATGCTTTTGATGTCGTTCAATTTGTTGAGCGCTTCCATGGGGGTGAGGTGATTGATGTCGATGTTGAGAATCTCGTCGCGTATTTGGCTCAGCACCGGGTCGTCAAGTTGGAAAAACGACAGCTGATAGCCGCTGCGCTGTTGCGCCACATCGCCCAAGTCCTTGGTCAAGGCTGCGTCGTTGCGGTTGTTGGCCTCGAGTTGCTTCAGCACCTCGTTGGCGCGCTCTATGATGCTTGGGGGCATGCCGGCAATCTTGGCCACGTGGATGCCAAAGGAGTGCTCGCTGCCGCCTTTCACGAGTTTGCGCAAGAACACCACTTTCCCGTCAATCTCCTTCACGCTCACATTGAAATTCCGGATGCGGCGAAACGACTTCGCCATTTCGTTCAGTTCATGGTAGTGGGTGGCAAACAGCGTCTTGGCGTGGCAGCGGTTCTCGTGAATGTGTTCCACGATGGCCCATGCAATCGAGATGCCGTCGTAGGTGCTGGTGCCACGGCCCAGCTCGTCAAAGAGCACGAGGCTGCGCTCGCTCAGGTTGTTGAGAATCGAGGCGGCCTCGGTCATCTCGACCATAAAGGTGGATTCGCCCAGCGAGATGTTGTCGCTGGCGCCCACACGGGTGAAAATCTTATCGACAAGGCCAATGCTGGCAGAGTCGGCCGGCACGTAGCATCCCATTTGAGCCATCAGCGTGATGAGCGCCGTCTGGCGCAAGAGCGCCGATTTGCCCGCCATGTTAGGGCCGGTGATAATCATCACTTGCTGGTCGTCGTTGCTCAGGTGAATGGTGTTGGGGACGTACATTTCCCCCGGCGGCAGCTGCTTCTCGATCACGGGGTGCCGCCCCTGGTTGATGTCGAGATCCAGCCCGTCGCTAATGACCGGGCGGGTATATTGGTTCTCGATGGCGACGCGGGTGAAGGCGCACAGGCAGTCGAGCTTGGCAAGCAGCGCCGAGTCGGTCTGGATGGCTGGGATATAGTCGGTCACGGCAGTGACCAGCTCGTTGAACAGGCGCGTCTCAATGAGGAGTATTTTCTCTTCCGCGCCCAGTATTTTCTCTTCGTATTCTTTGAGTTCCTGCGTGATGTAGCGTTCGGCATTCACCAGCGTTTGCTTGCGCACCCACTGGCCGGGCACTTTGTCTTTGTGGGTATTGCGCACCTCGATGTAGTAGCCAAACACATTGTTGTAGGCGACCTTGAGGTTAGGGATGCCGGTGCGCTCGCTTTCGCGTTGCTGCATGCGCATCAGGTAGTCCTTGCTGGATGCCGAGAGGTCGCGCAGCTCGTCGAGCTGGGTGTCAACGCCATGGTTGATCACGCCGCCACGGTTCACCTGGTTGGGAGCATCGGGGGTAATCTCCCGCTCGATGCGGTCGCGGATGATGGGGCATGGGTTCAGCAGCTCGCCATATCCGCGCAGCACCTCGTTGTCGCTCGACTGGCACAGGCGCATGATGGGCTCAATGGCTTGCAGGGCGCATTTGAGTTGCACCAGTTCACGTGGGGTGATGCGCCCCACAGCCACTTTGGAAACGAGGCGCTCGATGTCGCCCACCAGCCCTAATTGCTCTGTCACCAGGTCGCGGTCGTCAGGAAACTTGAAAAAATGCTCCACAACGTCAAGGCGGCGGTTGATGGCCTTGGCCTCTTTGAGTGGAAAGAGCAGCCAGCGGTGCATCATGCGCCCGCCCATGGGAGAGAGGGTCTTGTCGAGCACGCTCAACAGCGATTTTCCACCCTCGGTCATGGGGACCACGATCTCAAGGTTGCGCACGGTGAACTTGTCGAGACGCACGAAGCGCTCTGCCTCGATGCGGCTCAGAGTGGCGATGTGCTTGATTTGAGTGTGTTGGGTCAGGTCGAGGTAGTGCAGAATCGCCCCCGACGCAATGATGGCGAAAGGCATGTTGTCCACGCCAAAGCCTTTCATTGACTGGGTTTCAAAGTGCTTGAGCAAGCGGTCACGTGCCGACGACTCGGTGAACATCCAGTCGTCGAGTTCAAAGGTGAGGTAGCGTGCCGAGAACAAGGCGTTGAATTTTGCCCGGTTGCTGCGCTCGATGAGCACCTCTTTGGGCGCGAAATTACCCAAGAGCTTGTCAACGTACTCGCTATTGCCCTCGGCGGTGAGGAACTCGCCGGTGGAAATGTCTAAAAATGCCACTCCGCACGTCGGTCTCTTGTCGATGTGCACGGCAGCCAAGAAGTTGTTCTCCTTGCGGTCAAGGATGCTCCCGCCCACGACTACGCCTGGGGTGACGAGCTCGGTGATGCCGCGCTTCACGAGCTTCTTGGTGAGCTTGGGATCCTCAAGCTGGTCGCAAATGGCCACGCGCTTGCCGGCTCTCACGAGCTTGGGCAAGTAGGTGTCGAGGGCATGGTGGGGGAAGCCGGCCATCTCCACGCTCTTGGCGGCGCCGTTGGCGCGGCGCGTGAGGGTGATGCCCAGGAGCTCGCTCGCGGTAATCGCGTCGTCGCCATAGGTCTCGTAGAAGTCACCGCAGCGAAACAGCAGCAACGCGTCGGGATGTTGTTGCTTCATCTCGGTAAACTGCTTCATCATGGGTGTCATGACCAGTTTCTTTGCCATTGTGATGCAAAATTACAAAAAAGAATTCTACATGGCAACGGCTTCCCCTCACAAAGTGCCTTCTTTGAAAATTAGCCGCTCACCTTGCGCGTTTTCTCCTTAAATTAAGTTAAATGGCGGTGTTCCCTGCATCAAGGCATGTGAGATATTGGTAACTTTACGTTGTTTTTATTTCAAATGATGTTTGCGCTTTTGCGCAAGCGTGTAATATAGCAAGATGATGAAATTCTTTATTGTGAAAGATGACGTGCGGCAAGGCCCTTACGAAGTAGAGGAACTCGCTCGGCAAGGTTTGAGCCCCGACACGCTTGTGTGGACCAAGGGGATGCCCGACTGGACAGAGGCCTCGGCCGTTCCTGAGCTTGCAGGCGCTGTTGAGGCCAGCGTCCCCGACTTGCCAGCCAGTGCCGCGCCTCATCCTGCCGTGGGCATCGATGCGCCGCCTGCCGCTTGCTCCGCTGGTCAGCAACCTGCTTCCCAGGCACCCCCTCTTCCTCATTCTGTGTCCTCCGATGGGCCGGCGCGCCATCACGGCTTTGAGTCTCGCCCCTTTGAACCCAAGAAGAAAAGCGGCCGTGGCTGGATTGTGTTGCTGGTAGCCATTGCCGTTCTGGGCTTGTTGGTCGTGTCGAAACCTAATCGCCAGCGCCACGTCGACGAGATTTCGGCCGCTTGCCGGCAGTATGTCGACGAGACGGTTGACAGTAGCTTGCTGGGGCAGATCCCCGTGGCTGGAGAGGGCGCTAAGTGGCTATCGGGCAAGGTGGTCAACGGGTTCCTGGAAACGCGTCTCGAGATGGATGACTATTTCTTTTTTAACGTGGGGAAACTTCAATTCCAGGGCAAGCGCCGCACCGTGTCGCTGGGTGTTTTAGGCTATGTGTTCACTTTTGGAAAAGAAGATGTGGCGCAGGTCGTGCAGCGCTATGTGGGCGTGCCCGATGACAAGGCCTTCATTGACAAGGCTCAAGAAAAAATGGAGGATGCGGAAACTGGCGCAGACAGGATTGTGGGAAAAATTGACTTTGACACCACCCAAGTGGGGGACGAGTTCGATTCCCTGACTCGCAAGGTGAAGAGCGCCGTGACCCACAAAGCGAGAAAGGTCGCCGCTCATGCCATCGAGGGCATCGCCAATGAGATTTCTCGTCAGCTTGGAGAGGACCCCGATGATAGCCAGAAGCGGGATCAAGACGGCGAGTAGAAATAACCCGTCGCCAGGTCCCTCGACATCAAACGACATCAAGCGGAGAGTCAGGGATTGAGTGCGCAAAAGATTTGCCTTTCGCTTTTCAATCCCTGATTGTTCTCAGGCTCGCAGCAATTCATCGTTGGCATCGCGGGCAAACACGAGCAGCATCTGGGCCCGATATTTGCGGCAGGCGATGCTGTAGTAGCTCGCTTGCTCGCCATAGAGGCGCATGAGCGCGAAATTGGCGATGTATTGCGTCACGATTTGCTTGAGCTCGTCGGCCATCGTTGCCCGGGGCGCGCAGCGAAACTCAAAGGTGAGCGTCACGTTGGCGCTGTCGATGTTGGGGTTGAAGTTGGCGAATGTGACGTGTCTCATCACGCGGCTGTGCAAGTCGTCGTAGGCCTCCTTTGCTTTCACGAGGCACAGCCGCTCGTTGTCGGCCGTCACGCGGCGTGCGCTTTTATCGCTTGCGCAAAGCCAAGCGCTTGCGGCGTAGATGGGCTGCAAAATGTCGTCTTTGTCGATTTTAATCGTCAGGGTTACTGGTTTTGATTTCATGTCGCTGTGTGTGTTTGTGATGGTCGTATTCAGTTGTGTGTGTTAATTGAAGATTGGTTGCTCTAAGCGGCGATGAATTCTTTCAGCAACTGTTTTCGCCGCTCGATGGCGTCTAAGCGTTGCTGCCGGTCCTTGTGGGCGCGCAGCAGGTTGTCTTTGGCGTAGGGCTCGGTCAGGAAAAACCGTGAGGCGCGGCCGTGCATGAGCACAAACTCCAGCGCCTTGGCAATCGAGAGGCCGCTCACGTCGATCACGGCCTGCACCTTGTCGGCAAGCTCGTTCCACATGTCGCGGTGCAGCGGCATGGTCTTGTTGCACTGGCCGTGGCGAATGATGCCGCACACGATGGGGTAGGCGTGCTGGTAGTCAAGGTAGTAGCGAGGCTGGCACAGTTGTAGGGTCAATCTCAAGGCCTTGCCGCGAGCGCCCGCCACCTTGTGGTCGATTAGCAGGTCGAGTGCCTCGTCGTAAAACGCGAGAAATTCCTTGTCTCTTCGCATCCGGTTTTGGGTGCGCTCGCAAAGTTGAGTTTGAGTGGGTGTGTGAGTCATTTTTGTGTAAGTTTTTAAGTGTGATGGTGCAAAGATACACTCAATAATGGAAAAATTACATCCTTAAAAAGGTAAAATTACAACTTATTGCGGATAAAAAATCCCGCTGGCTCCATGCCGCATGAAGCTGGCGGGATGTGGGCGTTTATCCTGGCTATTTCTTGGCGGCCGAAGTTTCAGTTTTCGTTTGTTTCTCTGATTTCTCAGGCTTTTCGTTGTGCATCGCTGCCATGGTTTTCTGTTTCAGTTCCTCGGCGAGTTCCGGGTTGTCGGTCATCATCTGCTTGGTGTTCTCGCGGCCCTGTCCCAGTTTGGTTTCCTGGTAGGAATACCACGAGCCGCTCTTCTTCACGATGCCAAACTGCACGCTCAGGTCCAAAAGCTCACCCATCTTGCTGATGCCCTTGCCGTAGAGGATTTCAAACTCGACTTTGCGGAAGGGGGGCGCCACTTTGTTTTTCACCACTTTCACGCGGGTGATATTGCCAATGGCCTGCTCGCCGTCCTTGATTTGGCCCAGTCGGCGAATGTCGATGCGCACGCTGCTGTAGAACTTCAAGGCGTTGCCGCCCGTGGTGGTCTCGGTATTGCCAAAGGTGATGCCGATTTTCTCGCGCAGCTGGTTGATGAAGATGCAGCACGTCTTGGTCTTGCTAATGGTGGCCGTGAGCTTGCGCAGGGCCTGGCTCATCAGGCGCGCTTGCAGCCCCATCTTGTTATCGCCCATCTCTCCCTCAATCTCGGCTTTGGGAGTCAAGGCGGCCACCGAGTCGATGACAATGATGTCGATGGCCGATGAGCGAATCAGCTGGTCGGCGATTTCAAGGGCTTGCTCGCCGTTGTCGGGTTGGGAAATGAGCAGGCTGTTCACATCCACTCCCAGTTGCTCGGCGTAGAAGCGGTCGAAAGCGTGCTCGGCATCGATGATTGCGGCGATACCGCCCAGTTTTTGCGCCTCGGCAATGGCATGAATGGCCAGGGTGGTCTTGCCCGATGACTCGGGCCCGTAAATCTCGATAATGCGGCCTCGCGGATAGCCGCCCACGCCCAAGGCGTAGTCAAGGCCCATCGATCCTGTTGGGATCACCTCCACGTTCTCGATGTGGTCGTCGCCTAATTTCATGATAGAGCCACGGCCATAGGTCTTGTCAATCTTGTCCATGGCCACTTGCAAGGCCTTCAGCTTCTCGGGCGACACCTGCTTGTGCTCAGTTTGCTCGCCATCCAGTGGCAATATGTTTTCTTCACTCATTGTCTTTTCTTTATTTATGTGTTTCTTTTAAATTTCAAGTGGTCGTCGCTTCATCGAGACAAAGTTTGCCCCGTTTTCGCGATTTTTGTTCTGTGCTGCAAAATTCATCTGCCATAGTGCCGAAACGATGCACATCGTTGCTAAAAGATGTAAAAATCACGCTTCTTCAGCCCCTCGTGCGCTTGGTTGCGTGCGTTCCCGGCTATCGGCTTGGGGCTTCCTTGACCAGGAAAATCTCGGTGGGGAAGTGGTCGCTGTAACCGTTCAGGAACACGCCGCCCGAGAACGTACGCAGAGGGTAGCCCCGGCGGTCGCCTTCGAGGGTGCGCAGGAAGTCGCGATTCAGCACCTCGGCGCGCAAGAACGTGAGTTGTGGCTTGTCCTTGCCTTTGTAGTGCCGCGTGAAGTACGCGTTCATCATGATTTGGTCAAAGAGATTCCAGCTGCCTTTGTAGGCCAGCGTGCCGATGCCGCGGTCCAGTTTTTCCCAAAATGGGTTATACAAGTCGCTCATCTCCGTCACATCCTCAATTTTCTTGCGGCCTTTCAGCACTTGCGCGCACGACTTGTTTTGCGGGTCGTCGTTCAAGTCGCCCATGAAGATGATGCCCCTGTTGGGGTCTACCGCGAGCAGCGAGTCGATGGTGCGGCGGCATAGCGCTGCAGCAGCCTCGCGCAAGGGGCTTGAGGCCTCCTCGCCGCCTAACCGCGAGGGCCAGTGGTTGACGATGAAGGTCACCTTCTCGCCCGCCAGCAAGCCCGTCATGCACCACTGGTCGCGCGTGCGGAAATCGGGCTTGCTGGGGATGTGAAGCCGCTGGGCCGAGGTGCTCTGCAACTGGAAGTAGCGCGGGTTGTACAGGAAAGCCACATCGATGCCGCGGCGGTCGGGGCTCTCGTGATGCACGATTTGCAGGTGCCAGTCCTTGATTTCGGGTTGGCGCACCAGGTCTTGCAGCACGCTCTTGTTCTCGACCTCGCTCACGCCAATCACGGCAGGCCCCATGGGCGTGTTGGGCGTGGCCATTTGGCTGATGGCATAAGCCATGTTGTGTATCTTTGACCAGTACTTTTGGCTGTTCCACTGGCGTGCGCCTTTGGGCGAGAACTCTAAATCGTAGACGCCATTGGCGTTAATTGTGTCAAACAAGTTTTCCAAGTTGTAGAACATCACGCCGTACATGTTGTATCGCTTGCCTTGCTGCGCATCGTTTTGGGCGATCGTGGCCGACCAGCCCATGAGGGCTATTGCCAGTGTGAAAAGCAAAATTTTTTTCATTACAAACTAACTATTTAATGATGTGTTATAAAAGACTTCTAAAGGTGTCGTTTCAAAAAGAGACGAATGTGATTGATGCGTCAAATTTAAGATAAAATTTCCAATCCGGCAAATTTGCGATGGAGTTTTGGAGTCGCTCGGAAAAAGGCGCAAAGCCGGCGCAACTCGCGCGGATTAGGTCACTGCTTGGCCGAGCAGCGCGGGCACAAGCCGCTAATCACGTAGTTGGCGCTGTGCTGCTCAAACCCGGCGGGCAGCGTCACGCGGGGCAGGCCGATGCTGTCGAGGCACATCGTGCGGTGGCAGCGTGTGCAGTAGAAGTGCGCGTGCGCGTCGTCGTCGTGGCGCTCGTCGCGGCTGCGGCACAGCTCCCACTTGGTGCTGTCGCTCCCGCCCTCGATCACGTGCACCAAATGGCGCGCGTGAAAAGTTGTCAGGGTGCGGAATACGCCGCTCTTGTCGATCGTGCCCACCTCGTCGACCAGCTCGGCGAGCGACAGGGGCTGCCGCGCGGCCGCGAGGGCTTTGAGCACGACGATGCGGTTGGCAGTGACGCGGATGCCGTGCTGCTCCAGCAAGTTGACACACTCGTTTCCTTTCATCGCAGGTTTTTTTACATTCGTGCCACAAAATTAGTTGAAAAAATTGTTTAAATGGCCAATAAGCGAGAGAAATATTGTAATTTTGCACATTAAATGGATTTTTTCAGATGAAAATACTCAACATCATCCCTGTGCTGGCGGCCGTGGCATTGCTGGTGGCCTGTGGCGGCAACCGGGCTGCCGGGGGCGACAATGCGGCTGCCGCGGGCAACGACACGGTGCAGGCCGTTGTCGACTTTAACGCCGATAGCGCTTACCGCTATGTGAAAACCCAGTGTGACTTCGGGCCGCGAGTGCCCGGGACACCGGCTCACAGCCAGTGCGGAACCTACATCGAGTCCCAGCTCAGGAAGTCGTGCGACCAAGTAATTGTGCAGCAAGCGCCTGTCACCACTTTCGACGGCAAGCGCCTCAACGCGGTCAACTACATCGGGGTCGTCAACCCCGATGCCACCCAGCGCATCTTGCTCGTGGCGCACTGGGATTGCCGCCCCTGGGCCGACAACGACCCCGACCCCGCCAAGCGCAAGATGCCGGTGATGGGGGCTAACGATGCCGCCAGCGGAACGGCCGTGCTGCTGGAGTTGGCCCGCTTGATGAAATCGCGGAAACCCGCCATCGGGGTCGACTTCCTCATCACCGATGCCGAGGACTGGGGGACCGACAGCAATGAGGAAAGCTGGGCATTGGGCACGCAGTACTGGGCCGCTCACCCGCACGTCGACGGCTACCGGCCCATGTATGGCATCCTGCTTGACATGGTGGGAGCCAAGGGCGCCACGTTCATGCAAGAGGGCTTCTCCATCCAAGTGTCGCAGCCGCTGGTCGATGCCATCTGGGGCACCGCCGAGAAATCGGGATATGGGAAATTCTTTGTCGCCAAGAGCATGGGCAGCGTCAACGACGACCATGTGCCCATCAACCGCGCGGGAATCACCTGCATCGACATCATCGACATGCGCCCCGAGACCGAGGCGGGATTCTTCAAGCACTGGCACACCACGAGCGACACCATGGAGCACATCGACCCCGCCACGCTCAAGGCTGTGGGGCAGACGATAGCCAACTTCATCTACAGCATCTAACGGGTGACGTGGGAAATAAAAAAACACATCTATTATTGCAATCAACATGGAACAGAACAAACTCAAACCACTCTATATTGTCACGGGCGCTACCGACGCAATGGGAACGATCGTGACCCGCCAGCTGGCCGAGCAGGGCAAGGCCGTGGTCATGGCATGCTACAACCAGGAAAAAGCCGCTCAGGTGGCACAGGAAATCAGCATCAAGACACTCAACCAGGACCTCATTGCCATGCGGCTCGACCTCGGCACGTTTGCGAGCGTGAAAGCGTTCGTGGCCCAAGTCAAGGCGCTGGGTCGCCCCGTGGCCGCGCTCGTCAACAATGCCAGCTACATCTCGCGCCACAGCGAGATGTCGAGCGACGGATATGAGAAAATCGTGCAAGTCAATTTCTTGAGCCCCGTGCTGCTCTCGATGTTGATCAAGCCGTTGTTTGTCGACGGAGGGCGCATCGTCTTCTCTACCTCGCTAAGCCGCCACATGGTGTCGCTGCCCTACGAGTTCCCGGCCGTGAGCAACTTCATGCCCATTGCCGCCTATGCCCAAAGCAAGCTCGCCTTGTCGCTGTTCTCCATCTACATGAGCACGGTGCTGCGCACGCAGCACATCGGCGTGAACAGCGTCGACCCGGGGATTGTGAGCCTGAGCATGGTGCGCCTCAACCGCCTCATCGACCGCTTCGACGTGCGCATGGGCTACCTCAACAAGACCGAAAACGGCGCCCGGGCCATGATGCGCGCTATCAAGTCGAGCGACACGGGCTTTATCTTCAAGGGCTCCGACAAGCAAATCAAGTCGTCGACTTTGCTCAAAAACCGCGAGGTGTTTATCAAGCTGTGCAACGACACGATGCGCATCATCAAAAAGTATATCGATTAGAAACCATCGGCTAAAACGAGGACGATCACCAATGGAAATTCTGAATCAGAATAGCCGCCTTGCCCCGGGAACCGTCGCGGCCACGATTGGCATGTTCGACGGCGTGCATTTGGGGCATCTCACGCTCATCGGCGCGCTCAAGCGCGAGGCTGCCCAGCGAGGCCTCAAGACCTGTGTGGTCACCTTTGTGCAGCACCCGCAAGTGGTGTTGCGCCCCGGCAGCGACCTCAAGATGCTCATGACGGTAGACGACAAGCTGGCCGAGATTGAGCGCCTGGGCGTGGACTACGTGGTCCTGCTCGATTTCACCGAGCGGCTTTCGCGCTACAGCTCCCGGCAGTTCATCCAGTTGCTGCGCGACCGCTTTGGCATGGCTGTGCTTGTGGCGGGCTATGACCATCACTTTGGGCACGATGTGGGCGAGGACTTCGCCCACTACGTCAGCATCGGCCGCTCATTGGGCATCGACATCGTGAAAGCCCCCGAGTATCTGGGAACGCATGCCCCGGTGAGCAGCTCCATCATTCGCCGCCTGATCGCGTCGGGCAAGGTCGATGACGCCATGCGCTGCATGGGGCGCCCGTTCAAAATCAAGGGAACGGTCGTGCAGGGCTTCCACAACGGGCGGCGCATCGGCTTCCCCACGGCCAACTTAGGCATGTTGAACCCTAACCTCATCCTGCCCCACAACGGCGCTTATGCCGTGTGGGTCAACTTGGGCGGCCAGCGCCTGCAAGGCATGGTGAATGTGGGGCGCCGCCCCACGCTCGACAATGGCAGCCAGTTGAGCGTGGAGGTCAACATTTTTGACTTCGACCGCGACATCTACGGCGAGGTCGTTGAGCTGGAGTTCATCAAGTTCCTGCGCTTGGAGTTCAAGTTGGGCAGTGTCGAGGAGTTGCGCGCCCAGCTCACGCGCGACCGTGACCGCTCCCGAGCCATTTTGAGCCAGGCGTGACCTCGCGCCACAGCAAGAAAAGAAAGAAAAGAGCAAGCGCTCCGCTTTTGTCAAGGGCGGAGCGCTTGCTTTGGTGGGAATCCGGTCACGCGATGGCTGCTATCGCGACACTTTCTCTAACCGCTTCATGATGGAGAACATGAACAGCGCCGAAAGCGCGCAAAGCACCGCAAACACGCTCCACACGCACCACAGCGGCAAGCTCCCCCACAGGAAGCCGCCCACGCTCACGAGCAGGTTGCCCGCGGCGGTGGCCACAAACCAGCCGCCCATCATCATTCCCTTGTACTTGGGGGGAGCGACCTTGCTCACAAACGAAATCCCGATGGGCGAGAGCAGCAGCTCGCCAAAGGTGAGAATCAGGTAGGTGGAGATGAGCCAGTTGGGCGATGCGAAGGTGGCGGCCGCGCCGGCCGTCTTTTGCGCCTCGGGCGAGAGCAGCCCCATCGAGCCAGCGAGCATCACGCAGTAGGCCGCGGCGGCCACCAGCATGCCCAAGGCAATCTTGCGCGGGGCGCTGGGCTCCTTGCCGCGCTTGGCCAGCCAGCCAAAGAGGCCTAAGCTCACCGGGGTGAGCATCACCACAAAGCAGGGGTTGAAGTGCTGGAAAATGGGGGCGGCAATGTCGATGCTGCCCTGCAAGTGGGTGTATTGCACCACGAGATAGCCCACGCTGCCGGCGATCACCGCTATCGAAATCAGCTTGGCGCGCAACCCCTTGCTCTGAAACAGGGCAAAGAGGGCGTAGACGATGAAAATGAGCGCCACCAAGTTGAACACGTCGAACGCCATGCTCTGCACGCCCGATGACGACTTGGCCACAAACTCGTCGGCAAAGTAAGTGAGCGTGAGCCCGTTTTGCTGAAAAGCCATCCAAAAGAAAATCACCACCGCGAACACCAAGCACAGGGCGGTGACGCGCGAGCGGGTCTCCTCCTTCGAGATGTCGCCCTCCTGCTGCGTGGCCGCCGGCTGGCTGCCCTTGCTGGCCTCGGTGTGCCGGAAGGTGTGCCGGAACGCGTAGTAAATGGCCACGGACAAAATCAGCGAAAGGCACGCCACCCCAAAGGCGTAGTGGTAGCTCTCGGCCTGGCTGGCCCCCAAATGCGACTGGGCAAATTCCATCGCCTTGATCGCGGCGGTGGGAGCGAAGAGCGACCCGATGTTGATGGCCATGTAGAACAGCGAGAAGCCGGCATCGCGCTGGCTGTTGTATCGGGCCTCGTCGTAGAGGTTGCCCGCCATCACCTGCAAGTTGCCCTTGAACAGTCCCGTGCCCAGGCTGATGAGCAGCAAGGCTGCCAGCATGGCCGCAAAGCCCATGGCCGCGCCGCCCAGCGGAATGGCCAGCAGCAGGTAGCCCAAAAACATCACAAAGATGCCCCAGGTCACCATCTTGCCGTAGCCCCAGCGGTCGGCCATGGCCCCGCCCAAGAGCGGGGTGAGGTAGACAAGCCCTAAAAATGTGGCGTAGATGGCTCCGGCGGCACTGGCACTCAACCCAAACGATGACTTGAGAAACAGCACAAACACGGCGATCATCGTGTAGTAGCCAAAGCGCTCGCCCGTGTTGGCCAGCGCGAGGGCGTAGATTCCTTTCGGTTGGTTTTCAAACATATCAAGAATGCTCAATCAGTGAAAATTCCAGTTTTAGTGCAGCCGTTTCGTCACCTGGCGGCTGCCGTCGCTGTAGGTGGTCACCACCACGTTGATGCCCTCGTGCGGCCGCTTGCTCTCCACGCCTTGCAGGCTGTAGTAGCGCACACGGGTCACCGTCTTGCTCCCCCGCACGTCGCTCACGCCCGTCACTAA
>CABTZK010000027.1 GCA_902489275.1 uncultured Porphyromonadaceae bacterium
TTAGCTCAGCTGGTTCAGAGTACTTGAATGACATTCAAGGGGTCGACGGTTCAAACCCGCCAACGCCCACAGTCACGGAGCAATCACTCCGTGACTTTTTTATATCGCGACACTGGCACGTGTACCAGCCAAAAGAGATTCCAAGGCACTTGTGGATGTTGTCTCGCTTGGGCATTTTGCCGATTTTGAAAGCCCAAAAAGCGTGCGCAATTGGGGATTTTTTCCTATTTTTGCTGAAAAATTTGGCTCAAAGATGAAAAAGTTTCTATATGTGGTAGGGTTAGCCCTCATTCTGACCAGTTGCAACAGCAAGGAGGGGAAAGGGCATGAAGACGCTGGCAGCAAGGAACGTTCGGAACTATCAGAATACGAGCAAAAAGAGACTGCTGGCTCAACGGTGGAATTTGTGCAGCAACTGAAAAATGACGGTGCCCTTGAGGCGACCGTGGATGACGATGGCTATGTGGTCTACACCGTGGACTCGCACATTGACCAAATCCGCGACGGCGACGGGAAACAGCTGGCAGAGCACATCGTGGCAAAAGCCAAGGCACAAGGCCTCGAAATCACGGGGTGCAAAGTCTATGACCAAGCCACTGGCAACGAGCTGGCGACCGCAAAATGAAGCCACCGGCCCCACCCGTGCGCCCCACAAGGCCAACAGCGCGCATCACTCGTGATGATAGGGCTCATGGTTGAGAATGGTGAAAGCCCGGTAAAGTTGCTCGGTGAAGATGAGCCGTATCATCTCGTGCGAGAACGTCATCTTTGAAAATGAGATTTTGTCGTTGGCACGAGCATAAACCTCGGGCGAGAAGCCATAGGGCCCGCCCACGACAAACACGACTCTCCGGGTCCCGCTCGATAGGCGCTTCTGAACATAGGCGGCAAACTCCATAGAGGTGCGTTCACGCCCGTGCTCATCGAGCAGAACCACAAAATCGCTCCTGTCGAACAGGGCGAGGATGCGCTTGCCCTCACTCGCCCTCTGCTGGCTATCGGTGAGGTGTCTTGTGTTCCTGGCATCTTCCACATAGCGGATTTCAAAAGGCACATAGTGACTTAGCCGCCGCTCGTAGTCCTCAATCCCTTGCTTGAGATAGCCCGCCACCGTCTTGCCGACTACAGCCAACGTGATTTTCATATCGAAAGCATCTTTTCAATAGAGAACCCCTCAAAACTGTCGATGACGAGATGCGAGTTCTCCGTGATCATTTCTCGGGGATTGGTCGTCGCCAGGCCGATGACCTTAGCGCCCGACGCATGGCCGGCGGCGATGCCGTTGAGCGAGTCCTCAAACACGTAGCAATCCCGAATGTCCTTGTTGAGCAATTGAGCGCCCAGCAAGAAACATTCTGGATCGGGCTTGGCGCGCTCCACCATTTCGCCCACGATCACATGCTCGAAATGGGCCTTGAACTCAGGATGCTGCTTGTAGACCGCCTCCATCTTGAACCTATCGCTACTGGTGACAATACACATCGGGATAGCCGCCTCACGCAGCTGCCGCACCCACTCCATGGCATGCGGGAAATAGCGATAGGGCATCACGGGCTGGAAATCTTGCAGGATGCGGGTAATTTCCGCTCGGTTTTCGGGGCGAAAGTACCCCTCCAGAATCTCTTTGAGGTTTTTCCCCTTAATCACGTCGCTGAAATGGCTCACACCCGTTGGGAACCTGCTATCAATCCCGCTCCAAAATTCACCATAGATGGTCTCGGTGTCAAGCAACACGCCATCGAGGTCAAAAAGTACGCCAATCTTGCTGATGTCGGTCATTTTATCAAGTTTAGAGTAGTTTGAAAGGGCAAAATTAGTGTTTTTCTCGCAATTATGCGTACTTTTGCAGAAAAATACGATTTCATGGTTGAAGAACTCCACATGCGCGTGCCTCCGCGCATCGCTTCCAGCGAAGACGAGATTGCCCACTACATCGCTCACGAGCGCCACTTGCCGATGTCTCGCATCCAGGGTGTGCGCGTCATCAAGCGGTCGATTGACGCCCGCCAGCGCAACGTGATGATGAGCCTGAAAGTGCGCGTTTACGTCGACGAGCCCATGAAACGCGACCACCTGGTGCCTCCCATCCAGTATCGCCCCGCCAGCGGCAAGCGGCAAGCCATCGTCGTGGGTGCAGGCCCTGGAGGGCTCTTTGCGGCGCTCAGACTCATCGAGCATGGCATCAAGCCCATCGTGCTGGAACGGGGTAAAAACGTGACCGACAGGCGGGTGGATGTTGCGCGGATTTCGCGAGAGGGCATTGTTGACCCCAACAGCAATTATTGCTTTGGCGAGGGAGGAGCGGGAGCCTACAGCGACGGCAAGCTCTACACCCGAAGCAAGAAGCGCGGCAGCGTGGAGCGCATCTTGGGTATCTTCGTCCAGCACGGCGCCAGCGAGGACATCCTGATTGACGCGCATCCCCACATCGGGAGCGACAAGCTGCCCGGCATCATCGCCAACATGCGAAACTGCATTATCGAGCATGGTGGAGAGGTGCACTTTGAAACCCGCGTGAATCGTCTTCTCATTGACAACGGCGAGGCAAAAGGCGTGGCCTGCGATAGCGGCGAGCAATTCTCGGGTCCCGTGATCCTGGCAACGGGTCACTCGGCTCGCGACGTGTACGAGATGCTACACCGCCAGGCCGTGAAATTAGAGTGTAAGGGAATCGCTGTGGGCGTGCGCCTTGAGCATCCCCAGCACCTGATTGACGAAATTCAATACCACAGCAAAAGCGGCCGTGGCCCATGGCTGCCAGCGGCGGAATACCGTTTTGTGACCCAAGTCGACGGCCGTGGCGTGTACAGTTTTTGCATGTGCCCAGGCGGTGTGATTGTTCCAGCAGCCAGCGCGCCAGGCCAGCTGGTGGTCAATGGCATGTCGCCCAGCAACCGCGGGACCTACTGGGCCAACGCGGGCATGGTCGTGGAAGTGCGTCCTGAAGACCTGCCAGAGCAGTACCTGAAATCTAACGAGCTGGCCATGATGCGCTTTCAAGAAGCCCTTGAGCGGCGCTGCTATGCCGAGGCAGGAAACAGCCAAGTGGCTGGCGCACAGCGCATGAAAGACTTCGTGGAAGGAAAGGCCTCAAAGCTGATTCCCCCCTCTTCATTCCCTGCTGGACTTCAACCCACCCGGCTCGACCAGTGGCTGCCAGCTTTCGTCAGCACCCGCCTGCGCAAAGGGCTTCAAACCTTTGGACGCGCGGCAAAAGGTTTCCTGACCAACCAGGCTATCGTGATTGGCGTTGAGACCCGCACCTCGTCGCCCGTGCGCATCCCCCGACATGAGGAAACGCTGTCGCACATCGAGGTAAAAGGCCTTTACCCCTGTGGCGAGGGCGCTGGCTATGCGGGTGGCATCGTCTCAAGCGCAATCGACGGCGAGCGCTGTGCCGACAGCCTGGCGGATTTTAGGTAAAAACCTAAAATAATCGGCAAGGGGAGCGCTTTTTACACTTTTTACGTTCAAGGATTAAAAGATAAAGTGAACCCCAAAAGTTTTTTGTTTAACTTTTGGGGTTCACTTTTATATGAGAATCTGCCTGCATCGCACCGTGTGCGATGGGGACGGTGTTCAAATTCCTACATCATGCCACCCATACCCGGGGCTGCCACTGGAGCTGGCGCTTCTTCCTTTTTCTCGGCAATCACGCACTCTGTGGTGAGGAACATGCCTGCAATCGAAGCGGCGTTCTGCAAGGCGATGCGCGCAACCTTGGCAGGGTCGATGACCCCCGTCTCGAACAGGTGCTCGTATTTCTCGGTTCGGGCATTGTAGCCGTAATCATCCTTTCCATTGCGCACCTCGTTGACCACGACAGCGCCCTCAAGGCCAGCATTGTCAACGATTTGGCGCAGCGGCTCCTCGATGGCGCGCTTCACGATGTTGACACCTGTCGTCTCGTCCTCGTTTTCGCCTTTCATGTTTTCGAGCACGTCGATGCAGCGAATGTAGGCCACACCGCCGCCGGGAACAATACCCTCGGCAACAGCTGCCCGCGTAGCGCTCAAAGCATCTTCAACGCGGTCTTTCTTCTCTTTCATCTCGACCTCGCTGGGTGCTCCAATGTAAAGGACTGCCACGCCGCCTGCCATCTTGGCAAGACGCTCTTGAAGTTTTTCCTTGTCGTAGGTTGACTTCGTGTTGTCGATTTGCGTGCGAATTTGGGCAACACGGTCGGCAATCTTAGACTTATCGCCAGAGCCATTCACGATTGTCGTGTTTTCCTTGTTCACTGTGACTTTCTCGGCACTGCCCAGCATTTCCATCTTGGCGCCATCGAGCTTGATACCCTTTTCCTCGCTGATGACAATGCCACCCGTGAGAATGGCGATGTCCTCCAGCATCTCCTTGCGGCGGTCGCCAAAGCCCGGCGCTTTCACGGCACACACTTTGAGCGAGCCGCGCAGGCGGTTGACCACCAAAGTTGCCAGTGCCTCGCTATCGACATCCTCGGCGATAATGAGCAGTGGGCGGCCGCTTTGAGCGGTCTGTTCAAGAATGGGAAGCATGTCCTTGAGGACCGAGATTTTCTTGTCGTAGAGCAAAATGTAGGGGTGTTCCATTTCGCAGTCCATTTTCTCGGCATTGGTCACAAAATAGGGAGAAATGTAGCCGCGGTCAAACTGCATTCCCTCAACCACATCCACACGGGTGTCGGTGCCCTTGGCTTCCTCGACCGTAATCACGCCGTCGCGTTTCACTTTCTTCATGGCCTCGGCAATGAGCTCGCCAATCTTGGCGTCGTTGTTGGCGCTGACGCGCGCCACGTTTTCAATCTTACTGAAGTCGTCGCCCACTTCTTGGGACTGGGCCTTGATGCTCTCGACCACTTTCTCCACAGCCTTGTCGATGCCGCGCTTCAGGTCCATGGGGTTAGCGCCAGCGGCCACGTTCTTCAAGCCCTCGTTCACGATAGCTTGTGCGAGAACGGTTGCCGTCGTCGTTCCATCGCCGGCATCGTCGTTGGTCTTCGAGGCAACTTCCTTCACAAGCTGTGCGCCGATGTTTTGGAACTCGTCGTCCAGCTCAACCTCGCGGGCTACGCTCACGCCATCTTTGGTGATGTGAGGCGCGCCAAATTTCTTGTCGAGAATGACGTTACGTCCTTTCGGGCCCAATGTGACTTTCACTGCGTTGCTCAATTGGTCAACGCCTTTCTTTAGTTCCTCGCGGGCTTTGATATCGAATTTGATAATTTTTGCCATAATAAAAATCTCCTTAATGAATCAAATAATTAAAATAATATTAAAAAGAGGTGCAACACGTTATTGCCCAACAATCGCCAGGATGTCGGACTGGCGCATCATCAACTGCTTTGCGCCATCGACTTCGATCTCGGTTCCTGCATATTTTCCATAAA
This sequence comes from uncultured Porphyromonadaceae bacterium, assembly GCA_902489275.1. Classification (GTDB taxonomy): domain Bacteria; phylum Bacteroidota; class Bacteroidia; order Bacteroidales; family Muribaculaceae; genus Sodaliphilus. The sequence continues at coordinate 5,369 of CABTZK010000027.1, forward strand.
GGACACAATCGCCAGGCTTAACGACCATCTCTTCATCTTTTGTGCCGTTGCCCACGGCAATCACTTTACCCTTCAAGGGTTTCTCTTTTGCACTGTCGGGGATAATAATGCCACCTGCAGTTGTCTCTTCAGCTTTTGCTGGTTCAATAAGAACACGATCACTTAATGGTTTGATTGTCATAATTATTATGATTTAAAAAACATTTTATATTGCATCAATTCTACTTGCTATCGCAAGCCAGCCTCATCTTTGCACATTTTGTGCCAACACCGTTTGGAGGGGGGCATTACCGACAATTTGTCACCCCACGGGCAGCCAAGCGCTCTGTCGTGCCAGGGCTTATCAGGATTTCCCCGAGATGTGCAATTTTGGCATTGAATTTGTAAAAAGTGGGTATTGTCTCTTTTTTAACCAGACATTTCTTTTGATTATGATAGACTTTTTCAACGATAACGATGGCGAGACTGCCGATGGCGTGGCAGCACACGTGATGCCCATCTTCACAGAGATTACTGCCGGCAAAAGCGATGACCCCGCTGAGCAAGACAACTATAGAGACGGCGTGGCTATCCTGCCCATGCGCAACACCGTGCTGTTTCCGGGCATGACCTTGCCCATTGCCGTGAGTCGCAAGAAATCGATGCAGCTCATTAGTGAGGTGCACAAGCAATCGCGGCCTCTTGGGGTCCTATGCCAAATTGACAGTAAGACTGAGGATCCAACGGAGAACGACCTGTACCACGTGGGCACACTTGCCAACATTGTTAAAATTCTGGAGCTTCCCGATGGGTCGACCAACGTCATCCTCCACGGCCGCTCCTCGTTCACACTCGACAGCATCCTCACATCAAGCCCCTATCTACAGGGGGAAATCACCTTGTTAGAAGACCGCCTCCCACGCAAGAACGACAAGGAATACACTATCCTCATCTCCTCGATCAAGGAAATCACCTTCCAAATGCTTGAGAACATGGGGGACGGTTCCCGCGAGCTGTCATTTGCCATCAAGAATATCGAAGACCCGCTATACTTGATTAATTTCCTGGCCAGCAACATGCCCTTTGAGCCCCAGCAGAAGCAAATGATGCTGGAAGAGCAAAATGTGAAGAAACGCGCATCGATGCTCTTCACCCTGCTCAGCAAGGAGGCGCAACTTGTGGAGCTGAAAGCCAGCATCACCTCGCGCACGCGCGAAGACCTCTCGCAGCAGCAACGCGAGCACTTCTTGCAGCAGCAAATACGCACGATTCAGCAAGAGCTCGGCAATGGGGAAGATGACATCGAAGAATTCAAAGAGCGCTCCAAGGCGAAGAAATGGAACGAGAACGTTCAACGGCAATTTGACAAGGAAATCAAGAAATTAGAGAGACTCAACTCCCAATCGCCAGACTACTCGGTTCAATACAACTATCTTGACACGCTCCTCAACTTGCCGTGGGACACCTACTCCAAAGATAATTTCAATCTCAAGAAAGTGGAGCGCAAACTCAACCTTGACCACTACGGGCTGGAGAATGTGAAAGACCGCATCCTTGAGCACTTGTCGGTGCTCAAGTTGCGTGGCGACTTGAAAGCGCCCATCATCTGCCTCTATGGTCCTCCAGGCGTGGGCAAGACCTCCTTAGGCCGGTCGGTAGCCGAGGCCCTCAACCGGAAATATGCCCGCATCTCGCTGGGTGGCCTGCACGACGAGGCCGAGATTCGCGGCCACCGGCGCACATACATCGGGGCAATGCCCGGGCGCATTATCGAGGCCATGGCCAAGTGCGAGAGCAGCAATCCCGTCATTGTGTTAGACGAAATCGACAAAGTGGGGCAAGATTTCAAGGGCGACCCCTCGTCGGCCCTGCTTGAGGTACTTGACCCCGAGCAAAACAGCCACTTCCACGACAACTACATCGACATTGACTACGACTTGTCGAAAGTGCTCTTTATCGCGACTGCCAACTCACTTCAAACGATTTCCCAGCCCTTGCTTGACCGCATGGAACTGATAGAAATCAACGGCTACATCGCCGAAGAGAAAATCGAGATTGCCAAGCGACATCTTGTACCCAAACAACTTGAGGAAAATGGTTTTGACAAGCGTGAAATCACATTCTCCAAAGCCACGCTCATGAAAATCATCGAATCCTACACTCGTGAAAGTGGAGTGCGAGAGCTTGAGAAGAAAATCGGGAAAGTGCTGCGCAAAGTGGCGCGGATGAAAGCATTGGGCGACCTCACCTACCCTACTGTCATCACCGACCAATTAGTTCAAAAATACTTGGGGCCAGAGGAATTTCACAGCGACAACTACGAGGGCAACGATTTTGCAGGCGTGGTGACCGGCTTAGCCTGGACGGCAGCGGGAGGTGAAATCCTCTTCATTGAGTCCTCCCTTTCCCGGGCCGGGAAAGGCGGCGACAAATTGACCTTAACGGGCAACTTGGGCGATGTGATGAAAGAGTCGGCCGTTATTGCCTTGCAGTATCTCAAGGCTCACAGCCAGCTGTTTGGCATCGACTACCGGCTATTTGAGAGATACAACATCCACATCCATGTTCCAGAGGGCGCCATTCCCAAAGACGGCCCGTCGGCCGGCGTGACCATGGTCACTTCCTTGGCATCGTCGTTCAGCCAGCGCAAAGTGCGCGACCACCTTGCCATGACCGGCGAAATCACGCTGCGGGGCAAAGTACTCCCAGTGGGAGGAATCAAGGAGAAGATTCTGGCCGCGAAACGCGCCGGCATCAAGGACATCATCTTGTGTCAAGAGAACAAGAAAGACATCGATAACATCAAGGACATCTATTTGAAAGGTCTTACTTTCCACTACGTCAACACGATTAAGGAGGTCATTGACTTCGCGCTACTGCCCGAGAAAGTGAAAGACGCTTTAGATTTCACGATAGAGTAGACTTGCCGATTTCCCGCAAAGCAAGCGCCCGAGTTCCCTGAAAGAGGACTCGGGCGCTTGCCGCATGAGCCATGCAAAGACGGGGGGCTACTTGGCTAAGCTCATGTTGAGCGAAATGCCATAGTTGCTGTTGGTCGTGGGGTAAGAGCTGGTCGAGACCAAGGGTGTGTTGACTTGATGATCGACAAAAGCCCCCAAAGTGATGCGCTTCGACACCACATAATTGGCAGTGAAGTTAATGCCCAGGGTGCGCGTTCCGCTGGTTGCCTGCGCCGTGTTGGACTCAATCTTGCGAATCAGGGCATTGTTGTTGCTCAACTGGAAATTAAAGTTCAGCGTGAGGTCGTTGCTCACTCCCTTCTGCTTGCTCCTGATTTTGAGCACTGAGTTGAAATTGGCAATCTTGTAGCCCGCCCCGAAAACAAGCGACTTGGTGTTGGCCTCGACAACTTGACCCGCCGAGGTGTTCAGCGACAGCGTGCGCGCATCGCGATACTCGGCATTGAACGTGACATTGTTGGTCATCGTGGCATTAAAGCCGAGCAATGGAGCGAACTTCTCGGTAATCGTCACCGATGAGATGTTGAAAGGCGACGACGGGATAGGACAGCCCGTGAGCGCGGCTTGGGTGAAGCCCAAGCCCTCGCCAATCGTTACCCAATCGCTATAGCTTGAGAACGAGCCTACCTGGTAGGTACATTGATAGGCGTGGTTCAACGTGAAACTCTTGAAATGTTTCTTAAAGAAAGGAATTTTAGTCAAGCCGTCATAGGCCACACGCCAGTTGGGCAGAATCTCCTTGAGCCCTGGGAACGGATTCAAGGTGATTTTCTTGGCATCCTTGCCCGAATAAGCGGCTACGAAAGCCGGGATAAGCACATCGCTGCTGGTGGTGCTGATGGTGCCGTTGTCGGGATTAAAGACCTGGTCGGCATAGACAGTTCCGGCAATGAAGCCTGCGTTGGGATAGCAGCGGCCCACATAACGCGACTGGATGCGCCCCGCCACGATGGGGATGTTGGCCAAGAACTTGTCGAAGGCATCGCTGTGATAGCCGTTGTCGCTGCTGTAGCTGCGCAAGGCTGTCGCAATCGCCATGTGGGTCTTTGTGTAGCTGCCCGAGAACAGCGTTGTCATGTCATCGTACATGAACTGGAACTGGTTGGTGCGGTTATCGGTGCGGTTGCCCGTCAAAGTGACTCTAAGCCCTCTAATCGGTTCCAACTGCAACTCGGCATTAAACTCCTGGGTTTTGCTGTAGATAGCAGGAGTGGTCATGTTTTCATCACAGAGCAGCCAGCCACGGCGCTTGGCCTTATCGATGTAGCTCTCGTCGGTGAGGCCAAAGGCGAAATCGAGTCCTGGCGCCATCACGTCGTAGTGATTGTTCTGGCCGAAAATGTCTCCCACGTTAGGAATGAATTGCGGCAGCGACAACTGGCGCGTCGTGCGATACTTCACACTCACATTCTTCACGCTCATGGCCAGCCGTGTCGCATACTGCGCCAACTCGTAGACAAACCCGCTCTTTTCCTTGGCAGGAATCTCGGTGATGACAATCTTAATGTTCTCGCTTCCCTTGTTGAGCACTTCGATGGTGTTCTTGTCTTTCACGTTGTACTTGATGGGGAATCGGGTTCCATTGGTCAAAGTTGCCGTGACACGCACATTTTTCACATTCATCTTGTGTTGGACGACGAGGTTGGAGTCGTTTAACAACTTAAACGTGCGGGTGAACTTCTTCACTTTCGGCTTTCCCTTGCCTTGGTTTTTCTCGTCAGGTGTCTTTTTATCATCGCCTCTATCTCGCCGCGATTCATTGCGGCGCGCGCTACCTGCTGAGCCAGAACCTGAGAAGCGCTTATTGACCTCTCTCAAATAGGGAATCTTGTTATAGAGCTGGTCAAGATTCAAGCGCGTGTCGATGTTGAGCGAAGCCTGGTTGGCAACCGTGTTTCCAGAAAACACCTCATCAACCGCTGTTCCTCGATTCCAGTTGTAGGTCGCATTATAGGCCGCATTGGCCGAAATCCAGCTCAGGAAGGGAATACTGCTAAACGGAGCCTTGTAGGAAGCGGTAAAAGTCTGATGATAGGCCCAAGGCGTGCCCAAGTGCTTCAGCGATTGCATTACGGAGTCCTTCCAGTCACGATACTTGTCGGGGAAAAGTTTCTTGTTCACTTGCCCCACGGGTTCCATGATGTGGGCGGTCGTGTTGGTATTTAGCGAGACATTGAACGACTTGGTAAAGTTCCAAGAGATAGCAAACTGGCGGTCCCACAAGAAGTTCTTGCTCACCGATACTGGTAACTCTACATCAATCCCCGTCTCGTTGCGAGTTTGTTGCTCATAGTAGTAACGAGAGATATTGCTATTAAACGCAATCGATGCCGGCAGCCAATGGAATTCCCATTCGCGGAAGAACTTCAACCTCTTGTTCTTCTCCTTGATGAAGTGCTTGAACGGCTTGAACGGCTTGGCATAGGGTGTCCAGTTGTACTGGAAGCTGCCCCGGTAGTCATTGGTGTTTTCATACACATTGTTGGGGTCGCTCGTGTGCTGCTTGTTAAAGGAGTAGCTAAACGTGAAATTTGCAGGGTCCCAGGGCATCGGGTTCTTGCTCTTGACGTCGAACTTGAGACCAGAGATAGAGAAGCTCTTCACCGTGTGTCGGCTCAAGGCATAGTCGTTGATGGAGTCTCGCTGCTCCTTGGTGGCGCATGCGTCAATCGCGTCAGAAAGCAAGATGTCCCGGTCGAGTGGGTTATACTTGGGAGTGGTTTTCTCGTTACTATAGGAGTAGTAAATAGGGGCTTTGAGCTTTACTTTCTCGGGGAGGAAGCGTCCCGCGTCACCCTGGACGGCGATATTCACCTGGTCATAGTCATCGAGGCGGCGCGCACTCAGTCCCTGGTCGACCGATCCGAATCCACTCGTTTCCTTGTGATAGCCAAAATTGACGGTTGCAATATCGCTCATGTTAAGATTCGCGTTCACCTTGGCCGCCCATCCGCCATCTTGATCAAAGTCAGTCACACGCAACTCATCGACCCACACGACGCAATTCTTCGTCGTGCTTGAGTTGTTGCGCACGCCAATCATCATCACGCGCACGTCGCCCAACGAGGGGTTGCCAATAATCGTTATCCTATCGTTAGGATGCGCGGGATCCTGCTCGGTGTAACGCGAGCCGTAGCTCACGCCATCGACCCCGCCCATTTTGGCGGCGTTGCGGTTTCTCTTCACGCTGGTGAGCACATCAAGGTCGATGTCGAGCATGTTTTCCTTGGGCCACACTTTCTCACGGTCAGCCGAGCTGTTGGTACTATAGTGCCCTGGTGCCGTCACGCTCATGGGAATCTCGTACTCATAGTAATTGTTCTTGGCATCAGAACCCAGGCGGACAAATACCGAGACATCGCCATTGCTCAAGTGCGTGGGGTCATCGACAAAGGCCTCGTTGTGGACAAACATTTGCAAACGCTTGTAGATGCGCAAGTCCAAGCTGGTGTTGCGGTACACGCCACGTGCCTCGCCCGTTTTCAATTCCTCAACTTTCATTTGCATCGACTGCTCGTTAAGCTGGGTGATTTGCGATTGCCCTGAATCGACGATGCGGCTCACTCCTGGGGGCAAGACATAGTTGACAGGCTCACGGCTGGCATTCTCCTCAATGTTCACCGTGTTGACGGTCACCGCCCCATCGGCAGGGACATTTCCCCTGAGGTCAGGCTGGTAGTCATAGTTCCGCCACTCCCCTCGCACCAATTCCATCGTAGCGAATCGCAGATGCGTCGGCTTCTTGAAATTGGTCATGAACATACGAATAAAACGAATCGTCGAGAAGTCTTTTATCGAGCCTACCACTTTCTCGTAGTCACGCAAAGGGATGCTGAACTGGTACCAAGTCACCGTTGGGTTCTTGCCGTTGCGCGTGGTGGCGGTGGTCGTTTGCTTATCGACAATATAGTTGCGTCCCACGACCAAATCCTCGGGGCGGAGCGAGATTCTGTACTGGAAATAGCGCTCGTACTCGTTGAGGGTGTTGTCCTGGTTGAGGTCCTCCACATCGGGCACACTGCGCGAAGACTGATACAGCGGGTCGCTGGCATCTTCTTGCGAGAGCGAGTTCCCTTCCGTTCCGTTATAGTGCTTGTAGCGCTCAAGGATGGAGAGTTTTTTCTCGTCGTAGTCATATCCCCGATAGAAGTGATAGTTGTCTCCTGCCGGGTCGTTGATGGGCGAGAAAGGGTCTTCCTCCATGGTGGCAATAGTAGCGGCAGGAAGAACCTGGCTTAATTGCTCAACAAAATTCTTGTAGGTCGGGAATTCTTTCTCCTCACTGGTTGACAATCCATTAAGTCCCACATCCTGCTTGATGCGTGAACCCGATGAGGTGTCGAAAGCATAGGTGAGGGAGGTGTTGGTCGACACCTTGCCCCAGACGGTCTTTTTCAAGAAAGTGGTGTCGGCATCAATGGGCAATCCGTTTTCATACGATTTCAAGCCGTCTTTCAAAATATCCTCGCTCACTTCGCCCAAGTTGAAATACAAGTCTCCGCCCTCGCGGTTATCGTTGTTCTCATCGAGGAACGGATCCATCAACCAGAACTGAATGTACTCGATGTTGGATGTCTCGAAGTTGGTGTTGTCGAGTTTGCGCATGATGCCCCCCCATCGTTTTTCGGGATTGAGCAGGTAGCCTTGCTGGTCGATGTTAGCCCCATCAAGGTTATAGGGGCCTCGCTCGTTAGGATAATAGGACAGATTAAGCGTTTGGATAATGGACGACTCGCCATAGTTGAGCTCGCGTCCCGGGAACACCTCGCTATAAGGGATTTCCCGCACATAGTGGTTTGACAATTGGTCCAAGTCGTTTTTAATATAGCCAGGACAGAACGACGAGTTGCGCTGGGTGAAGAGGCGGTCGATATAGTACCAGGAGAGCAATGCGCGGTTTTTCCCGTAATCGACATTATTGGACAAGGCGGCCTCGGGGAACAGCGCATCGGAGGCAGGGTCATAGGGCGTGGAGGCCAGGAACCACGCGTAAGGCGAGCGCAAGTCAATGCCCGATTGCGTCGACTCGAAGTCATCAATGTAGGAACTTCCCGCATTAGAGCCACGTTTCGCCTGGTGGGGCAGCAATTGCGCAAACTCGCCTGTAAAAGTCAAGGTTGAGGGTGCCGTGGCATTCACCGTGGGTATTTTATTCAACAAGTTGGTCAGCCACATGAACTTCGTGTTATAAGCCACATTCACGCCCCAGATGGTATTGTTGACCAGCTCATCGCCAATCGAGACTTTCTCGGTCAGAGCCTTCTCGCCATAGTGCATGACCGTGGCGCCGATATGGAAATCTTTATTGAAGGCATAGTCCAAGTCTAATCCCAGCAATGTTTTGCGCTGCGTACTGAAGTTGGACTGGTTTTCGAGCGATACGCTAATGCTTGTTCCTGCATCAATGATACTTTGATTGGTGATGGTCACGGTTCCCATGCTATAGTCAACCGTGTAGTCGCTATTCTCGGTCAACGGGACACCGCCGGCAGTCACGACCACAGAGCCACGTGGAACATTCATGGCATTCAGTTTGATGGTGTTGCCCGATGAGGCCTGGTACTCTCCCTCGAGGACAAACTTGTTTTTGTCGGAGTGTTGCCGCGCCACGGTTATCGTTGAGTCGTAGAGTTCGGTGTAGGCATAGAGGTCGGCAATCGCCCCTCCGCCCATCACTTTTTGCAGGTGCGCTCCAAATGGCTCAATAACGGGAAAAATAACCTTGCCCTTAGAGGAAAGCACCGTGTAGCCTTCGATAAAGTCGAAGCGTCCATCGATGTTGCTCTCGTTGTTAGCGTCTAACCGGTCAAGGTTCATCACTTGCAGCAACGGCTTGCCATTGATGTTGCCAGCAGGGATATAGTTGAGCTCAGTACCCGTGGTATCGCTCAAATACTTGATGTCGAGCTTGAAATTTTGCTTTTGGACTTGATAGGCACCCAGCGAATAGATATTTTTCATCATTAAGTCCCACATTGGTATTAACGGCGACGAGGTTGTGCCTTTCAGCATCTTGACATAGAGCGACTGGGATGTGCTGTCGATGTCGCCCGAGAACTCGCCCACTTGGTAGGTGCGTCCCTTGTAGGTGTACTGATAGGCGACAGCCAAGACCTCATCGGCATTCAACGCCGTGTTGATGGAGATATAGCCCAAGGCCGAGTTGAGCGTGTACTCCGATGACGAGAGCAGGCGCGCACTCTCGATTTTCTCATAGTCCCTGCCACCAACGACATCATAGGCCTCCAGTGGCTTCAAGGCTGAGGCCACCTGTGAAATGTCGCGCGCCGCAGGGTAGCTTGTCTTGATTTCCTCCAGCTCGTTATTAGAGGTGTTCGATGGGTTTTCGGCCGTCAAGTCGGGTTGCCAGTGGTCGCTGGTGAGGTGCTTGTTCTCGCCCAGGTCGGCAAATGCGACAAGGTTGCGCGACTCGTTGAAGTTTCCTCGTTTGTTGGTCACCCACACCTCGCATCGCGTGATGCTGATTCCCGATGAGACGAGCGGCAACTTTGAACACCACTGGTCGTAATTCTCACGAAAGAAGTGTGACAAGAAGAAGTGTCGATTCTGGTCATAATTGTCGGCGGTCACGTAGAATTTGGTGGTTTGCGAGCCGCCTTTGGTGTTCACGGTCTGGGTCTCGGAATTTTGTTGCGACACGAGAGCTGTAGCCGTGAGCTTGCCAAATTGCAATTTGGTCTTGATGCCAAAAAGCGCCGCGCTACCCCTGATTAACGATGACCCCGTTGTCATGCTCACATTACCGGCCTCAATGTTCTTGATAATTTCATCTTCCTTGCCCTCGTAGGACAATTTCAAGTTCTTGTTGTCAAACTCAAAAGTCGCATCGGTATTGTAGGTCATGTTGAATTTCATCTTGTCGCCTACCGTCGCTGCAATCGTGGCCTGGATTTTCTGGTCGAAGTCGAAATAGGTCTTGCGGCGGGCTGCCACCGAGAGCGCCGGGTTATCGGTCTTGTTGCTCTTCACGCCCATGTTGACCGTCACCGTGCCCTGGGTCTTCAACTGCACGCCACCCGGGCCGAAGATGGCATCCAGCGGGCCAAGCCCGAACTGCATATCCAGGAAATTAAATGGCTGGTCTTTCTTCTGCTCGATCGTCTCGGCGTTCTTCTGGCGATAATACTCCTGCATCGACTGGCGCAGAGCCAGGTCGTTGTACTCCTCGGGCGAGAGAATGAATGGGGTGACAATATCGTTGTCGCCAATGCGCGTGTGCACGACATACATGCCGGTCTCGGGATCAAACTCAACGGTCGTGGTCACATTGGAGGGGTTTTTCAAATCGGTAGGATTTTGGACAAATTGAATGCCCTTGTAGTTATCTGACAGCTTATCGCTCACCTGATAGTGCAAATCAACGCTGTCTTTGGCGTGGCGGCGGGACTTGCCCGCGCCTTGACGGTCGGGGACAGTGGGTGGTGGCGTGATTTGAGTCTTGTAGTTTTGGCTTTGTGCCTGCACACGAAGTGTGCCTGCACAACAGCAGCCTATCACGCAAACGATGGCCAAAACCGATATTTTAACGCTTTGCAGTTTGTAAACCATTAATTGTTGAATATCAATAAATAAGTACAAGTGCAGCCGACTACATCACATCATTTTCAATGCTTTTTTAATCGCATCCTCGACCGTTATTGAGGGCTGATCCAGGAACAGCTTTTTCAGCGTTTTTTGTGAAATCTGCCGCGGGAAGCCCAGCATCGTCAAAGCGGCAATCGCTTCTTCAAATGCCTTACCCTGCACTTGACCACTACTTAATAACGCATCGGCAGGCACTTTTATTTTATCCTTGAGGTCAACAATTATTCTTTGGGCGGTTTTTGCCCCAATTCCCTTCACGGCTTTCAGCATCGTCACGTTTTCACTGGCGATGGTCTGCTCCAGCTCGCTCGGCGCGAGAGAAGACAGAATCATGCGCGCCGTGTTGGGTCCAACACCCGACACGCTGATGAGCATCAAGAAAACTTCCCGCTCACGCTTGCTCACAAAGCCATAGAGCGTGTGAGCGTCTTCGCGAATAGCCTCGTAGACGTAGAGTTTAGCCTGGTCATGGGTTGCTTGCAGCTGGTTGTAGGAAGTCAACGAAATGTTTATCATGTAGCCCATGCCATGATTGTCAATAACCGCATAGGCTGGATTGAGCTCTGCTACAGAACCAGTGATGTAGTCGTACATAATAAACTGGTGTTTTTAGATATTTTTTAATCAGACGAGCGTTGCTCGTCCTCTCATGCTTCTGCAAAATTACAGCAAGCGGTTTGCAATACAAAAAGAAAAATCATTTTTTCACATTTCAGCACTAAGGTGCGCCTAAAATAATGTTTATCAGTAGCGTGACATCGGTCACGTTGATCACGCCATCGCCATTCAAGTCGCATGCCTCATCGCCGGAAGCATCTAAGATACAATTAATCAGGAGAGTAACATCGGTCACATTAGCCACGCCATCACCATTCAAGTCGCCCTGCAAGCTACCACGCTCTACCACGCGAAGCGCTGCCGAAATGTCTAATTTTCCACTCCCCCAGCGGTTGGGGTCGCCCGCGGCGACAAAAGCGTCGCTGCGAGCCGAGTGACACAAGGCTTGGCGCACCTGATCTGGCGTGAGCGACGGATTGGCCTGCAACAAGAGCGCGACTGCCCCTGAAACCACTGGTGCCGACATGGAGGTGCCTGAGTTCACGCCATAAGGGTACTCAACGCCACCAACGATGACCCTCTCGCTCACCCACATGCCACTGGCGGCCATCACGGTGTCGTATCGGTTGTAAGACGAATACAAGCACTGCCCAGGCGCAACAATATCGGGACGCGCAACGCCATTCACATCGGGCCCATAGGAGGAGTAAGCCGCAATATCGTTCACCACACTTCCCACGACCAATGTGTTATAGCCATCGAGCACGGGCGCAATCTGGCGCGAGCAATAAGCGCCTACCGAAATCGCCTCGCGCCCCGTTGCCAAATCGCTAATCGACATCAGGCTGTTGCCACTCGTGAAGCGAGGAAGGCCAAAGTTGGTTAACTGCGTGTAGGCGTTGCTCCATCCGCGCAAAGTGGCTGGCTGGTCGGTCACATACTGAAGTCCCATGACAAAATCCCACTTCACATAGCGCGCATCGAACGCACAGATGGAATGAAACTTGCCATTCTCCTCTCGTGCCGTAGCGATTTGAACGGTACCCGTGAAGAACTTGCCAAAACCGGCATCGGCAGCATCGGTAAGGGTGACAACGCTATCGGCAGGAAGCAAGCTGTAGAATGGCGAGGCATAGCACAAGTCACCGGTCTTCAGGTTCACGACAACAACCCTCACACGATGGGCAGTGCCGCCAGGCGACCACACGCTCAAATAGCCGTTCAGGTTGTGGCCGCCATAGCGGTTGGCCAGCAACGTCGAGAGCGTGTCGGCACTCGAAGCGAGGTCTTTTCTCACACACGTCTGCAAAGCCCCATCGTTGCCAGCCGATACCACACAGATGCGTCCCGGGCCAGACAACTGGTCAATCACCTGGCTCAAGAACGACGTGCCGTCGTGAGAGCCGTCACTGCTGGCAAGACTCATATTAATGACGGCAGGCAACCCCGCTTGCCGGGCATAATTAAAGATATACTTCATGGAATTGGCAATGTTCACATCGGTGAGCGCCTCCTCGGGCATCGCACAAATGACTAAGCGCGAATCGGGCGCGACACCCTGATAATTGTTGCCCCGGTAACTTCCTGCGGCCGTTCCCGTCGTGTGGGTTGCATGGCTTTCGGAAGGGGAGTCGGTGGTGAGTTTCTTGATTTCGTCTGGGGTCGTATAGTGAGCGCCGGGCAGCGTGTCACCCTCAATGACAGGACGATGACCAAGCGTGTCGGCAGGCATATACACGCTTGCCACACGGCTTTTGCCCATGCTGTCGAGGAAATTAACATGGTTAAAATCGGCGCCCACATCGATCATTCCCACAATCACACCTTGCCCAGTGTAGGGCCTGCTAAAGCCTGCACCTTGCTGGGCAGCATGGGCGTGCGACAAAAGCAATGCGCTATCGTTGCACAAAATCACCTGTTGAGATAGCGCCACGTGCCGCACTGGCAATTTCGTGACTATGCCGATCGGGACTTGGGCAGTGACAATGGAGTCGAAACGGCAGTTAACCCTGACTCCCATGTCGCGCAAGCGTTGCACCGAATCGGGGGCGCACTTCAAGAATACTGGCACGAGCCGCGACGGCGACGGCGCGACAAGCCGGGCAGCCGTCTTGTGAGCCGCGACGGCCAGGCTTGTTCTCGCCGACAGACGGGGCTGCGCTTTCACGACAGGCAGCAGGCAAGAGCACATCAGCAAGGTGTAGAGCAAACGTTTCATCATTGCCACAAAGATAAGCGGAACAATTGAGTTAAGCAAAAAAATCCTGGTCGCTTTCACGGCCAGGATAAATGGTCAATGCTCTCTCTGTCGAGATTATTTAGACAGTGCCTTGATGGCGTTATTCACGCTTTCGTTATCGGGCGCCACCTCATGCCATGCCTTGAAATACTCAAGTGCCTTGCCATAGTTCTTCTCGCCATAGTAATAGAGTGCCAAGTAGCCATAGGCATAACCCAGCGTGCTATCGTAGCGCTCGGCATCGGGCTTGCTCTTAACCGCATTCACGATTTGCTCCATCGTGGCGATGGCCTTGCCTGTATTTTTCCCCTCAATCGAACGCTCAAGCAGCGACTTGTTGTAGAGGAAAAGAATGTTATCGGGCTCGGCAGCAATCGCTTTCTCGGCATACAGCAAGCCTTGATTTGCAGCAGCGATGCGGCTTTCGGCCGATATGCTGTCGTCGGTGCATTGCTCAACAAAGATTTCGGCCACGCTATTGTAGTCTTCGGGGGTGCAGGCATCGCTGTCAAGCACCTTTTGGGCATAGGTCATCGCACGGTCATACTGCTTGGCCTTGGCGTATTGCGAGAACAGGCCTCGCACCAAATCCATGTTGTTCGGATCAAGCTTGATGGCTTGGTCATAGGCAACAATGGCCTCTTCGGGCTTGTTGCATTTTTCAAGCGCCTTGGCATACTGGATGTAGTCGAGTTGCTCGTAGCCCATCGTCTTGCCATAGGAGTCATTCATGAGTTCACGCCCGACCTTTTCGGCATTTTCCCAGTCGCCTTGGAAAGAGTAGGCATAGAGAAGCAGACGGTCGGCCACAAAATGATAGCCCTCGCCCAACTTCGTCGAAGCCTTCAGGCCATTGGCGACCTCAGCACACTTGGCATACTGGCCCGCCATGAAAAGCAACTGGGCGTAGCGCGCCTCATCTTTGGGGAAGTGATTGTCGGAACTGTTGATGTAGCTGCCATATCGCTCAGCGGCATCTTGATAGTCGCCGTGGTCATAGAGGTCCTCGGCCAACTGGCGCTGCACGAGTGCCGAATGGGGCTTGTTGGCGATAATGCGATTCAGGTTTGAGAGTGCCAACTCGGGGTTCACGCGGTAGTAAGTCTTCGCATACTTCACGGTAGCCTCAATATTGTCGGCGTCGTAGGTCATGGCCATCTCATAGAGGCCCGCGGCATCGCCCCAGTTCTTCTGGTCATAGTACATGTCGCCTTCAAAAATGCTCGGATTGGGATCATTGGCATTCCACTTGCGGGCATCGGCAATGCTCTTGGCGATTTCCTTTTTGTAGGCAGTGGTATCGGCCGCATAATAGGCGCGTGCGATGGCCACCTCCAGCGCGCTGTTTTTCTTCGAGAGCTTGCGAGCCTGCTTGAAGAGTTTCTCGGCATCGCTCTTGTTGCCGTTTTTCAACTCAATAGCGCCTTTGCCCACATAGTTGTAAGGGTAGTTGGCATCGGCGGCAATACCTTGCTCGAAATTTGACAGAGCCGAATTTGCATCATCTTGCTGCAAAGCCACTTGTCCCAAGTAATAATAGGCCTCGGCCTTGTTGGAGGCAGTATTCAAGTTCTTGTCAAGAATCGTCTTGGCATTGTCATATTCACCAATCTTGTAAAAATCAATTCCATCTTGATATTGAGCGAAGCCCACGATGGAAGCCCCAGCAAGTAGGGCCGTAACTAAAAATTTCAGTTTCATCTCTTTAAATTTTAAATTATTGATTATTTTTGCTATATTCACATCACAACGGTCCATTGAGGCATGGTCTCTTCTTCTAATTCAGCTGCACCGTCCTGACGGGCTCGGCAGCGGGCATCACCCCCGTGAGCAAAATGATTTTTTGGCCAATCACCCCTGTGAGAAACGCAAAGAAGCCATGGTCGAGCGTCCCGCTGGCCGAGGCATCGATCGCATAGATCGCGCGGAACAGGGGATAGTCACCCGAATTGATATACACCTGATAGGGCTTGCAGCCTTCCAGCTTGTTCTCGGCGCGCACTTTCATCACCTTGATGCGGTCGGTAAAGCTGACGGCAACCGGTTCGCTGCTGTCGCTATTCAACTTGGTCACTTTCTGGTCCATCGACATTTGAGCCGTCATGTCATCGGAGATCCAGCTCACTCCCACAAAGCCAATTGCGTTCTTGTGTGCCTCAACGGCCTTAAAGACACTCTCGGTTGACTTTTGCGCATAGACCGGGAAGGGGAACAGGCCGCCCTTCAAGAACTTGCCGCGGATGTAATGCACCACTCCCGACGCATTGCTGTCGAACACCAGCTGAATCGAATCGTTGCGCAAGGCTCGCGTTGGGGTCACCTTGCCCCAAATGCGGGTTTTGCCCGAGAAAATCTCTTCAAGCTCGCTCATCGACAACTCCTCGATGTCATTTTCCTTGTTGGCGATAATGGCGATGGCATCAACGGCAATCTTGCGCGAGCGAAAGGCACGGCCTTGTGACTTTAAGTAGTCACGCTGGCGAGGCGTGAGATCCCGAGAGGTGACAATCAAGTCAACCGTTTTGTTCAACAGCGAGTCAAAGGCAGAACTCTCATCCTGGTAGCGGCACAGGATGCTTGCCTCGGGGTATTGATACTCAAACACTTGAATTTCTTGATCCATAATGTTTTGGAACGACTCCTCGCAAATGATTTTGGCCACGCCCATCGTAGGCGAGTTGGTCTGTTTCTTGTTTTGGCAAGAGGTTGCCATCGAGAGCGCCCCCACGAGCAAAACAACAATAAGATTAAGTTTCATTCTCATTTTGTACCTTTTTAATCAGTTCATCGACGCGGTTGTCATTCTCGGGGCTGGCATCGGCATCGCTCTTTCTCACTCGGTAGTAGTCAATCCCTTTCACTTGCCGGTAACAACGATAAATGCCATACAGGGCGAAAACGGTGGCAAGCGTCCACCGGAACCAGGTGAGCGCGGATGACCATTGAAAGAAATTCACCACCATCAATGCTGCCATTCCCAAATAGACGCAAATCATGAATATCCCAAAGAAAAGCCTTAAAGCGCGGAATATGTTAGAACCTGCTACCTGCATCATCTTTTTAATCATTTATCTATTTGACTACAAAACTGCATCATCGTTTATCGCAAATTGTGGTCAAAATTCATCTAACTGTTGTTTTTTCGACCAAAGGTAGTTATTTCTCCTCAATTCTTCCTCCCATTTTAGTATCATTAACGAAAAAAAAGTTGCAAGCGACATCGTGCTTGCAACTTTATGAGGCCTCACTTGCGTGAGACGTTGTTCGTCAATAGCGGATTAACGGTTCAGTTTGAAAGTGACTGGCAGCGTGTACCACACGTTCACGGCTTGACCGTTTTGGCGACCTGGAGTGAACTTGGGCAGTGACTTGACGACACGCTTGGCCTCGTTGTCACAGTCAGGACTCAACGAGCGGGCAATTTTGACTTCGCCGACGCTGCCATTCTTGGTCACGACGAATTGCAGCACCACCTTGCCTTCGATGCCTTGCTCGGCAGCCATTGCAGGATACTGCAAGTGGCTCGACAAGTATCTCATCAGGGCAGCCTCGCCGCCAGGGAATTTAGGATTCTGCTCCACCGCCGTGAAGACCTTGTTGTCATCATCGGCCTTCTCAGTCTTTGGCTTTGGTGGCGGTGGCAACTCAACCTTGGGCGCCTGTTTCTGGAAGTCTTCCTTCTTGAGCGACGACAAGTCGAGTTTCTCACCCTCTTGGGTCACCTGGCCAATCATCTTGGTGTCGTCCTCTTCCTTAATGGGCTTCACCTCGTTCTTAACCTTGGAGTCTTCCGTGATCTTGAGCTCGGTCATGGCCACTGACTCAATCTTGGGCTTCTCGGGCTCGGGCTGCTTTTCTTCAATCTTTTGCTGAACAGGCTCCTCTTCCTTCTGTTTCTCCTCCGACATGTTCATGGCGGTGATTTCCTGCTCGGCCTGATCTTTCAGAGCTTGCTCATCGATGATGTGCTTCACCGTCGCATAACCCCAAATCAAAGCAAACAATGCCAGCGCACCCACGACGGTGTAGATGACAGCTTTGGTATGACGGGATTCCGACGTGCGTCGCAACACATAAGCACCATATTCCTTATTTCTACCTTCAAATATAAGGTCACACCATTCTTTTGAGGTTAGATCTACTTCTTTCGACATAATCATCTGCTGTTTAATAGTTCATACATAATAAATCTAACTCATGATTACCTTGCTGGCGGTGGGGGCAATTGCACGCCCAACTTGCCCAGCGCAGTTGAATCATCTTTACTCAAAGTCTCAATTTGGAAACGGCTAATGTTGTTGATCTGCATTTCGTCGAGCAAGGCGACTACATCGGCGTAGCTGGCGCCACCCGTGGGCTTAATCATCACCACAGGGCGCTTCAGGCTATTGTCGTTGCGAATGGCCTTTGCTTTCTCCTGATATTGCTGCTCGGTGATTTTGCCGGCTTTCCAGTTGGCCTTTTCCTCGTTGATGAGCTTAATCGCTTCCTCGTTCCGTTTTTCCAAGATGGCGCGCACGGTACCCTCGCCGCCTCCCTTCATGTTGGTCTCCTTCATGTTAAGGGGTTCGAGCGTGAGCTGCCCATCATAGTAGTAGAACTTATCACTGCCTTGGTCAGCAATCAGCACGCCATTATTCTCTTTGGCAGTACCGTTCACGATGATGGTCACGGCCTCCGATTGCTTGGCCTCCTGCTGGTTCTTTTCCTCCACTTTCTCGTTGGTGGGCAGCGTAATGTTCAACGTCTGTGGCTTCAACATGGTCGTACACAGCATGAAGAAGGTGATCAGAAGCATGTTCATATCGACCATTGGGGTAAAGTCGATTCTTGTGTCAAATTTCTTTTGACGACTTAAACTTTTCTTTCCCATTATTTCTGGCCCTCCTCAGTCTTTAGTGCGGTCATCAGGGTGAATCGGTTCATCTTGATGGTCTGCAAGTTGTTCATTACAATCCCCACGATGCTATAGGGTGTTGATTGGTCGGCTTTCAGTGCAATGCCCTTGCCGCTTTCCATGTCAGCTTCAACCCCGGCGTTGCGCAAAGCGGAATACACCGATTGCACCCACGATTGGAATTCATTGGGATGATCAATGTCATAGTTCATCGCAATGGGTATTCCACCGGTTTTGATTGATTTGTCTCTATCCTCCTGCGGCAGGTTCAACCACTCTTTCATTCTGCTCATTGGGCATCCAAAGGCGGTTGATTTGCGGAAAGCCAGGATTTCCTTGCTTGTAGGTGTACCCAAGTTGTACTTTTGGTACATGCTTTCAAGAACTGCTTGGCGCAAATCTTCGGTGGTGAGTGTGGAGTCGGCTGTGCCCGTGAGTTCCAAGAAAATTTGAGGTTTTCCGTTCTGTTGCGAGATGAGGACGGTCATCAATTTTTCGATGGGAACCTTTTCCTCAGACACTGAGGGCGGTGTGATCACTTGCACAGGCTCCTTTTGCAGGAAGGTTGAAGTCAACATGAAGAAAGTCAGCAAAAGAACAGTTACGTCAGACATTGCCGTCATGTCAATGCGGGCGTCTTTTTTCTTTACTTTAACTTTTCCCATTTTGCTTGATTTGTTTATAACCTTTTAAATAGTAAATAGTCGCAATGCGAATGACTAAGCCGCATGGTTGGCAGCGTAAGTGTTAACGATTGCAAAGCCAAGTTCGTCAACAGCGTAAGTCAAGTTGTCGATCTTGTTGGTAAAGAAGTTATAAGCAATAAGCGCGCAAGCAGCGGTCAAGATACCGAAGGCGGTGTTGACCAGGGCCTCGGAGATACCCGTTGACAGTGCGGTTGAGTCGGGAGCGCCCGAAGCCGAAAGGGCTTGGAAGGACCTAATCATACCAATCACAGTACCAAGAAGACCAATCAGCGTGCCCAGCGTGGTCAGCGTTGCGCAGATGGGCAGGTTTTGCTGTAGCGAGGGCATCTCAAGAGCGGTAGCCTCTTCGATTTGCTGTTGGATGATGCCCAGCTTCTGCTCCTTGGGAAGGATGGTGTTGGCCTCCATCTCTTTATACTTTTGAAGCGTAGCGTAAACGATAGCGCCCACAGTGCCTTGTTGCTTGCGGCAGAGTTCCTCGGCCTCGGCAATGTTCTTGTTGTTCAGGGCTTTCTTCACGTTGGCCACAAATTTTGTTTGGCTACCCTTACCCGAGGCTTTGCCCAAAGCAATCCAGCGCTCTACCGAGAGCACGATTACCGTGAGGAACAGCGTGTGCAGGATAGGCACAATCACACCACCTTTATAGATAGTGCCAAGGATATCAACAGGGTTATTGGCGTTGTTGCCATCCTTGAAGTGCGAGCCGTCGCCCAAAACAAAGATGTAGAACAGGGCCGCGATAATCAAGCAAATCAGGATTACAATCGATGCGTTCTTGATCCCCTTTACATTGCTAGTAACCGTCTTGTTGTTACCACCTTTCTTTGCAGCGGGCTTTTGAGCCTGTGGAGCCTGTGGCTTAGGCTGAGGAGCATTAGGTTTTGTAGCTTCCATAATTTAGAATAAATAAATTGTTAAAAATTAATTAATTAAAAGTTATTAATAGTTTTTGTTCTTTTTCTTCGGTTTTAGCTCCTGGTCATTGTTTCTGAAGAGACAAACGCCATCAGCGGAAAAATTGTTTTTAAAGATATTGAAAAACACCAATTTACAAAAAGGTGGTGCTCTCCCTTGGGGTGTTCCAATAGGGGAATATCTGTAAAATCAACGCAAATTTATCACTTTTATTTTAATCAGGCAAAGCTCTGACAAGTTTTTTGCTAAAAAGCAGCAGTTTTTTCCAAACTTTTATAAGCGGCACAGATTTTTGATTTCAGCAGCGCCAGGCCGCGATCCTATCGCGCATCAATGCCTCTCACACCTTTTATATATTAACGTGAGTTCGATGAATTATAAGTGTCTATAAATTTGGTGAATGGTGGCAAAATATACGCTAAAGCCTACTGGAAAAAGAAAGTATCATCGAGATTCCACGATGTCAAAGGCAGAAGTCATGCTAATAATGATTCTTTTTCACGACTCTGGTTATCGCTCTTTAAACATTTCTATCTCGAA
>CABTZK010000028.1 GCA_902489275.1 uncultured Porphyromonadaceae bacterium
TTGACAATTTTATCGTCAATTTATTAGGCGCTATTGCAGCCTATTGCCTGTTCCCAAAAAAGCCGTGTATCAATGTATAAAGGACTATTGACACACAGCTTGCTCTGTTCTAAATTCGTCGAACTCACGTTAAATTAAGTGGGTTTAAAAAGCTGGCATGACAGGAGATGGAGAGCGCCGTGTGGAATGGCGCATTTATTCATTTTATTTTTCCCTTGGATATCATATATTTTTAGTAACTTTGCATGCTTGATATAAAAAGTATAAAACTTCAATGAATGGCAACAATTAAACTCAAAAAAGGCTATAACCTGAATCTCGCGGGCGGTATTGCCAGCGATAGCGTTGAAGCCCTGGGCGCGCCTTGCAGATGCGCGATTGTGCCCGATGACTTCTATGGCATCACACCCCGCCTGGAGAAGAAGGTGGGCGACAGCATTGCCGCAGGCGAGGCACTCTATCATGACAAGACGCATGAAGCCATCAAGGTCGTGAGCCCAGTGAGTGGCATCATCAAGGCCGTGAACCGCGGCAAACGGCGGAAGATTGAATCGATCGTCATTGAGACCGAAGGCGATGCCCGCCTCAAGCACGACCCGAAGACCGCCCCCAAGCAACTGCTGCTTGAATCGGGGCTGTGGGCCATGTTGCGCCAGCGCCCTTACGACATCGTTCCCCATCCCGAGGTCACGCCTCGCGACATCTTTGTCACTTGCTTCGACAGCGCCCCTCTGGCGCCCTCGCTCAAAACCGTGCTTGGCGATGACGAGCGCTATCTTGCCAAAGGTGTCGAAACGCTCAGCCAAATGACCGATGGGCAAGTGTATCTTGGTGTCAGCCCCGGAGAGGAGCTTGATGTGCCAGGCGCTATCGTCAATGTGTTTCAAGGCCCGCACCCCACAGGCAATGCCGGCGTTCAAATCGCCAACGTGAAGCCCGTGAACAAGGGTGAGACCGTTTGGACACTGGATGTTGTCACCCTTGCCCGCATCGGGAAGCTCTTCACCACTGGCGAGGTCGACTTTTCCACCACCGTCGCTGTGGTGGGCTCTGAGGTCGTGTCGCCGCGCTATGTGAGCGCCACCATGGGCTGCCCAGTGGCCGACTTGGCGAAGGGGCGGATTGCCGAAAACGGCAAGGAGAAACGCTACATCAGCGGTAACCCGTTAAGCGGCAGCCAGGTGGGGCTTGACGGCTACTTGCGCGCGCCCTACCGCCAGTTGACCGTCATTCCGGAGATAGCCGTGAAAGACGAGTTCATGGGATGGTGCTCACTGAGTCCTCGCAAGTTCAGCGTGTACCGCGACTTCACGGGGTGGCTCTTCGGCAGCCGGCATCGTGCCGTGAAGATGGATGCCCGCCTGCAAGGCGGCGAGCGTGCCATCGTGATGAGCGGCGAGTACGACCGCATGCTTCCCATGGACATCTATGGCGAGTATCTCATCAAGTCCATCATCGCATTTGACATCGACAAGATGGAGCAGTTGGGCATCTACGAGGTTGCGCCCGAAGACTTTGCCCTGGCCGAGTATGCCGACACGTCGAAACTTGAGCTCCAGCGCATCGTGCGCGAGGGGCTCGACAACATGCGCAAAGAAATGGAATAACATCAATGGAGTATTAAACTTTAAAGGACATACATCAAAGTGAAAGCTTTAAGAAATTTCATGGACAAGGTTGCTCCAGCGTTCCACGAGGGCGGCAAGCTATCCAAGCTGCAGTCGGTTTATGACGGCATGGAGACATTCTTGTTCACGCCCAACACCACTTCGCGGTCGGGCACACACATTCATGACGCCAACGACATGAAGCGCACCATGAGTACCGTTATCCTGGCGCTCGTGCCGTGCATGCTGTTTGCCATGTACAACATTGGCCTGCAACACTATCTTGCCCTTGGCGAGGCGCAAGGCACGGGGTGGTTCAGCATGTGGCTCTTTGGCTTCCTCGCTCTGCTTCCCGTGATTGTGGTGAGCTACGTTGTGGGGCTTGGCATTGAGTTCATCAGCGCTCAAATTCACCACAATGAAATCCAGGAGGGATTCCTCGTGACCGGTTTCCTCATTCCACTCATTGTGCCCATCAACACCCCGCTGTGGATGACAGCTGTGGCGACAGCCTTTGCGGTGATCTTTGCCAAGGAGGTTTTTGGCGGCACGGGCATGAACATTTTCAACGTCGCGCTCATCACCCGCGCGTTCCTGTTCTTCAGCTATCCCTCGTGGATGAGCGGCGACCAGGCATTCGTGAAGTTAGACTCGGCCTTGGGCTACGGCGGCGGCACGGTGAGCGACGCGTTCACGGGCGCCACCCCGCTCGGGCAAGTTGCCACTAACGTGAGCGACCAGCTGCACCTCACCGATGTCACGGGTCAAGTCCTGACGACGGCCGATGCCTTCTGGGGCACGATTGCCGGCAGCCCGGGTGAGACCTCTATGGTTGCCATTCTCATCGGCGCTGTGATTCTCCTGGTCACGGGCATTGCCTCGTGGCGCGTGATGGCCTCGGTGTTTGCAGGCGGCTTGGCCATGGGCTTCGTCGCCAACGCTTGCGCCACCGCCACCTATCCAGCCTCGATGCTCGACCCGCTTGCCCAGATATGCTTTGGCGGCTTTGCCTTTGCCGCGGTGTTCATGGCCACCGACCCCGTGACGGGCGCGCGCACCAAGACCGGCCAATACATCTATGGATTCCTGATTGGCGTGCTTGCGATTCTCATCCGCGTGTACAACGGCGGCTACCCCGAGGGCGCCATGCTGGCCGTGCTGCTCATGAACGCCTTTGCCCCGCTGATTGACCATTGCGTGGTGAACGCCAATATCAAACGTAGAATGAAACGCGCCGCAAGCGCAATCCAGCCACAAGGAGGACACGAGCAATGAAAAAGAACAGTAACACCTATCAAATTCTATACTCCGCCATCATGGTCATCGTGGTGGGTGCGGTCCTGGCCTTTGTGTTCATGACCCTCAAGGGCAAGCAGGACCAAAACAAGGCCAACGACAAGCGCATGCAAATCTTGAGCGCCATCCACGTGGCGCCTGCCAGCGCCGACTCGATTGAGTCAACATTCAGCCGCTACATCACGGCCGAGTACCTTGTAGACCCTCAAGGCAACATTGCCGACAGCACCCGAGGCGTGGCCTTTGGTATCGACATGAAAAAGAACGCCAAGGCTCAAAAGCGCCAGTTACCCGTATTCGTGAGCAAGATTGACGGCGACAGCATCAAGTACATCGTCCCCGTCTACGGCGCTGGCCTGTGGGGGCCAATCTGGGGCTATGTGGCCGTGAATGCCGACGGCAAGACCGTCTACGGCGCGAACTTCTCGCACGAGAGCGAGACACCCGGGCTGGGTGCCCGCATCACCGACGACAGCCATTTCCACCAGTCGTTTGAAGGCAAGAGCCTTTACCAGGACACGAGGTTCACCAGCGTTGAAGTGGTGAAGAAAGGGCAAAAAGGCCAGCAGGGCGGTGACTATGTTGATGCGCTATCGGGCGCTACCATCACCAGCCACGGTGTTTCAGAGATGCTGCAAAACTGCCTCCTGCCCTACGACGCATTTTTCAAAAGACTGCAAAGTTCAACCGCAAAACAACAATCTGGCTATGTTATCAAAGAAAAATAAAGAAGTTTTGTTCAACCCACTGAGTAAGGACAACCCTGTCCTTGTTCAGATTTTGGGCATATGCTCCACGCTGGCCGTGACCGTGAGCCTGGAGCCTGCCATTGTGATGGGCATCTCGGTGATTGCCGTGCTGGCATTCGCCAATGTGATTATTTCCCTCATTCGCAACACGATTCCTTCGACCATCCGCATCATCGTGCAGCTGGTGGTTGTGGCAGCGCTCGTGATCATGGTGCAGCAATTCCTCGTTGCCTACGACTACGACGTGTCGAAGCAGCTCTCGGTGTTCATCGGCCTGATTATCACCAATTGCATCTTGATGGGCCGCTTGGAGGCGTTTGCCATGAGCAACAAGCCGTGGCCGGCGTTCCTCGACGGCGTGGGCAATGGGCTGGGCTACGCCATCATCCTCGTCATCGTGGGCTTTTTCCGCGAGTTGCTGGGCTCGGGCACGCTCTACGGCTTCCAGGTGATTCCGCAATGGTGCTACGACCATGGCTACATGAACAACGGCCTGATGATTTTGCCCCCCATGGCGCTCATCGTGGTAGCGTGCATCATCTGGGTGCAGCGCGCCCGCAACAAGGACTTGCAAGAACCGTAATCAAGTAACACACCCATTCAACATCAACTCATCATGGAAGAACTCAATCTATTTGTCAAGTCGATATTCATCGACAACATGATATTTGCCTATTTCTTGGGAATGTGCTCATTCTTAGCCGTTTCTAAGAATGTGAAGACGGCACTTGGCCTGGGCGTGGCGGTGACCTTCATGCTGGTGGTGACCATGCCTCTCAACTACCTGCTCGACAAGTATGTGCTCCAAGAGGGGGCGCTCACCTGGCTGAGCGAGAGCTTGGGCGGTGTTGACCTGAGTTTCCTCGGGCTCATCATGTTCATCGCCGTTATCGCATCGGGCACCCAACTTGTGGAAATGGCTGTTGAGAAATTCTCGCCTGCCCTGTACAACTCATTGGGCATCTTTTTGCCCCTCATCGCCGTGAACTGCGCGATCCTGGGTGGCGCCCTGTTCATGCAGCAAAAGGACTTCGGGAGTGCCGCCACGGCCATCGTCTACGGCGCTGGCAGTGGCATCGGCTGGCTGATCGCCATCGTGGGCCTGGCCGCCATTCGCGAGAAGCTGGCCTACAGCAACGTCCCCAAGCCCCTGCGCGGCATTGGCATTACCTTTATAATTACTGGTCTCATGGGCATCGCCTTCATGAGTTTCCTGGGCATTAAACTCTGATTACACAATCATGATATTGATAGACAACACCATCTCGCTGACCGTGTTCAGCAGCGCGGCCATCTTCTTAGCCATCACCTTGCTGCTCGTGATTTCGCTCCTCGTGGCCAAGCACTACCTGGTGCCCTCGGGCAAAGTTCACATCAACGTTAACGACGGCAAGAAAGACCTTGAGGTTGACACCGGCTCGTCGCTACTCACCACCTTGCACGAGGAGGGCATCATGCTCTCCAGCGCGTGCGGCGGCAAGGGCAGCTGCGGGCAGTGCAAGGTGCAAGTGACGGAAGGCGGCGGCGGCATCCTGCCCACCGAGACCGTTCACTTCTCGCGCAAGCAACAGCAGGACCACTGGCGCTTAGGATGCCAGGTGAAAGTGAAAGACCACCTCAAAATCCAGCTTCCCGACTCGGTACTGGAGGTGAAGGAATGGGAATGCACTGTGCTCAGCAACAAGAACGTGTCGAGCTTCATCAAGGAATTCAAGGTGGCGCTGCCTCCTGGCGAGCACATGGACTTCGTGCCAGGCAGCTACGCCCAAATCAAGATTCCGGCCTTTGAGTGCATCGACTACGACAAGGACTTCGACAAGGAGCTGATTGGCAAGGAATACATTGGCGCTTGGGAGCATTTCAACCTCCTGTCGCTGAAAGCCCACAACCCCGAAGAGACCACCCGCGCCTACTCGATGGCCAACTATCCCGACGAGGGCGACATCATCACCCTCACCGTGCGCATCGCCACCACCCCCTTCCTGCCCAAGCCCAAAGTGGGCTTCCAGGACGTTCCGACGGGCATCGCATCGTCCTACATCTTCTCGCTGAAACCAGGCGACAAGGTGACGATGAGCGGCCCATACGGCGACTTCCACCCCAATTTCACCTCGGGCAAAGAGATGATTTGGATTGGTGGCGGCGCTGGCATGGCTCCCTTGCGCAGCCAAATCATGCACATGCTCAAGACACTGCACACCCGCGACCGCGAGATGCACTTCTTCTATGGCGCGCGCGCGCTCAACGAGGCTTTTTTCCTCGAAGACTTCTGGGAGTTGGAAAAGGAATACCCCAACTTCCACTTCCACCTGTCGCTTGACCGTCCCGACCCAGTGGCCGACGAGCAGGGCGTGGACTACTACACGGGGTTTGCCGTGAATTGTGTGCGCGACACCTACTTCAAGGACCACGAGAGCCCCGAAGACTGCGAGTACTACCTGTGCGGCCCTCCCATGCTCATCAAGACGGTGACCGACTATCTCGACTCAATTGGCGTTGACCCCGAAAGCATCATGTTTGACGACTTCGGCTAAACAGCGCTGCTCACCCTTATCTATCAAGGGCATTGCCCTCACAACGTGCGATGCCCTTTTCCTGTCTCAGTGCCGAAGCCAGTTGTTTGCCACCTGCAAAGGCAAGAACACGGGCGAGGATCTGTCGCAGGAACGCTATTCCTTCGACAACGACTATGCGCACACCGCTAACATTTTGACCATCTCAATGCCGTCGGATCCAGGCATTGACAACCGATTTTTCAATATTGTGAAGAAATCGGGAGAGAAATTTGCGAGGGTGGGTGAAAATGCCTAACTTTGTATGCCCTAAAGCATTGTTATATAGCAGATGATAAAGAAAAGCACGGTTGAGAAACTGATTAGCGAAGACTTGGCGGCCATTTGGACCATTTTGACCGCCAACGAGCGGCGTCAAGTCGCCGAGAACTTCCACATTCACACGTTCAGGAAGAATCAGATGATCTATGCCGAAAAGGACAACCCCGAGTTCTTGTGGTGCTTGATCAAGGGAAAGGTGAAGCTCACCAAGGACGGCATCGGCGGGCGGCAGCAGATTTTGCGCCTTTACCGCCCGATTCAGTATTTTGGCTACCGCGCTTACTTTGCACAAGAGCCCTACGTGTCGAGCGCAACGGCATTTGAGCCCTCCACCCTTGGAGCGATCCCTCTGAGCCTTGTGGGGTCACTCATCAACCAGAACCGCAAGTTGGCTTGGTTTTTCATCCGCGAGCTGTCGAAACACCTGGGCGGCAGCGACACGAAAATCGTGAACCTTACCCAAAAGCACATTCGCGGACGCCTGGCCGAGGCGCTCACCGTGCTCATCGACAACTACGGCTTTGAAAACGACCATGAGACGTTGAAGATTTACATGGCGCGCGAAGACCTTGCCAACCTGTCGAACATGACCACGAGCAACGCCATTCGCACGCTCTCGTCGTTTGCCCAGGAAAAGATTCTCGCGGTTGACGGCCGGCGCATCAAGGTGGTTGACGAACTGATGCTGCGGCACATCAGCAAATTTGGATAAGCCATGATGATCGCACAGCAAAAACGCCGCGAAAACATTGCCGAGTACCTGCTCTACATGTGGCAGGTGGAGGACATCATCCGCGCCTGTCGTCTCGACATCGGCCTGATTGACCAAAACATCATCTCGCGCTACCCGGTGAGCGACAAGGAGCGCGCCGAGATGCGCGACTGGTGGGAATCGCTCATCGACATGATGCGCCTGGAGAACAAGCAAGAGCGCGGGCACTTGCAAATCAACAAGAACGTCCTCATTCGTCTCAACGACTTGCACATGCAGCTGTTGAAATCGACGCAATACCCCCAATATGGCGCACAATTCTACCAAGTGCTTCCTTTCATCGTAGAACTGCGCTCAAAGACTCCCCAAGAGGAGCAAGCCGGCGAGCTGGAGACTTGCTTCAACGCGCTCTATGGCATCATGACGCTGCGCCTACAGGGAAAAGCCGTCGGCAAGGAAACCGAGAAAGCAATGGGGCACATTTCCTATTTCATCGGCTTGCTTGCCGCCTACTACAAAAAAGACGAAGAAAAGCCGCTGTTTTCAGACGACGACAGCATCAACCAATCATTCAACAACTCATTGTGAAAAAGCATCTATTAATCACAGGCGCTAACGGGCAATTGGGCAACGAGATGCGCAACGCGCTGAGCGAGAATCAAGATTTCGTGCCCTACCTCACCGATGTGGACGAACTCGACATCTCCCACAAGGAGGCCATCGACGCATTCCTTGACCGTCATCCGGTAGACTACCTTGTGAACTGCGCGGCCTACACCGCCGTCGACAAGGCCGAAGAGAACACGGAACTCTGCACCCGGCTGAACGTTGAAGCCGTTGAACTGCTGGCACAAGCCGCGCAACGTCACCACGCAAGAATCGTGCACATCTCGACCGACTATGTGTTCGACGGGGAGCATTGCCGTCCCTACCGCGAAGACGATGCCCCCTGCCCGCGCTCGGTCTACGGCTCAACCAAGCTGGAGGGAGAAAAAAGGCTGCTCCAAGCCGCCCCTGAGAGCGTGATTGTGCGCACGGCATGGCTTTACTCGCCATACGGACACAACTTTGTGAAAACGATGATGTCGCTGGGCAAGTCGAAGCCCGCCCTCAAAGTGGTTGTTGACCAAGTGGGCACACCAACCTACGCCCGCGACCTGGCCGACGCTGTGATGGCCCTGCTCGCTGCCCCAGAGTGGAAACCGGGCATCTACCACTTCAGCGACGAGGGCGCCATCTCGTGGTATGACTTCGCCAAAGCCATCCACCGCATCGCGGGCATCACGGGCTGCGCCGTGCACCCGTGCCGCACCAGCGACTACCCCACCCCAGCCCACCGGCCGCCCTACAGCGTGCTCGACAAGGGCAAAATCAAGGCTGCATTTGGCATCAGCATCCCCTACTGGGAAGACAGCCTGCGAGCATGCATTGCGAGAATCCGTCAAGCGTAACCCCCACACAATTCACAATTTAGATATTTTTATTCATAACGTGACGAATTTAACTGACGAAATCAAGAAACGGCGCACTTTTGCGATTATCTCCCACCCCGACGCCGGCAAGACGACCTTGACCGAGAAGCTGCTGCTCTTTGGCGGCGCAATCCATGTGGCAGGCGCCGTGAAATCAAATAAAATCAAGAAAACCGCGACGAGCGACTGGATGGAGATTGAGAAGCAACGCGGCATTTCGGTGGCCACCTCGGTGATGGGGTTTGACTACGAGGGGTATAAAATCAACATCCTCGACACGCCAGGTCACCAAGACTTTGCCGAAGACACTTTCCGCACGCTCACCGCTGTCGACAGCGTGATTATTGTGGTCGACGTGGCCAAAGGCGTTGAGCAGCAAACGCGCCGGCTCATGGAGGTGTGCCGCATGCGCAACACCCCTGTGATCATCTTTGTGAACAAACTTGACCGCGAGGGGCATGACCCATTTGACATTCTTGACGAGCTGGAGAGTGAGTTGAAAATCAACGTGCGCCCCCTGAGCTGGCCCATCAACGGAGGGGCTAAGTTCAAGGGCGTGTATAACATCTACGAGCGCAACCTGAGCCTCTTCAAGGCCGACAAGCAGCACGTGACCGCCCGCGTTGACATCAAGGACATCAACGACCCCCAAATCGACAAGGCGGTGGGCGAAGAGGATGCCGGGCGGCTTCGCGCCGACATCGAGCTCATCAATGGCGTTTACCCGGAATTCAACGAGCTTGACTATCTCGACGCCAAGGTGGCTCCCGTGTTCTTTGGCTCGGCGCTCAACACCTTTGGCGTGAAAGAGCTGCTCGATTGCTTCATCCGCATTGCGCCTTCGCCGCAGCCCGTTCAAGCCATGGAACGCATGGTAGAGCCAGGGGAAAGCAAGTTCACTGGGTTTGTCTTCAAGATTCACGCCAACATGGACCCCAATCATCGCAGCTGCATCGCGTTTGTGAAAGTTTGCTCCGGGGTTTTCCACCGCAACCAGTACTACCAGCACGTGCGCAGCAACAAGCAGCTTCGCTTCAGCGCCCCAACGGCGTTCATGGCTCAAAAGAAAGAGATCGTGGACGACATGTACCCCGGCGACATTGTGGGCCTGCCCGACAATGGCATGTTTAAGATTGGCGACACCCTCACCGAGGGCGAGCTGCTGCACTTCAAGGGGCTGCCCAGCTTCTCTCCCGAGATGTTCAAGTACATCGACAACAGCGACCCCATGAAAGCCAAGCAGCTGAACAAGGGCATCGAGCAACTCATGGACGAGGGCGTAGCGCAACTCTTTGTGAACCAGTTCAACAACCGCAAAATCATTGGCACTGTAGGGCAACTGCAATTTGAGGTGATTCAGTATCGCCTACTCCACGAGTACGGCGCCAGCTGCCGCTGGGAACCCATTCACCTCTACAAGGCTTGCTGGATTGAGAGTGAGGATGAAGCGGCACTTGAGGCGTTCAAGCGCCGCAAGCACCAGTTCATGGCCCTTGACCGCGAGGGACGCGACGTGTTCCTGGCCGACTCGAGCTATGTGCTCTCGATGGCGCAGCAAGATTTCCCGAAAATCAAGTTCCACTTCACCAGTGAATTTTAACCGCCGAAAGCTTGTTATCCCGAGTTATTCCAACTAATTTTGCTCACTCAACAATAGCCAAACGACATGAATTCTGAAATTTTAAAGCAGCTTTACCTGCAACACGTTGGTTCTGAAGCCACTGGCATCGTCGAAATGCCAGCCTCGGGCTCCAATCGCCGCTACTTCCGCCTGACGGGCCCCAAAAGCATCATCGGCGTGCTGGGCGAGTGCAAGCCCGAAAACGAGGCATTCCTCTACATGGACAGGCATTTCTTGTCAAAAGGCCTGCCCGTGCCCAAAGTGATTGCCGCAAGCGACGACCGCATGGCCTACATCCAAGAGGACTTGGGAGATACCATCCTGTTCAACGCTATCGAGAAAGGGCGCAAGACCCGTGTGTATGGCGAAGAGGAAAAGCTGATGCTCTCCAAGACCCTGCGCCAATTGTGCAAATTCCAATTTCTGGGCGCTGACGGCATGGACTTCAAGGTGTGCTACCCGGCATCGGAATTTGACGCGCGCTCCATCTTTTGGGATTTAAATTACTTCAAATACTGCTTTCTGAAAGCAACGGGTCTCGACTTCAACGAGAGTCTGCTCGAAGACGACTTCCAGCACCTGGCCGACGTGCTCCTGCGTAGCAACAGCGCCACTTTCATGTACCGCGATTTCCAGTCACGAAACGTCATGATCAAGGATGGCGAGCCTTATTTCATCGATTTCCAAGGAGGGCGCAAGGGGCCTTACTTCTACGACGTGGCCTCGTTCCTGTGGCAAGCCAAAGCCAACTTCCCCGATAGCCTGCGCCGGGAGTTGCTGAAGGTGTATGTCAAGGAACTTCAAAAATACAAGTATGTGGACGAGGGCTATTTTTACTCGCAACTGCGCCACTTTATCTTGTTCCGCACACTGCAAGTGCTTGGCGCTTACGGTTTCAGAGGCTACTTCGAGAAAAAGCCCCATTTCATGCAAAGCGTTCCGTTTGCCATCAACAACTTGCGCCAGCTGCTCAATGAGCCTTACGTTGAGTACCCTTATCTGAACAAGGTGCTGAACAACCTTGTGAACATGTCACAATTCACCGACGAGCTGCAAAAGCACATGCTCACCGTGAAAGTGATGAGCTTTGCCTACAAGAAAGGCATTCCCAACGACGCATCGGGCAATGGCGGCGGCTTTGTCTTTGACTGCCGCGCCTGCAACAACCCTGGCAAGTATGACCGCTTCAAGCCGTACATCGGCCTTGACGAGCCCGTGATCAAGTTTCTTGAAGACGATGGAGAGATACTGACCTTTCTCGATCACGCCTATGGGCTGGTCGATGCCTCGGTCAAGCGATATGTCGAGCGCGGTTTCACCAACCTGATGGTGTGCTTCGGCTGCACCGGAGGGCAACACCGCTCGGTCTACAGCGCCCAGCACATGGCTCAGCACATCTACGAGAAATTCAACGTGAAAGTCGAGCTCGTGCACCGCGAGCAGAACATTGAGCAAGTTTTCAATCCTATTCAGAAATAAGAACGATGAAAGCCATGATCTTTGCAGCCGGGCTGGGAACCCGGCTGCGCCCTTTGACCAACGACCGCCCCAAAGCACTCGTAGAGGTGAACGGCAAAACCATGCTGGAGCGGGTGATCACTCACGTGGCCGAGGCAGGTTTTGACGAAATCACCATCAACATCCACCACTTTGGGCAAAAAATCATCGACTTCTTGGCCGAGAAGAAAAATTTTGGATTGAACCTCCACATCAGCGACGAGCGCGACTTGCTGCTTGACACGGGCGGCGGGCTGCTCAAAGCGCGCAAGTTTCTTGACGGCGACGAGCCTTTCCTTGTCCACAATGCCGACATTTTGACTGACTTGAATCTCAAAGCCATGCACGGCTATGCGACCGCAAGCGGCACGCTTTCGACGGTGCTGGTGAAATCTCGCAAGACCCAGCGATATTTCCTTTTTGACAACACCAACCAGCTGCGCGGCTGGGTCAACAAGAATACTGGAGAAACCAAGCCGGCTGGCACGTCCTATCTTCCTGGGCAATACAGGGAACTCGCCTTTGGCGGCATACACATCATCTCTCCTGCCATCTTCGACCTCCTCGCGAGCTATGCCAACGGCAACGCGGTGTTTTCTATCACGCCGTTCTACATCGACACATGTGCCCGGTACCCCATTCACGGCTACGAGTCGCAAGCGAGCTACAAGTGGCTCGACGTGGGCAAGCCCGAAACCTTGGCGCAAGCCGCCGCTATGTTCCCATAGCGTTTTTTGAGTGGCGCTCACTCCATGATGTCAAACATGGCAAATTTCAGCAAGAGAGTTTTCATGCCTTGCGTGTTGAATTTCACAATGATTTTGGCATCGGAGGCTGTATCGATGCTCAAAATCACGCCTTCGCCAAAACGGTTGTGCCTGATGAGCATTCCCTCTTTCAATTCGCGAGCTTGGTGTTTCGCGCCAGCAGTGGGCGCTGTGCCCGCTGCCCTCTTGATGGGGGTAAGACGGCGCGGAGGCACAAAATTGTGGGCTGCCGGTGGCGGCGTGACCGATGCCATGGGCGATGCCCCTGAAGGCCATGTGCGGGTTTCTGGCTCAAAACTGCCGGCAAACTCCCGTCGTGGCCTGTCGCCAGGCATCGAGAACGAGGTGCTGCTGCGCGCCAGGAACTGCGGGTCGATGTCATGAATGAAACGGCTCTCGGAGCAGAGCGACGACATGCCATTGATGGTGGGCGACTCGCTCACGAGCAGCGTGCAATGGCTCATGGCCCGCGTAATCGCCACATAGAGCAAGCGCCGCTCCTCCTCAATCTCGGGCAGCGAGCTCATGCTCTTGCTCGACGGGAACCGGTGCTCCTCGACCCCAGCGATGATCACGTTTTTAAACTCCAATCCCTTGGCAGCATGAACCGTCATGAGCGTGACCTTCCCCTCCTTGCTCTCCTCTTCGCTGGTTTGGTCTTGATCGGTCGCCAGCGCCACCTCGTTCAGGAAATCGGCAAACGTGCCGCAATTGCCCGTTTCTTCCATCTTGTTGTCGACAAATTCCTTGGCGCTGCCAAGGAGTTCCTTCAAGTTCTCCTGCCGGCTGATGTTCTCGGGCGTGCTGTCGCCTTCCAGCTCGGCAAGCAATTGCGCACGAGTGATGATGTCCTGGGCGATGAGATAGGCATCCTGCGTTTCCTGATGCAGCTGGATGAAACGCTGGATGAGCACTTTGAATCCGTCAAGTTTCTTGAGCGTGCCCTTGTTGACATTGAGCCCGTAGCGGGCAGGCGCGCACACCACCTGCCACATGCTCACGTTGTGCTCCACTGCACACGATTGAATCTTCCCCATCGTGGTGCCGCCAATGCCACGCTGGGGATAATTGATAATGCGGCGCAACGACTCGTCGTTGTCAGGATTGATGGCCATGCGGAAGTAGCACACGGCGTCTTTCACCTCCTTGCGCTGATAGAACGCCAAGCCGCCCCAAATGCGATAGGGAATGCTCATGCGCGTGTTTCCATGGTCGTTTTTCAATCCACCGTCGCGCAGTGCCTTTTCAATGATGCGCGACTGGGCGTTGGTGCGGTAAAGGACGGCAAAATCCTCGTAGCTGCCACCCTGGCTGCGCTTGAGGCGAACGATTGTGTTGGCAATCACATAGGCGGCCTCGTAGTCGGTGCTGCACTTGACCACGTGCACTTTCTCGCCAAGCTCATTTTGGGAAAAGATGTGTTTTCTGATTTGGCGCTTGTTTTTCTCGATGAGCGAGTTGGCCGCTCCGATAATGTTCTGCGTGGAGCGGTAGTTCTGTTCCAGCTTGAATGTTTTAAGGCCTGGATATTGCTTTTCAAGGCTCAAAATATTCCCGATGTTAGCCCCTCTAAACGAGTAGATGCTTTGCGCGTCGTCGCCCACGGCACAGATGCGCTGATGCTGTTGAGCCAATTGCTTGACAATGATGTGCTGGGCGAAATTGGTGTCCTGGTACTCGTCGATGAGGATGTAGCGGAAGAAATTTTGATACCTCTGTGCCACATCCGGATTGTCGCGCAACAAGATATTGGTGTAGTAGAGCAAGTCGTCAAAATCCAACGCTCCTGCAATGCGGCAACGGTCACAATAGGTCTTGTAAATCATGCCGGTTTTCTCGCGATTAAATCGCCGGTCCTCCTCGCGCAACGCTTGATTGGCCTCGTAATCCCCGGGGCCAATCATGTTGTTTTTAGCCAGCGAGATGCGAGCCTGAATCGCCGCTGGCTTATATACTTTGTCATCAAGTTCCATATCCTTGATAATCAACTTGATTGACGATTTAGAGTCGGTCGCGTCGTAGATGGTGTAGTTGCTGCTATAGCCAAACTTATCGGCATTCTGGCGCAAGATGCGGGCGAAAATCGAGTGGAAAGTCCCCATCCACAGCTGGGCGGCTGTCTCGTGCCCAACGAGATTCTCCACGCGCTCGCGCATCTCTCGGGCAGCCTTGTTGGTGAACGTGAGCGCCATGATTTGCCATGGAGCCATGCCCAATTGGAGCAAGTGCACAATCTTGTAGGTAAGTACGCGGGTCTTGCCTGACCCTGCTCCCGCAATCACGAGTTGGGGGCCAGCGGTGTACTCCACTGCGGCTCGCTGCTGGGGATTCAATTGCTGTAAATAATCTTCCACTGGTGGTGTCATGCATTTATGAAAGAGCAAAGTTACGCTTTTTCAGCGAAA
Source organism: uncultured Porphyromonadaceae bacterium (assembly GCA_902489275.1). Classification (GTDB taxonomy): domain Bacteria; phylum Bacteroidota; class Bacteroidia; order Bacteroidales; family Muribaculaceae; genus Sodaliphilus. Next base: position 14,961 of record CABTZK010000028.1, read on the forward strand.
GTCACAACTGCGAGTAGTCGGGGATGTCGGCCAAAAAGCCGTAGGTGTCGTTTTGATAGTCGATTTTACAACAATAATGGGTCAATCCGTTTGAGACGATGAGGTATTTCGCCCGAAGCACCATGTTGTAGCGCACGATTTGGTCAAACGTCAATTGGGTGATTGCGATCTGGGGAGCCTTGTACTCAATGATGACTTGCGGGAGGCCATGCTCATCGGCCACCAGCGAGTCGCACCTGCGCTGGATTCCGTTTTGGACCAGCGAGACCTCATTGGCCATGCGCCCCATGGGAAACCCCTTCTCCTGAATGAGGAAGCGCACAAAATGCTGCCTCACCCACTCCTCGGGGGTGATGGTGACGAACCGCCGCCTGAGCTGGTCGAAAATAGTCCATGCGCCTTTTTCGTTCTTTTTTATATTAAACTGATATTCAGGAAGATTAAGTTTCATCATTAAAAAGGATTTGCACAACTCGCAAAAACGTTGTAAATTTAGCAATTATTTCCAATATTTTCAACAACCGCAATGCCGCCTCAAAAAGAAGAGATCACTTTTTTTTCACTCCGCAATGAAATCCTGTCGGGGAAATTCCGCCCAATCTACGTGTTGCAAGGCGACGAGCCCTATTACATTGACCAATTGAGCGACCTCATCGTCAAGCAGGCGCTCACAGAGGATGAGCGCGCCTTTAACCTCACCGTGAGCTACGGCATCGACGTGGACATCAGAAACGTAATCGCCACCTGCCGCCAGTACCCTGCCATGGCCGCGCACCAAGTGGTGATCCTGCGCGAGGCGCAAAATGTGGGCAAGGCCCAAAACAAGCAGAATGCAGCCGAGCTGAACCTGCTCAATGTGTATGCCAGCAAGCCGCTGGCCAGCACGATTCTGGTGGTGTGCTACAAGGGTGGGAACATGAAGTCTCCAGCCTTCACCAACGCAATGAAGAAGGCGAAAAGCGGTGTCGTGTTCACGTCTAACAAGGCGCGCGAGTGGGAGTTGCCTAAGATTGTAACCAACTATTGCCAGTCGATGGGCTTGCACATCGACAGCAAGTCGACAACCATGCTTTGCGATTTCATCGGCATCGACCTTTCGCGCATGTTTGGCGAAATCGACAAGCTGAAACTGCTTGTGGGCCAAGACGGCAAGATTACGCCCGCCCTCATTGAGCAAAACATCGGCATCAGCAAGGACTACAACAACTTTGAGCTTGAAGACGCCCTTGCGCAACGCAACGCGTTGAAAGCGCTTAAAATCATCGACTACTACCAGAAGAACCCCAAGAACAACCCTCCGGTCGTGACCGTGAGCATGCTCTTTGGGTTTTTCTCCAACGTGCTGCTGGTGCACACCGCTAAAGACCAGTCAGACCAAGGCTTGATGGCACAGTGCGGCACTCGGTCGATGTTTCGCATCAACAAGTTCAAAGCGGCCGCACGCTACTACAACAAGGTGGCTTGCGCCAACATCATCTCGTTCCTGCGCGAGTGCGACGTGAAGAGCAAGGGACGAGGGTCTCGGCAAGACGCGTATGACTTGCTGCAAGAGTTGATTATCAAGATACTCAATTGCTAACATTCCATTTTACCAAAACAATCATTCAGACAGCTTGAGCAAAAAAAGATGAGCAGAAAAAGGAAAGAATTGCCCATTGCCGAGGGGCTTGAGATTACCACGATAGCGGCCGAGGGAAAGAGCCTCGCCCGGTGGAACGACATGGTGGTTTTCATTCCCTATGGTGCACCTGGCGACGTGGCCGATGTGAAAATCGACCGCAAGAAGCACAGCTACTGCGAGGGACACATCGTGAGTTTAGTCAAGCCCAGCCCCATGCGGGTAGAGCCCTTCTGCGCGCACTTTGGCGTGTGCGGCGGCTGCAAGTTCCAGCACATTCCCTACGAGGAGCAGCTCCACTTCAAGCAACAGCAAGTGACCGATGCCCTTGAGCGCATCGCCAAGGTCGAGTTGCCGGCAGTGAACCCCATCTTGGGGTCGAAAGCGGTCACCCGCTACCGCAACAAGTTAGAGTTCACCTTCAGCAACAAGATGTGGCTCACCCCCGAGCAACTGAAAAGCGGGGTTGAGTTCCCCGACCGCAACGCCGTGGGCTTCCACATCCCTAATGGCTTTGACAAAGTGCTCGACATCAAGGAGTGCTGGCTTCAAGATGACCTTAACAACAAGTTGCGGCTCTTCATCCGCGACTATGCCCTCCAGCAAGGCTACACGTTCTTTGACATGCGCGCCAACACGGGGCTGATGCGCATGATGATGGTGCGCATCGCCAGCACGGGCGAAATCATGCTTGTCGTGGTCTTTGGCGAAGACCATGAGGCCGCCATTGGCGATGTGATGCATGCCATCCACGAGAGATTCCCGCAAATCACCAGCCTGATGCACGTGGTGAACCTCAAGCGCAACGACTCATTGGGCGACCAGGCATTTATCCTTGACTACGGGCGCGACTATATCGAGGAGGAGATGGAAGGGCTCAAGTTTAGAATCGGCCCCAAGTCTTTCTACCAGACGAACTCAAGCCAAGCCCACGAACTCTACAAGGTGGCGCGCAACATGGCGCGACTGACTGGAGGCGAGCTGGTCTACGACCTCTACACCGGCACCGGCACAATTGCCAACTTTGTGTCGAGGGAAGCTCGCCAAGTGATTGGAATAGAATATGTGCCCGAGGCCATAGCGGATGCCAAGCTGAACAGCCGTGTGAACGGCATCGCCAATACGCTTTTCTACGCTGGCGACATGAAAGAGGTACTCACCCGCGATTTTGTGAACGCGCATGGCATTCCCGAGGTCATGATCATCGACCCGCCTCGCGCGGGCATGCACAGCGACGTGGTGAATGTGATTCTCGATACCGAGCCACGCCGCATCGTGTACGTGAGCTGCAATCCTGCCACCCAGGCGCGCGACTTGCAACTGCTTGACGCCAAGTATCGGGTGACAGAGATTCAACCCGTCGACATGTTCCCCCACACCCAGCACGTGGAAAACGTCGTGGCGTTAGAGCGCCGACTTTAGCGCCTCGAACGTCGTTAACTGGCTATTATAAAACCTCCGGTCGCTGGTCACGTCACGCCCAACGAAAGGGGGTTTCTTGTATTGACAGTCCACTGCGGGCAACTCGATTTCGGCCATGACCAGCCCATCAAGGCGGTCATGAAAAGTGTCGACTTCCCACCGATTGCCCTCGTAGACGACAATGCAGCGCGTTTTCCTGATGACAGGCGGCACGCACAAGGCAAGCAGGCGCTTGGCATCCCGCAACGGGATGGAATACTCAAACTCGGCACGCGCCGCATCAAGACTCGGACCTTTAATGGTGATGAACGCTTGCTCGTCACAAATGCGGACCCGCACGGTTCTACCCTTGTCGCGGCACAAGTAGCCTTGCTCGATTTCATGCCTTTCACAGGCCATTTCCTCAAAGGAATGGTCAATAACTAAGTATTTGTGTTCTATTTCAGTAGCCATCGGATAAAAACGGAAATTTGCCTAATATTTAACAAGTTTCATCGTTGAGTTGACACAAAAAACGACTAATTTTGCACTTGGTTTGCAAAATTAGGAATTTTAGCCCAATAGGACTAAAAATCAATCTAAAAAAACAAAAAGTTGAAGAGCTCTGCCCGATACCTGCTACTCCTTGCCCTTGCCGCGGTCATGGCGGCGCTGCCAGCCGTGGCCGAGCAACACGTGATCAACGGCATCGTCAAAGACAGTATTGAGAATCAGCCCATTCCATTTGCATCCATCTATGTGAAAGGAACTAACGACGGGGTCATTGGCAGTGTCAACGGGAAATTCACGATTGAAACCCGCAAGCGGTTTGTGGACCTCAAAATCCAGGTACTCAACTACAAAACCCGCGAGATAAGGCTTGACGCCACCCAAGAGAATCCAGTCATCTACCTGCAGCCAGCCACTCACGCCCTCGATGAGGTGATCGTGCGGAAACACCGCGAGAAATACACCAAAAAGGGGAACCCGGCAGTAGCCTTCATCGAGAAAGCCCGTGCCCACATGCACGACCAGAATCCTTTCCTGCAACCCTACTATGCCTACGAGAAATATGAGCAGATGACCTACGGGCTCAACGACTTGAAGAACTTTGACAGGAACTTGATTGTGAAGAAATTCAAAGGCGCAATCAAGTATCTCGACACCCTGGAGGTCACCGGGAAAGTCGTTTTGCCGCTTTCGCTCCACGAGAAAGTGAGCACCGAGTATTACCGCCTCGCGCCCAAGAGCCACAAAGAGTATATCACAGGCAGGCAGCACGCGGGATTCGACGAGCACTTCGATGTGTCGAGTATTAAAAGATTCATGGACGACGCGTTCCGCGAAATCGACATCTACCGCAACGAGATCAATTTCATGCAAAACCGCTTTGTGAGCCCTTTTGCCAAGAATGGCCCTGACTTCTATAAATACTACCTGAACGACACCATTGACGTGGACGGTGAGCGATGTATCGAGCTCGACTTCCTGCCGTTCAACACCGAGTCGTTTGGCTTCGTCGGGCGCATGTATTTCCCGCTGAACGACACCTCGCTGTTTATCAAGAAAATCGTGATGAACGTGCCCAGGCGCATCAACCTCAACTATGTCGAGCAGGTCTACATCACCCAAGAGTTTAAGAAGGCTTCCAACAACATGCGCCTCAAGACGCGCGACGACATGGTTATCGAGCTGAAAGTCATCAGCAACACTCAGGGACTTTTTGCCCGGCGCAACACGTTCTACCGTGATTTCTCGTTCAGCCCCCCCGGCGACTCCACGGTTTTCAACCGCAAAGGCACACAAATTGTCGTGCCCAAAGCGGACAAACACAACAAGAGCTACTGGCAAAAGGCCAGGCCGTCAAGCATCTACAAAGACGAGAACTACATGCACTCCATGATGAAACGGCTACGCAGCTCCAAGTTTTTCTACTGGAGCGAGAAAGCCTTGGTCACGTTAGCGCAAGGGTATGTGGCCACCGGCAATCCCAGCAAACTTGACTTTGGTCCGCTCAACACCTTTGTCAGCGGCAACGACTTGGAGGGCTTTCGCCTCAAACTTGGCGGCATGACCACGGTTCACCTCATCCCCAACTGGTTCAGCCGCTGGTATGTGGCCTACGGCTTCAAGGACGAGAAGGTGAAATATCATTTCGACCTGGAGCGCTCCTTTAACCAAAAGAACTATCACAGCTACGAGTTTCCCGTCCACTCCTTGAAGTTCACCACCGCTTACGATATTGACAAAGTGGGCCAGAACTATCTCTACACCAGCATCGACAATGCCGTGCTGCTGCTCCACCGCCACAACGACGACAAGATTAACTACCTGCGGCAAAACCGGTTGGAATACAAGTTAGAGCTGCACAATGGCTTCTCGGTCGCGGCGGCCGTCTCTCACAACATGCACGAGGCCTCACGCCTGCTGCCCTTTGTGGACGGGAACGGCCAGCGCCACGCCCATTACCATGAGGCCGGTCTCGACGTGACCCTGCGCTATGCCCCAGGCGAGAAATTCTATCAGACCCGCATCTATCGTTTCCCCATCAACATCGACAACCCCATTATCACGCTCAAGCACACCTACATGCCCAAGGGGCTGCTGGGCAATCAATTTGAGATTAACCGGACAGAGATTGGCATTCAGAAACGTTTCTGGCTCAGCACGTGGGGCTACACCGATATTATCATCAAGGGAGCCAAGCTGTGGAGCAAAGTGGCCTACCCCGACCTGCTCTGGCCCAATGTCAACATCTCCTACACCATCCAAAATGAAAGTTTCTCGCTCATGAACGCGATGGAATTTGCTACCGACCAAAACCTGTCGTGGGACTTGACCTACTTCATGAATGGCGCTCTTTTCAACCATTTGCCGCTGCTGAACCGGCTCAAATTGCGCGAGGTGTTCTCTTTCAAAGGCATCTATGGCTCATTGTCGAAGAAGAACAATCCTGCCCGTCACCCGGAACTCTACCAATTCCCAGCACGCACCCACTGCGTGGGGTTGGGCAGCAAGCCCTACATGGAAATCGGCGTGGGGCTTGACAACGTGCTCACTTTCCTCCGGGTTGACTACGTGTGGCGGCTCACTTACCGCAATGTGGCAAGCCAAGACAAGAGCGGCCTGCGCATCTCACTGCATTTCGCTTTCTAACGACCTGTGAATCAATCTACGAATCTCTTAACGATGTCGCTATAGGCATCGATGCGGCGGTCACGCAAAAAGGGCCACCAGCGACGCACACGCTCACTGCGCTGAAGGTCGACCTCGACAACGGCTTCCGTCTCATGGTCAACAGGCGCTTTGAAGAGCAACTCGCCCTGAGAACCTGCCACGAAACTGCTGCCCCAAAACTGGATGCCACCCGTCAGGCCTGACGGGTCGGGCTCATGCCCCACCCTGTTCACCGTCACTACCGGCAACCCATTGGCCACAGCATGACCGCGTTGCACAGTCATCCACGCCTCGCGCTGGCGCGCTTGCTCCTCTAAGCTGTCGCTACGCTCATAGCCAATGGCGGTGGGATAAACGAGCAGTTGCGCGCCCCTGAGCGCCATGAGGCGGGCAGCCTCGGGATACCATTGATCCCAGCACACGAGCACACCCAAAGTGCCAACCGATGTCTTGATGGGCTCAAACCCAAGGTCGCCCGGCGTGAAATAGAACTTCTCATAATAAGCCGGGTCGTCGGGGATGTGCATTTTGCGATAGCGTCCGGCAATGGTTCCGTCTTTCTCAAAGACCACGGCCGTGTTGTGATACAACCCAGCGGCACGACGCTCAAACAGTGACGCGACCAGCACCACCTGACTCTCACGGGCCGCCTGGGCGTAAATGCTGGTCACCTCGCCGGGAATTTCAGTGGCCAAATCAAAGTTGTCGACATTCTCCACTTGGCAAAAGTAGAGCGAGTCATGCAATTCTTGCAAGACGACAAGCTGCGCACCTTGCTGGGCCAAGCCTTTCACCTTGTCAAGCAACCGCCGGCGGTTGCTTTCCACGTCGGCAGTGTTGCACTGCTGGATAATTCCTATTTTCATCACTATAGATTTAATGAGTTTTTGGGAAATTGCATCGTCACGCAATGCAGCGACCCATGTTGCCGAATGAGAGGACGGCAATCAATGCCCATGATCGCTCGGCCGGGAAACGCATCGGCCATCACCTTCAGCGCCTCTTGGTCGTGCTCGGGCTGGCCATATACCGGGACGAGCACAGCGCCGTTGATCACGAGGAAGTTGGCATAGGTCGCTGGCAACTTCTTGCCTGCCGCGTCAACGATCGCATCGGGCAGGGGCAATTCCATCAAGTTGAAAGGCTCCCCCTCGGCATTGGTGAACGCCTTGAGCTCTTCAAGCATCTTTTCATCGCCTCCGTTGTACACGATGGTGCGCCCGGGGGCAAAGCGCGCAAGCGTGTCGATGTGCCCGTCGGTGTCGTCGCCCTCCACCTCGCCATGATTGAGCCACAAGATTTTTTTCGCTCCGAGGCTGAGTTTCAAGTATTCCTCGATGTCCTCCTTGCTCATGTGGTCGTTGCGGTTGGGAGCGAGCAGGCATCGCGAAGTGGTCATCACCGTACCACGCCCGTCACTCTCGATCGAGCCGCCCTCAAGCACAAAGCCCTGCCTGCTCGCCAACGGTTGCTTGAACAGCCGCTGACCATCGAGTCGCAAGTTCACCAGGTTGTCCTTGTCGGCGGCATACTTCAGTCCCCATGCGTTGAACCTGAAATCCAGCGGTGTGGGGATGCCGCCACGAAAAATGGTGATCGGGCCGAAATCCCTGGCCCACGTGTCATTGGTCGAGATTAGGCAATTGAGCATCCTGTGGCTGGCCGGGGAAAGCTGCTCGATGTCGCGAGCAGGCAGGCCATCGGGCGAGACGATCACAAGAGGCTCATACTTGAGAATCGCCTTGGCGATCTCGACATAACAAGCTCTCGCCTCGTCGAGCATATCACGCCAGTCGGTGGCCGCATGAGGCCATGCCAAGAGAACGGCATCTTGTGTTTCCCACTCGGCGGGAAGCGAGATGTGGTGTTGCATATCAGCTATTCATTCAAGTTTTCCCAAATACTATCACGGGCTTCAATGATTTCGTCAAGAAAGTCTCCATAGCCAGTTTTCTCATCGTAACCGTTTGCCACGCACCAATCTGCATAATCGGCCTTTAATTCCTTGTCATCGGCGAGCATCCTGGCAAACTCACGGTCGGCATCGCTCGGCAAAACATACCGATCGAGTAACGATCTCAGTATATCGGAAATATCATTCATCATCAAAAGAATTAGAATGTTTGTATCGTCATTATTTCGCGTACAAATATAATCATTCCCTGCAAAACTTCAATACTGTTTTAGAAATAAAAATATCAACATTTAAGATGGAGACGCTCACCTGCCGCTGGCAACAGCGGCATTTCACGAAAAACCGAAGCGGAAACGCCAGTTTTTTTGTTTTTTCTGTTTTTTGCTTCAAAAAAAGGGGGCTGGGGCTTGGAGAATTGAAAAATGATGCTTACCTTTGGCGTGAGGAAGTTTTTCTGGCATGGTTCATTGACGACTGTAAAGGAAAAGGAAAAGAACAACAGCTCCCTCTTGACAAGCAAATGACGCCACCTCTTAGACCTACATATCCGCTCAGCCGCAAGCCGCATGATGCAGGCTCGAGCCGCGCTGCGCGCAAAATTTTAGGGTTGGTGTATAACTTTTTTAATATCAGAACAATAAGCCGAATTTCGGGCTTTTCTAACACCGTTTTTTATTTATTCACGGCGCATCGCTCACCTTGCTCCCGATCGGGGTGCGAGGGGGTGCGGTGCGCTATTTTACTCACTTTTTAAAATTTTTACATGATGAAAAAAGTACTATTTTCATTTCTAACCGCGCTCATCGCCTCTGCGGGCAGCCTGCCCGTGGCAGCACAAGAGGCCTACGCCGTATTAACCGAGCCCGACTCCACGCTCACGTTCTACTACGACAACCTGCGCAGCACACGTCCGGGAACCAAGTACGACATCCCCACTGAAAAAGATACAGCTCCTGGCTGGACAGGAACTTGGGATAGTCCCCAAGCTGGCATCCTGCACGCTGTGTTCGATGCGTCCTTTGCCGACTACCGCCCCACCTCCACCAGATTTTTGTTCCAAAGCTGCGTGAAATTGCAGGACATCAAGGACATACGAAACCTCAATACTGCAAA
>CABTZK010000029.1 GCA_902489275.1 uncultured Porphyromonadaceae bacterium
GCATACGTGTTACTCACCAGTGCGCCGGTCGCCGCCAGCGGTGTCGCCACCGCCGCGATGCCCCTCGACTTGCATGTGTTAAGCCTGTCGCTAGCGTTCATCCTGAGCCAGGATCAAACTCTTCGCTGTCTGTTATCTTGTTGTCGATCTTCCATTCGAAAGTCTTCAGTGTGTTGAAAGACATCCCCATGGCGTGACAACGGCCAGACTCGGAAAAAGCCCTCCTGAGGCCCCGGTATGTTTGCCGTTCTACTGTTACGATTACCTGTCGCTCGGATTCTTGACGGGAGACATGCCTTCCAGACACCGTCTCTCTTCCTTGCTGTCAAGTTTCTTCTATCGCAAATATTTCAAAGAACTATATTGTTTTGCCTTTTCAAGAGTGCTTTACTTCTGAAAAGCGAGTGCAAAGTTATGGCCTTTTTTAATACTGACCAAATTTTTCAGCAAAAAAAAATCGAATTATTTTTCAGAATTTTCGCAACTCTCTATTTTACAAGGCATCAAGTGCTCAAAAAAACAGGTAAAATTTCTTGCACTATGGTCAGTTGACGCGCTTGATGTGCGCACCAAGGGCGTTGAGGCGCTCTTCGATGCGCGCATAGCCCCGGTCGATTTGCTCGATGTGGTCGATTTGGCTCACGCCATCGGCACTCATGGCGGCAATGAGCATGGCAATGCCAGCGCGAATGTCGGGCGAGGCCATGTGATTGGCGCGCAATTGGATGCGGTGGTCATGGCCGATGATGACCGCGCGGTGCGGGTCGCACAAGATGATTTGCGCCCCCATGTCGATGAGTTTGTCGACAAAAAACAGGCGACTCTCGAACATTTTCTGGTGGACGAGTACGCTGCCTTTGGCTTGCGTGGCCACCACGAGCATGACACTGAGCAAGTCGGGGGTCAAGCCTGGCCAAATGGCATCGGAAAGCGTCATGATTGACCCATCGAGAAAACTCTCGATTTCATAATGGTACTGAAAGGGGATATACAGGTCATCGCCATGCCGCTCTAAGCGCAGCCCTAACCTGCGGAAACTGTCGGGGATAATGCCCAGGTTGCCCCACGACACATTTTTGATGGTAAGCTCACTGCCAGTCATGGCCGCCATGCCGATGAAGCTGCCAACCTCAATCATGTCGGGCAGCACGACATGCGACGTGCCGTGTAGCGTTTCTACTCCCTCGATGGTCAACAAGTTGGAGGCGATTCCCTGGATTTTGGCTCCCATTGCATTGAGCATTCGGCACAGTTGCTGCACGTAGGGTTCGCAGGCCGCATTATAGATGGTAGTTGTCCCTTGAGCCAGCACGGCGGCCATCACCACGTTGGCCGTGCCCGTGACCGAGGCCTCGTCTTGCAAGATGTAGGTCCCGCGCAACCGTCCGTTGGTCTCCAGGCAATAGGCGCGCATCGTGGCATCATAGGACAAATGGGCATTGAGTTTCCTCAAGCCGTTGAAGTGCGTGTCGAGGCGGCGGCGGCCAATCTTGTCTCCGCCAGCCTGCGCATAGTAGACCCTGCCCAAGCGCGAGAGCAAGGGTCCCATAATCATGACTGAGCCTCTCAGCCGGGCGCACCGCTCCATGAAAGCGGCACTCTCGACGTAGGCAGTGTTGATGTTTTCGGCCTTGAACGCATAGCGGTGCTCGCCCACCCGGGCCACACGCACCCCCATGTCGCGCAACAGCCCGATCAAGTTGTTCACATCCAAAATGTCGGGCACATTGCCAATGATAACCTCCTCGCTCGTGAGCAAGGTGGCGCAAATCACCTCAAGCGTTTCATTCTTGGCTCCCTGGGGCACAATTTCTCCTTTCAACGAGTGTCCGCCTTCTACAATAAATGATGCCATATATTATATAGGATAATACTGTTGGTCTGATACTATATGTAATTCACTTCGGGGTGCAAGTCAATGTGGAACTTCTCAACGACCGATTGAACAATGGCGCTGGCCAGCGTCATCACATCGGCAGGAGTGGCGTGACCCTGATTCACGATAATCAACGGCTGGCGGCCGTAGACGGCTGCGCCTCCCACTGCCTTGCCTTTCCAGCCGCATTGCTCGATGAGCCAGGCCGCGGGCACCTTCACTTTGCCGCTGTCGAGCGCATAATGCGGCGCATCGGGATATTGCGCTTGCAGTTTCTCAAAATCATCCTTGGCCACCACGGGATTCTTGAAGAAACTTCCCGCGCTGCCCAGGACTGCCGGATTGGGCAGCTTCGCCTCGCGAATCGAGACAACCGCCTCGCGGATGCCGCTGGCGGTCAGTTTGCGCCCACTTGCGGCCAACTCTTTCAACTGGCCATAGTCTAACTGAGGGCGCGGGAGGGTTGAAAGGCGAAAATTGACTGCTGTGACCACATATTTTCTCCAAAGCTCATTCTTGAAAATACTATCGCGGTACCCATAGCGGCATTCCTCGACAGAGAACACCCGCTCGCGACCAGTCGCTACTTCAAGCGCTTCGACCGTGCTGATGATGTCGCTCGCCTCAACGCCATAAGCGCCAATGTTTTGCACAGCTGCCGCACCCACCTCGCCAGGAATGCCAGAGAGATTCTCGGTGCCAAAGATGTCGCGTTGGGCCATCGCCTGGCAAAAGTCGTCCCACGCCACGCCACTGCCCACCCGGCAACAGACTGTGCCGCCGATGGCAGGCTTGAGGTCGATAAAGCGGATGCGGGAATGGAGAACCGTCCCCTCAAAATCCTTTGTGAAGAGGAGATTGCTCCCCTGGCCGATGTGAAGCATCGGCTCGTGGGCAGGCATTGACTGAAGCACCGTTTTCAAGTCGCCAATGGTGTCGTAGGCGATAAACTCGCGAGCGGCCACCTGCATGCCAAAGGTGTTGTGGCCCAACAGGGAATAGCCGTGCTTAACCTTGATAGCCATAGTACTACAATGATTACAACAAATTGATATACTCGGTTACGTAGCCGCCACATTGCTTAAGTGGCGCACAAAGATACAGTATTTTTCCCACTTAGCGCGTTTCTGTTGGGATTTTTTACTATTTTTGTTTGACAAAAACAAACTCTGAGATTGGCAATGACAATGACAACCGGCGAAGAGCGCATCAACGAGTTCAGCACCCGCATCCTGGGCTGGTACCGCATTTGGGGGCGCGATTTGCCCTGGCGAGGCCTTGGCGACCCCTACGCGATATGGCTGAGCGAAGTGATTTTGCAACAGACACGCATTGAACAAGGACGCGACTACTGGCTGCGCTTCATGGCGCGCTGGCCCCGTGTGGAGGACTTAGCCGCCGCAAGCCAAGACGAAGTGCTGCGCGAGTGGCAAGGGCTGGGCTACTATAGCCGTGCCCGCAACCTGCATGCTGCCGCACGGCAAATTGTGGAGCAGGGTGGGTTTCCAAACACCTACGAGGGGCTGCGCGCGCTCAAGGGCGTGGGCGATTACACGGCCGCCGCTGTCGGCTCATTTGCCTTTGGGCTGCCTCACGCGGCGGTCGACGGCAATTTCTACCGTGTGCTCTCGCGGCACTATGGCATTGTCACCCCCATCAACACAACCGAGGGGAAAAAGGAATTTGCGGCACTCGCCCAAGCCTTGCTGCCACAGGGCCATGCCGCCGCTTTCAACCAGGCCATGATGGACTTTGGCGCGACCTGGTGCACCCCCAAGCGGCCACACTGCGACGGATGCCCGGTGGGCGACACCTGCGCGGCACTCCACGATCACACAGTGGGGCAATTGCCCGTGAAGCTCAAGAGAGCTGAAGTGAAAACCCGTTATTTCAAGTACGTCTACATGCGCTGCCGTGGCATGACCGCGGTGCGCCGCCGCCCTGCCGGCGACATCTGGCAAGGGCTGTGGGAACCCTTGCTCATTGAGGATGAGCCACTTCCCTCGTTCAACGGCAACCTGACGCTGCTCAAGGCAGGGGTGAAGCATGTGCTCACCCATCGCATTATCATGGCAGACTTCTACCTGCTTGAAGCTCAAGAAAAGCCCTCACTCCCAGCCTCCTTCATTTGGATTCCTGAGCATGAAATCGAGCATTACGCCCTGCCGCGCCTCGTTGAAATCCTCCTCGACAGTCTCTAAGGGCTGCTCACTGCTATCACTTGGGCAGCATCATCTACCGAATCGCAGTGGTGTCGACCTCAATCTTTGTGGCATAGCGGTTGGTCTCACCCCTCCAAGGCAGATTGCCCTTGTACTCGTCATAGGTGACCACCACCCGGCGGCCAGTGCCTTTCAGCCCATTGGCCGTGCGCGCCAACGAGTCGTTGGGGATGGTGAAAGAGAAATCGGCCTGGTAGACGTGTGTCGTGTCGGTGATGAATTTCTCTGAAATCATCTCGCACTCGTAGGTTTTCACCAGCGAGCCCTTGTTGAACACGTCCACGATCACCCCTTTCACATCGGTTGAAGTGTAGGGGTGGAAATAGTGTGACCACACCGTGTAGGCGATGAAACCCAGCAGCACGATGATGAGACACAACAGGAAAATGCGCCGTTTGTTGCGCCTGCGGTCGATAGTGGTTTCCCTGAGCTCACGCTCTTCGCGCTGCTCGGGAGTTTCCTCCTTCGGTTTTTCCTCGGGCACGCTATCGGAATCAAAATAGTCTTTAAACTCGTCGTCCATCTTATATTGGTTTGCAATTTGTCGTTTTTTACTGTGGCTTCCTCATGAGGGCTTTAGCTTAAAGTTGCATGGCGTTACCACTGCTCTCTACGGTCACCTTGCCGCTCTCGATGCGCCTGCGGTCGATCTCGATGTGAATGAATGCGTAGATGCCAAGCAGCACCACCACAATCTGGCTGGCCAGCCACACCACCCATGCGAAACTGGTGGCTTGCGCATCGTAGGGGTCGGACAATGGCAAAGTTCCCACGCCATAGATGGCCAAGCCAAAGATCACAGCATATTGCCATGCGCCAATACCGCCATTGGTGGGGATTCCCATGCCTAAGCTGCTGAACGTAAACAGCACCAGCACGGCACTGGCACTCAATGGGCGAGTAAAGCAAAATGCGCGCGTGGCAAGGTAGAGCGTGGAGTAATAGCAGCCCCAAATGAGTACCGTGTAGAGCAGGAAACGACCTTTCCCCTCCATCCTCGCAATGGAAGCCAGGCCTTCCCACAGGTTGCACGACACTCGCTGCACCTTGCCCAGCGCACCGCCTTTGTCGGCCGTGCGGCATAGCCACACCAGCCAAGCCGCGCCCAAGAGCAGCAGCACAACCAGCAGCCAAAACCACCACAGCCCGTAGACGCTGCCGGCAGCGCCCTCATGGCCATTTTTCATGTTCAAGAATTCCATCACCTGCTTTTGCGCAAGAAAAAAGGTGATGACGATGAGCACTGCCACCGTGACAGTGTCGCTCAACCGATCACCCACCATTGAACCCGCCAGCTTGGAAAACGAGGCCTTTTGGCGATTGGCAATATAGCCCGCGCGCCACACCTCGCCCATGCGCGGGAGAAGGAGATTCACAAAATAGGTGCCGAAAATCGAGTCGATAATGGAACTCAGCGGCGCCCTCACCCCAATGGCTCGCAATTGCAGCCGCCAGCGCAACGCACGAAACACATGGCTAAGCACCGAGATGACAGCAAAGGGAATGACCCAAAACCACTGGTCAAGGTCATGGTTAAAGCTCCGCCGCACGGCCTGCATATCGACGTGCGTGCAGAAAAACCACACCAGCAGCACGCTCAACAAGAGGGGCAAGCCATATTTTATGAAAGTTGAAACTACTTTTTTCACAATTATGCCGTAAAATGAGCCCTACAGAACATTACTTTACAGACCGCAAAGATAATTGTTTTTCTTCATTTCAGCACCACTGAAAACGCATTTTGTGGCATATTCTTGAATTTGACCCTCTTTTTGAGTGCCTTACATGGGCTGAAAGGCATGAGAAAGAGCCGCTCGAAAAATATTTTTTGATTTTCTGGCGGATATTGTTGGCAGTGTAAGAAATTTTGCGTACTTTTGCAGTCGAAAATCAAGTTAGGGGCGTAGCCCAGCTGGTTCAGAGCGCTGCAGTCACATTGCAGAGGTCATCGGTTCGAACCCGATCGTCCCTACTCCACCACAGAGGGAGTGTCAAATTGAAAATATTTGATACTCCCTCTTGTTTTTTTAGGGGGGCGCAATCCCCCCACGCAAAGCGCTTGCCCACAAACCTGGACACAAGCTCTCGTCTACAGGTCGATTACGGCTCGTTTTCAGGCTCCTCTTGCTTGCTCTTGCGAATGAATTTGTCGCGGTAGAGACCGTCGACGATGCTATCGGCCAGCGAGATATTCGGAACGGTTATGGTGTCGCAACCCAGTGCACCGGCTACGAGCAAGAAGACTTCTGATGCCGGGATAATCACATCGGCGCGGTCTTCTTTCAGCCCATATCTTTCCCTGCGCTGCTCCATGGTGAGCTTCGCAAGATCCTCATAAATCGCTCTCATGTCGCTCACTTTCATCACCTTGGTATCTTGCTCGCCTCTGGTGAGCTTGTAGAGTTTGTTGATGTTACCCCCCGAGCCAATCATCGTTGTCTGTGGATATTTTTCCTTGTGCCGGTTGAGCATGTCAAGCATCTCGCTCCTGGTCTCGGGCGAGACCTCGCCATTGAGCAGACGAAGGGTACCCATGTTGAAAGAGTGGCTCTCGATGAGCTCGCCATCGCGCAGCAGTGAGATCTCGGTGCTGCCGCCGCCCACATCCACGTAGGCGTAGTTGCCACATGCGTACTCGGGATTCTCGACGATGTTGTTGAACAGCAATTTGGCTTCCTCCTCGCCTCTGATGATTTCTAATGTGATTCCTGTTTTCTTCTCAATCATTTCCATCACCCTCATGCCATTGCCGGCATCGCGCATGGCAGCCGTTGCGCAGGCCCGGTAGTCCTCCACCTTGTTGAGCAGCATAAAGTGCTTGAAACCTTTCATCATGTGGAACATCATCTCCTGGCGCTCTTTGGAAATCCTGCCTAACGTGAACACGTCCTTACCCAAGCGAAGTGGCACACGGATGAACATCAAGCGCCGGATGCGCTCAAACTCTGGCGCGCTGCTATCGAAACGCTTGATGAGCAAGCGCGCTCCATTGGAGCCTATGTCGATGGCAGCCAGGATGTGTGGCCTGCTTGCGGCATTCTCGGTGGTGGTATTGGTGGTGGCGACTGTATTCTGTTTCATCTTGGATTCCATTTTTTGTGAGATTATTCGGTGGTGTCTTCCTGTTCCTCGAGTTCAGCCCGGTAGGCCTCGTAGAGTGCCTCTTGCGAGCGAAAAGGAGCCTCGCCCAGGCCGTGTTGCTGTATTTCGTTCGTGTCTTTCCCGTCAACGATGCGTCCGTTGGCCGTGTCCCTGAGACCGTACTCCACCGTTCGGAGCAAATCCTTGCGCAAGTCGGGGTCGTAGACTGGTGTCATCACCTCGATTCTGTTCACGAGATTCCGCGGCATCCAGTCGGCAGAGCCCATGTAGTACTTGGGACTTCCGCCATTGCAGAAAATCAAGATGCGCGAATGCTCAAGGTAGCGGTCGATGATGCCCACCGCCTTAATGTTCTCGCTCATGCCAGGCACGCCAGGGATGAGCGAGCAATTGCCGCGCACGACAATGCTAATCTTCACTCCCGCTTGCGAAGCCTCATAGAGTTTGTCGACAACATCGGGGTCGGTAATGTGATTGATTTTCATCTTCAGCCATGCCTCTTTTCCTTCCTTCGCATTTTTAATCTCCACGCTCAACTGGCGCAAGATTCTGTTTTTCATAGAGTTAGGTGACACCATCAACTCTCTGAAACGCACTTGTGAGAATGGCTTGTCGATGAAATCAAACACCCTTTCCACTTCGTTGACGATTCTCGGGCGGGCGGTCATCATGAGGTAGTCGGTGTAGGCCTTGGCGTTTCCCTCATGGAAGTTGCCCGTGCCAATGCAGGCGATATTGCCTTGCTTGGTGGTGATGTGCAACAGCTTTGAATGGATTTTCAGGCCCTCGATGCCAAAAATCACGTTCACGCCATCTTCCTGCATCCTCTTGCTCCACTGGATGTTGCTTTCCTCGTCAAATCGAGCCAGGAGTTCAACCACTGCCGTGACTTTCTTGCCATTGTGGGCTGCGCATATCAGGGCTTTCACCACTTTCGAGTCCTTGGCCAAGCGATAGAGGGTGGTCTTGATTTCCTTGACCTTGGGGTGCAAGGCGGCTTCCCGCAGTAGCCTGATATAGCCGTTGAACGAGTGGTAAGGCACATGGATGAAGCGGTCTTTTTGCCTGATGAGCGTGATGAGGCTCTCGTCGGAGATGTACTCGGGCTTCATCAGTTGCGGCCACTTGGGATAGGTAAGGCCCACTCGCCCACAGCTGGGGAAAGTCATGAGGTCCTTGTGGTTCTGGTATCTTCCCGATGCCAAGAGCGTGTCTAATTCCCTGATGTTGAGCTTGCTCATCACTTTCCTCTTGAGCTCGCGAGGCATGCTCTTGTCGTAGACAATGCGCAGCGGCTCTCCTTTTCTCCGGCTCTGCACGCCCTGGGCGATTCTTTCGAGCAAGCCCGAGTCGGCCTCATTGTCCATTTCCATCTCTGCATCTTTGGTGAACTTGAAAGAGTAAGCCTCGTAGTCGCTTTTTTCTAACCCGATAAAAATGAGCGGCAGGCAATACCTGATCACGTCGTCCAGGTACATGATGTTGTCATATCCGTCAGATTTTGGAACGCTAATGAAGCGCCCATAGATTTTGTCGGGTATCCTAATGATGGCATACTTGACTCTTTTCTTTTCAATCTTCTTCACGGCCAAATAAATGTGATTATCTTCCAAAGCCGAGAAATCGTCGATTTTAGAGAGCCATATCGGGTTGGTCGAGCCGTTCAGCTTTTCATAATAGAACTGTGTGATGAATTGCTTCTGCTCATCGTTGAGTTGCGTCTCATCAATCAAGCGAATGCGATGCTCTTCAAGTTTCATTTTCACCTCTTGCGTGGCTTGCTCGTACTCAAGGCTATAGGTCTCGTTGAGTTTTGTGATGGTCTTGATGACTCGCTTGATTCTCTTTTCTTGCTCTACCGAAAGGCCGCCAGACTCGATCATCCTGTTCAGCGATGCCATCCTTACCCTGAAAAACTCGTCAAGATTATTAGAATAGATTCCCAGGAAGGAGAGGCGCTCCAGCAGCGGCACCTCTTTTTTTCGAGCCTCTTGGAGAATTCTGTGGTTGAAATACATCCAGCTCACATCTCTTGCGATGCTTGTTGAGGACTTTGACTTGCTTTTTGCCATGGTCATGTGATTACGATTGAGAAGTGTGCAAAATTACTTAAAAGCGAATAAAACGCCGCCACGCTGCCTATAACAATCCTGTAACAATTTTTGATGGTCACAAGTTAAAAAAATTGGCTCAAATTGGCGAGTTTAGCATATTTTAGAAGCAGCAAACGCTCAAACACCTAAGAAATAACAAATTACGATGTTCACATTCTTCTTAACACTGAAAATAAAACGATACTTCCTAAAAACAATGAATATTTGAATACCTTGTGTGGCTGTTGACACAAAAAAATAATCCCCAATATCACTATCGAGGATTGCTTAACTAATTAACCTTCTAATACCATTAACATAAACCTTAAACAAAAATGAAACGTTACCGTCATCACGACGAACACAATTTCATACCTTAAAAACTAATACCATGAAAAACCATTGCAAAAGTAGCACAAATATGTTTTATAGCATAATTCTTGGGGATTTTTTTGCTTCTTATTAACAAACTTTCACCAAACAAGCGGACGATAAACATTCGTAAACACAAATTCAGCAATTTAAAAAAACGGTTTCAGGCTCACTCGCACGCAAAGCGGTCGCTCGTCAAGGATGAAGCATGAGCTCCCTCACGTCGCGAATCATGTGAGCATGGTCGAAAGCGAGCTCTGGCAGCGCGTCGAGCGGAAACCATTGTGCCCGCTTGGCATCGTCACGCGCCTCTGCCGGAACGATTTTCGGGAGATAGGCCATGTAGGCAATGCTGACGACACGGCCCCGCGGGTCGCGCTGGGGGTTGGTGTAGGCTCCCAGCTGCATCATTTGTCCCGCCTCGATGCCTGTTTCCTCTTTGAGTTCGCGCCGGCAAGCCGTTTCGGCATCCTCATCCATGTTCATGAATCCTCCCGGCAATGCCCATTTTCCTTGAAAGGGCTCGCGGCCTCGCTCAATGAGCAAGACGCTCATTCCTCTGTCGCCAGGGGCGAGCGCCACGCAATCGACGGTGACTTCGGGCCGTGGATAGGAATAGCAGTACTGTTTCATTGCAATTGAAGATGTTGGTGATGATTGAACAAGTGTCATGACCGCAGGCAGGGCAATCAGTTGCCCTTGAGGTGGTCAAAGTAGAACTTAAGCACGTCGCTGGCTGCCACAAAGCTCGACTGCTGGTTGTTCAAGACCATTTCTTGCTTGATGTCGAGCAATTTGGCCACATCGGGGTTGCTATAGAAGTTGCTCTTGAGGTGGTCGTTGATGGTCTCGTACATCCAGTACTTCTCCTGCTGCTTGCGCTTTTCCTGAAAGTAGCCATTGTTTTTCACAAAAAGGAAGTAGCCGTCAATGATTTCCCACAGCTTTTCGACCCCCAGGTTGTAATAGCCCGAATAGGTGGTCACCTGGGGCGTGAGCCCACTCGGCGGAAGCGGGAACAGGTGCAACGCGTTTTGGAACTCAGCAGCCTGAATCTTGGCACGCTCAACGTTGTCGCCGTCGGCCTTGTTGATGGCAATAGCATCGGCCATCTCCATGATACCGCGCTTGATGCCCTGCAACTCGTCGCCGGCGCCCGCAATCTGAATCAGTAAGAAGAAGTCGACCATGGAGTGGACAGCGGTCTCGCTCTGCCCCACGCCCACCGTTTCCACAAAGATGTTGTTGTAGCCGGCGGCCTCGCACAAGACGATGGTCTCGCGGGTCTTGCGGGCCACGCCGCCCAGCGACCCTGCCGAGGGCGAAGGGCGGATAAACGCGCGCGGATGCACCGAGAGGGTCTCCATGCGGGTCTTGTCGCCTAAAATCGACCCTTTCGAGCGTTCGCTGCTGGGGTCGATGGCCAGCACGGCGAGTTTATCGTCCAAGTTGCGCCCTAACACATAGGTGCCAAACACGTCGATCGACGTGCTCTTGCCCGAGCCTGGCACGCCCGTGATGCCGATGCGGCGGCTGTTGCCCGTGTAGGGGAGGCATTTCTCAATCACCTCTTGCGCCACGACTTGATGCTCGGGCTTGAGGCTCTCGACCAATGTCACGGCCTGCCCCAGCACGGCGGTATTGCCCTTGCGGATGCCCTCCACATAGTCGCTCACGGTGAGCTTGGGGCGTTTCTTGCGCTTCAGCCGGGGATTAATCACAGGCGGTTGCTCGACACCGGCGTTCACTTGCAATCCTGCAAATTGCTCGTCGTTCTCGGGATGTTTCACCTTGGCGGTCGGTGCAGTGTGTTTCTTTTGTCTTGATGTGCTCATATCCTAATACCTAAATATCTGTAATCTATTTGACAAGCCCCACGATTCTCACCCGGGTTTGCGGCGTGTAGGGGTCGTTGGTGATGATGTCGGCTGTCGTGTTCACGACAGTGCCGCGAAGCGAAGCCGTGTCGATGGTCACCGTCACCGTGGCCGTTTTTCCGCTTGGGACCGCTTGCTTGTCGGCAGCGAGGGAAATTCCCTCACCGCCTGGCGCAAACAGGCGGCGCAGCATGAGGTCGCGCTTGCCCGTGTTGGTGACGGTGAGCGTGCGTTTCGCCTGCTCGCCGGGAAACAGGATTCCAAAGTCGAGCTTATCGGCGCTCACGCTCACCACAGGCGCGTCACGGCGCTGCTGGCTGGTGAGATTCTCGAAATTCTCCTTCACATTGGCCATCACCTCAAGATGCGTCATGCCCCCGATGCCGTCACTGCCCGGATTGAGCGGTGTGGCCACAAGGCTAAGCGTGTCGGTATTCAGTCCCCACAAGGGCGCTCCCGTGGTATCGTAGTAGAAATCGACAATCAACCCCTCGCCCGGCGGCACCGAGTCGGGCACCACGTGGGCGGCCAAGTGGCGCGGCATGCCCTCAATGGTCACGAGCAGCGTGTCGCTGGCCGTGTTGTAGCCCGCCACAAAGGCATCAACCACCTTTCCCCGTGGCACTTCACCCAGCAGGATGTCGCTCTTGGTGAGGTGCAGCGAGCCACAGCTCACGGGATAACGGCTGCCGATGGTTTCTGGAGCGCCGATGACATGGCCTTTTACCGTCAGCACGCTCTTGCGGGGGCGGCCGTTGGTGTAGACGAAAACCGTTTTCTCAAACAGGCCTGGAATGTGGCGAGGGTTGTAGGCAATCTTCACCGTCCCGGTGTCGCCCGGCTGCATCGTCTCGCGGCTGTATTCAGCCACGGTGCAGCCGCACGTGGGCTTCACCCGGGTGATAACCAGAGCCGAGTCGCCCACGTTCACCACCTGCATGGTGCAAGTGACCGTGCCCGCCTCCTCTTTGAAAGTGCCGAAGTCGTGGACGCTCTCTATCCACGAGGGTTTCCCCTGCGCTCCGGCAGCCAGCGCGGCAAGGGCAAGGATAGCCGTCACTATGTGTCGCAACCTCGTCATCGCTTCTGCTTGGGAATGACGGTGCCGGTGATGACAAGGGTGGTGCGCTTCTCCACGCCGTTGGTGTAGACCTTGATGGTTTTCCTAAACGCGCCAGGCCGCCCATTGGGGTTGAACGTGATTTTAATTTTGCCTTTTTTGCCAGGGCTGATGGGCTTGGTGGTGAACTCGGGGCGCGTGCATCCGCAAGCCGTCCGCACTTGGTTGATCACCAGTGGCCTGTCGCCCGTGTTCAGCACTTGAAACGTGCAGGATACCGCGCCTTTCTCTTCCTTGATATAGCCAAAATCATGCTTCTGCACGGGGTAAGCGCCTTGCGCCAGCGGGGCAGCCAGCGCCATCAAAGGCAGCACGAGAATGGCCAACAGTGATATGATGTGACGTTTCATCTCTCTCTTTCGTTGATTAATGAGACAAAATTACAAATAAAAAACGAGAATTTGCCTTAAACACTATTAATAGTTGTTTAAGGCAAATCCATGCGTTCGGGTTGATTCAAGCCAATGGCCGTTTCGGGTGGGGAAAGAGTGCTTTCCCTGCTTGCGCGCCAAAAATCGGCACGGCTCGCGCATTCATCGGCTCCCGGCGAGGATGAGGTTGATGAGCGCGGTCACATCGGTCACGTTGATGATGCGGTCGCCATTGAGGTCGCACACGCTGTCGGGATAGCTTGACACGCCTAAGATTTTGTTAATCAAGCACGTGACATCGGTCACGTTTACGATGCCATCGGCATTCACATCGCCCTTGAGCTCGGGAGGATCCAGATGGTCAACCACGTCGATGAGCTTGTAGCAGTGGGCATAGTTCCCCACCGTTCCCTCGGTCGAGCCGCGCTTCGCCTCCACCATAATGAGATAGTGGCCCGGCTCAAAGTCGATGCGCTGCGAGATATTCATCGATTTCTGCCCGCCGGCAGGAATGGTCATCGTCCCCATGTTGAGAATGCCGCCGTTGGTGAGCGTGTACTGCCGCATGCGCACGTACACCATGCCCTTGTAGTCGGCCGGCGCCTCCAGGGTCACCGTTCCTGTCATGCGCTCGCCTTTCACGATGGTGTCGGGCAAGTCGACCGCTACGGCGTTGAGCAGCACATCGGAGGCCGGCCCCACGTTGAGCAGGCTGTTGCCGGCAGAGCGGGTGTCGGTCATCACCACGTCGTCTCCCACGGCATATTTCACCACAACCCGATAGACACCGGGGTCAACGGGCAACTTGCGGTAGAACGAGAGCGTCTTGGCCTCGCCCTGCCCCACTTGCGTGTTGGCTTGCTGGTAGACGTAGGATTTTGTGCTGTCGTTCACATCAACCAAGCAGAGGATAGCGCCCACGTTTCCTGGCGAGCCATAGTTGCGCGCGTTCATGGCAAAACGCACACGGTCGCCCTGGTTCACCTCGCCGGAGCCATCGGCACACTGCCACAGCACCGGCTGCGTGAGCCGCATCACGGGATAGGGCGAGGCGGGCAGCACCTTGACCACGCCCCCAGGGACGGTCTCGACAAAAGGCGCGTCGCTGAATCCCTTCTCGTAAGCCAACAGGCGGTAGTCGCCCTCGGGCATGGAGTCGGACAGGTTCACCAGCAAGTCGATGCGCTCGTCGCTGGCGTCGTAGATGTGCACAGGGTTCTCATAGTCATAGTGCTTGGTCGTGTCGGCCGCGGAGATGAATCGGATGACAATGTTGCTGAGGGTCACCTCCTTGCTGCGGTTTTGCAACTCGAGGCGGAAGAGCGCGCTTCCTTTGGCCATCACCTCGTCGGCAGGCTCCAGGCGATTGAGCAACACCACATCGGGACGGCTGCACGCGGTCGACACGTCGGTGATTTGCCCGCCTGCGATGGTCACGCCGAAACTGCCCACGTAGGGCTTGCCCTTGCTGTCGCGCCCCCGGCAATAGCGCATCAGTTGCCACGGCGAGCCGGCATCCTCGCGAAACACCATGCGCAAGCGGGCATCGCCGTCGGGCACGCCAGCCCCCACCGATTTGGGAATACCGTAAAGGGTATAGATGGGTATCACCCCCGTCTTGCCATGGGCGAAGCCGTCGATCGACACTTGGGCGCTCTTGAGCACGGCCACGATCGAGTCACCGCGGGTCACCGCGGCTCCCACCTCGCCAGCGAAAGGCTTGGTGTCGAAATTCTCCAGCGTGAGCATCACCCCCAGGCTCGTGGCGCTGCTCTCTACCAGGCGGAGGCTCAACGAGCTGTAGAGCGGCCGCTCGAAGCGCGCTGGGGTCGCCTGCGGGCGCTGGATGCCCGTCACCACCTCCTGATGGGTGTTATAGCCCCCTGTTCCAGCGCCAATGCCCAGGTCGTCGGGGTTCAGGTGGTTGATCAGGAAGTAGCCGTTGCTCTTCCCCGTCCAGCCCCAATTGATGTGCACAAAGCCCTGGCTGTCATATCCGTCGCACACAAAGGCATGACCGCCACTGCCGTCGTCGCTCGAAGCGGCATAGTAGACGGGGCGGCCCGCGCCGAGCTCCCGCTCAATGAGCTCCAGCCACTCCTGGCTATCGTAATAGTCGCGCACGCGCAGGGTCGCGGCAGCGTCGTAGTTGAAATAGTCGCGCAAGGCCCCAGGCACCATCATGGAGTGGGCGCCGCTGCCCGCAGGCGCATACTCCATCTCCACGGCGACGCCAAACTGTGCCGCCAGCGTGGCCACCGCGTCTTTTTGCGCGGGCGTGGCATCGGCCTGCTCATAGCAGGGGAGCATCTCCTCCCAGCGATAGGTCGTTGCCCCGAAGTCGGCCGTGACGGTCTTGCCGTCGACCTGATACGACTTCGTTCCCGTGCCTTTGGGCGGATAGCTGTGATAGCGCATGATTTGCGTGGCGGCCGTGGCCACACAGCCCACGTAGTAGTGCTGTGTGTTCCCTCCGGTAGTGTAGGTGGGGCAGTACGCATTGTAGGGATCACCTTGTCCCCACAAGATGTCGCCCAGCAGCGGCGCCACCACTACCTCGCCGGCGCGCATGGGCTGATGGCGAGTAGGCGCACCTTGGCGGCGGCATTGCTCCACATAGCGCGCGTTGAGCAGGAGCCACTGCTTCAGGTTGGCAGGCGCGGCATCCCAGTCGAATGCGCCCTGGCGGGCATAGCCCAGCACGAGGGGCGCGGCATCGTCGCCTGCGACGACCACGTAGCCGCCGTTGTGAGCCACATTGAAGACGTAAAGCGCATCGCCTTGCGACGAGCCGCCCCGCAAGTCCAATCGGGCGGTGCTCAAGCGGTTAGGGCCTGCCGGCTGCCGGCGCATGCTTTCCGCAAACTGGGAGGCGATGCGTCGGGCCTGCCCCTCGTCAAGCGTCGCTGCTTTGGCCACGATGGCCAAGAGCAGCAATACAACAAATGTCCATTTTTTTTTCATTGTCATGATTTATTTTTTGTCCTTGTCTTGTCAGGGTGACAAAGATAACACTTTTTCCACCGAATTGGCACGAATGGCACGAAAAAGGCACGCGGCTTTCCTCCTCCGCCCTGCGCATGGAGCCTCTTGGGGGGTGAGGAAAAGCAGAGGTGACTCGCGCACTTTTCGGCACGAGCCACCTCTCATCATTAAACACCTCCATTAAAAAGGTTCAGAATGTGATGAATCAGGTTATTTCACGACCTTGCTTGTGGCTTTGCTGCCATCGGCGTAGTTGGTCACCACGATGTTCACGCCACTAAATGGCTCGGCGCTCTCCATGCCCTGCATGTTGTAGTAGCGCACGCTGCTCACGGTCTTGGCTGCATTCACATCCTCCACGGCCGTTGGGGCTTGGAGCGACGCATCCACCTTGATGTCATTCTTGTTGTTGTCGAATGCCTGCTCGGCGGTGAGGCCATCAAAGCCCTTGCCCGTCAAGGTAATCACGTAGGTGTTGTGCCAGTCGAGCGCCTCTACGATAGCCTTGCCGGCCTCGTCGGTGGTCAACGTGTAGACCTCGTTGGGATTCTCTTTGTTCTCAATCTTCACTTGCACGCCCTCGATGCCCACGCCATTGTCGCCGGCGCAGGTCACAATGATGTCGTGGGTGTAGTACTCCAGCTCGTAGGCGGGCAGGCGGTGGTAGGTGATGCCCAAGCTCTCGATGAGCTTATTGGCAGCATCCTTCCAGTTGTCGGGCACACCCGAGTTGTCCATACCGGCGTAGAAGGGGAGGCGGTTGTTGCGATACACCACAGGAACTTTCGTCTCGGCCAGCGTGGTGTTGAAGTAGAAGTGGAGATTTTTGGGCGTGTCCATGTTCAAGGTCACATAGACCCCCTTGCCCGTGTAGTAGAATGGAGCGATGTCGAAAGGCAGGTTCACGATGTTGCCCACGGCATTCACCTCGGGAAGCGTCATCAAGGTTTTGCCTGCCACCTTGAACGTGTCACCGGGCAGTGGCTCCTGCTCAGTCGTTTTGTTGATGTTCCTGATGGCGGCGAGCTCGGTATTCTCCACCCAGGCCTCGACCTTCATATACCTGTTCTTGTACAGGTTCTTGCCTTGAAGCACAAGACTGGTCACCTCAGCAAATTTCGGGAGAGCGCCTTCTTGCCCGTTTTTCAGGTCATTTGCGGTGGCTAAGCACTCCACGTGGAAGTTGAAAATCTGGTAATCCACATTGGGATCTTCAAAAATGGGGTTGGTCATGATGTTCTGGCGCACGGTGTCCTGGCCCTCCATGAGCAACTTGGTGGTGAACTTCGACTTTTGCTGCTCGTCGGTAGTCGTCACCTTGATGGTTGCCGTTTGAGCATAGGCCATGCCTGTGATGCTCAGCAGCGCTACGGATAATGAGATTAATTTTTTCATTGTTCAAATACGATTTAATAATTAATAAAATTCTATAACTCTACAAAATAGTATCTCTTTCTTTTGCTTGTCGTCAATCGGCAAGGCGCTATCGCACAACAACTTTCTTGCCACCAACAACATAGAGACCTTGAGCGAATCCATCGAAGAGGCTCTCGCCCTGGGTCACCCGCAGGGTGCGCACCAAGCGGCCCATCATGTCATAGACGGGAAGCGTGCAGTTTTGGGTGGCGACGACCTCAATGCCTCCACGGCAGCCTCTCACTTGGGTGCTGGCCACCTGAGGCTCTTCCACAGCCGTGGGTGTGCCTCGTTCCAGTTCGACCTTGACCAAGATGTCGTTAAACAGCATGTCGCCCGAGTCATTCGTTGCCGGCTCTCCTGCCACGGGAGCGGCACCTGGGGTTTCTTCCTCGGTGGTCACGTGGTCAAAGTCAACGATAGCGTAGGCATAACCGTAACAGTTACCCGTACCCGTTTCCTCATCAACCACACCGCACACCGTCAACTGATATTGTTGGGTGGGATCCACGTCCTCAAACGTGATGATGCCGTTCGCGTCGCCCTGAACCGTCCTGTAGTCCACCAGGTAGCGGCCCTGTGCATCTTTTGTCCGCAGTCGCGCCTGAACAGGAGCGAGCGTCCCCGTGGGGTCGGTGCACTTGATGATGATGTCGTTGCGGAAGTAGTTGAGCCTGAACGCCGGCAGGGTGTAAGGGGCCACGCCCAACTGATCGGCCGCCATGGTCGATGGCCCTGATGGGGTTTTCCCACCCTGATAGTTTTCCTCGATATTAGAATTCGAGGTACCATCAATGCCAAAGTTGCGATAGAAGCAGTAGTCCGCCGAATCTCCAGGAAACATGCCTGCATTTGGATCATATTGGTCGATAGCATCGCCATTGCTGGCGCCTAAGCTCAGGTGGCTCAAGTTATAGCGGGTGGCGATGTGCCTCACCGTCTCCTTGTTGGAATAGGTGCTGTAGGTAAACGTGACTCCCGTATTGTTTCTTGTATAGCGGTCAGCGATGGCGGGATATTTCGTGAACAAATCTGATGGATAATACTTCACGAACTCCCGATAGAGCTGCTTGTCAACATTCTTCGACGCCTCGTTGCCCAAGGTGTCAACAGTGCAAGGTGTGTGGAAATGCAGCGCCACGTACACGTCGTTGCCGCCATACACGAAGTAGGACTGGTGACCAGCCTCGTTTTTGAAGGGCACACGGAACATGCTGTTGCTCATGTCGATGGGCTGGTAACGCGACACGCAATAGGGCTGATAGTCCTCGACAAACGGGAGCTTGATAAACGGAAAGCCGTCCTCGCCATTCAGCTCGTTGCGGAAGCTCGAGAAAGGCTCGGGAATCACGGGATCCTGGTCAAAAAAGTACATTTTCCCCGTCGTGCCACTGGCAAAATTCTGCACGTAGGTCGAGGCCAGCAGAGGCCAGCCCGGGGTGGGGTTCTGGTAGGAGCCGGCCTGGATGGGCAGCATCACGTTAATCACCTTGGCGCCATTGGGCAGGTCGGGCGTGCTTTGCACAAGTCCATCACCGAGCTGGCCGCCTATCCCCGATTGGAACTGGGCATTTTTGGCTAAGCACTCCACGAAGATGTTCTCAAAAATCACCGCCATGCCCATATTCAAAGCCAAAGCATTGGTCGCCACGGGCATAGAGCCAGGCGAGGTGTAGGTTCCCCCGCCATGCTTGGGAAACGTTTCATTCCGGGCGGGCAGGGCATAGAGCCGCAGGCCGTAGTTGGCGATGTAGGCGCGGCCCGCCTCGTCGGTGAGCGTGGTGTCGAGGTTGTTACGGAACTTGATGGAAAAACGGGTCGTTCCACCATTATGATTCGTTGCGGCCAACTGCTGGTCGGGCGTGTAACCAAATATTTGCTCGACCGTGTAGTGGTCACCGGGATTTGCCAGTGAAACCGAGGCGAAGAGCGCCCCTAACAGAAAGCTGAATAGGTATTTCTTTTTCATATCAACACTAAATGTTTGAGATTATAATTTGTTTGTTTTCCCGTTTATCATACAATAGGAGGAGCGTGGCTGTTTTTCGGCTATGAAGCGACATTTTTTGACCGCCCACATCTCCTAAGAATGCTTTTTTAGTTAAACTATGCAAAGGTAAGTGCTTTTTTTAAGATTGATAGCATATTTTCCCAACTATTCTTTGTAATTTTGCAAAAATTAACGATGGAGCGATTCTTCTTCCATATTTTGTTGGTGCTGCTGGCCGTCGCGCTGCCAGCACGAGCCGTCACTTGGACTCATCCCGAGCCCCTGCGCCCCGACAGCAGCAATTTTGTGACCGCAAGCCTGTTGGTCGCCTCGCCCGGCGAAGCCATCTACTCCAGGCTTGGCCACTGCACACTGCGCATGGAGTGCCCCACCCAAAACCTGGACTACTGCTTCTCGTTCGAGACCGACATTACCGGGAACGATTACTTTCGTTTTTTCGCCGGCCAGTCGCTCGGGCACATCGTGGCCGTGCCCACCCGCGAGTATCTTGCCCCTTTCCAACAGGAAGGGCGCAGCGTGACCGCCTACGTGCTCAACCTCAGCCACCGCGAGAAGCAAGAGCTGTGGCGGCTGCTCGACAATGACGTGGTGGACGAGTCGCAGCGCAAATTCAACTTCTTGACCAACAATTGCACGTCAATCAGCTTCCGCATGATTGAAGACTGCCTGATCGAGGAGCAGATAGACTATCATTGGCCCGATCCCATGAACCAAATCAATGGCGACGGCATCAGGTATTTGACACGCACCTCGCCGTGGCTGCAATTTATTAGCCTCCTTCTTGTTGGCTCTGAGGCTGACACCTACTGGGACAACCGAAACCGCGTCGCGCCCGAGTTGATGATTCCCATCGAGCAGCAATCCAGCATTGTACGTTCCGATGGGACCAAGCGACCGGTGCTCACGGGCGAGCGCCACGAGCTGGTGCCCCTCACACGGCCACTGCCGCCCGCCAGCCGCGCCACGCCAACGGCCGTGTTCGGCACGCTGCTGCTGCTCGTGCTCCTGATCACGCTCATCGAGTGGAAGCCAGGCTGGCGCGCGCCAGCCCGAGTGGCCGACATTGTGCTGCTCACCTTGCAGACCACGCTGGGCATCGCGCTGCTCTACATGAGCTGCGTGTCGGGGCTGTTTGGCACGCACTGGAACTGGTACCTCGTGGTGTTCAACCCCTTGCCCCTCTTGCTGTGGCTGGGGCTGCGCAAGCGCCCATGGTATCACAGCGTGTACTGGGTCTACACCCTTGTGCTGGTCCTCTTCATCATCGCCACGCCCCTGAGCGCCCAGCTCGACCTGCCCCACCAGTTGGTCACCGCCACGCTGGCCGTGCGCACGGCTGCCCACGCGCTACGCCCACACCGCCGCCGCATTGAAAAAAGCAAAATCTCTCATGCATAAACTTAACGTTTTCTAAGCGAGCATCAAGATGAAAACAACGATGAAACAACAATTCTTCTTTTGGATAGCCATTGCCCTCATGGCCACGTTCCCTTTTAAGGCCGTAGCAAACAACACATATTATTATAAAGCCAACGCCTCGGCCTCACCCACAGGTGCAGGAAAAGTTTACGTGTCAAAAACTGAGGCCAGCAATCCCACACTGAGCGAGTCATCTACTACCGGCACTTTCTCGACAAGCGAAACTAAGCAAACGATTTACCTGTATGCTGCTCCTAATGAGGGCTATAAATTCCTTCGCTGGACTAACGGGGCAACTGTTGTGGGGAGCAATCGCAACATGCAAGCGACCATCAGCAGCAGTTCCACCACCGAGGCCAGCCCCACCGAGAGCAACTTCACTGCCAACTTTGTCAAAACCAAAGTGACTGTCAAGTCACAAGACGAGAAATATTGCCAAGTTGCCATCGACAAGGAAGTGAATGATGTGGGAGACGTGGTTACCCTGACGGCAACATTGATTTCAAACCACATCAATCCTCTTAAATTCACGGGTTGGAGCCTGAATGGAGAAATCGTTTCACACGACCTGGTATATTCTGTGCAGGTGACCGAAGATGCCGAATATACGGCTACATTCGTTGCAACAGGACAGCATCCTATAGCCAGTGGCATGTACTGCCGTGTGAAAAGCAAAAAAAAGCACAATCTAAAATATGTTTCAGTCATTGGAACTTCATATCGAGTGGCCAACAAATCTTCCGATGGGTTTGCGGGCGCCATTTGCGACAAATCCATCATTTTAGCTCCCGACGACAGTGCCGTGTTCTCCGATGCGGGAACGGTGGCCTACATCTCGGGAACGCAAAATGGAGATAATGTGAAAGACGCTTCCTTGAAAGCACAAGGTGTGGGCAGCAAGGATTTACAAAGTTATGCTTCTTTAAGCCTTTGGTATGATAACGGCTATCTGCTTGCGGGAAACCTCTCTGGCAGCAGATACTTCAAGCATGGCGGCAATTATGCCTATCCGTGCATCATCATCTGTGGCGGTGACGATGGAGCAGATGTGCGCTACGACATTGAGCCGCTGGACGAGGAACACATCGACACCTATTACTTTGGTGCGGTGCCCAGTGCAGGCACGACCGATGGAGCGTGTTACTACACGACCCTGTACACCGCTTTCCCCTACCAATGCCACGATGGCGTGAAAGCTTACATTGTAGCCGCCATCGACAGCGGCAAGGTTTACTTGCAGGCAATTGGAAACGGGCGTGTCCCAGCTTACACACCAGTGGTGTTGCAGTGCAAAGGCACCACAGCCCGAGAGAACAGGCTTGTGCCCATCATTGACAACATTCCAGCACCCATTCCCGGTTGCGACACCTATCTGAAAGGGAAGATTGACATTAACGATGGCAAGGGTGAAGCGAGATTCCGCACTGCTTTTGACCCCGCGACCATGCGGGTGCTCAGTGACAGCGGATTGGAATTTGCCAATCAAAACAATGGTGGGGACACCTACATCAAAACCAACACTTGCTACCTGCAAGCCAACGACCTCACCAGCGACAGCTACACACTCGCTTTCGATGAGGGACACACGACTCTCTTGGGGCTTGTTGCAACAGGCTCGGCGGGCAAGGGCTACACGGTGACGGGCAAGGACTTGGAGCTGGTGACTGACTTCCAGGCACAAAACGGCGACGGCTACCTCGTGGTGAAAGACAACGACCAGGCGATGAACAACTACGTGGCCGAGAGCGAGATGAGCGCCTCTACCTACCTGATTGAAGGCCGCGACCAGAAAGCCTACCCGCAAAACAACTGGCTGCTGGTGAAGTGCGCCCCCGAACTTTACGCAACGTTCAAGCAGGAGAAAAAGCAAGTGACCTCCATCACGGGCCAGTATATCGATCCCACGAATCCCACCTTGGCAGCCACCGGCCTGGTCACTGGCGAGCCCGCGGAATACACCCCCAACACCTACTGCGCGCCAAATTTCATGGGAAGCCCAACGGTGCACACCGGCGAGCAAGCCACCCAGCCAGGCGAGTACTTCTTCATGACACCCAAGCCTTGCGAGTGGATAGAAATGGTGTATGCCGTTCCCAGCGAGGACTGCATGACGTTCTACGTGCCTGTCCGCAACGGCAATGGCACCATCAATGGGCATGATTTCTCGGGAGGCGTGCGCGCCAACTGGGACTACAACATCAAGCCCTTGGACGCAACGCTCAAGAGCGCACTCAGCCCCACGGGCGCTTACGCATTCCATGCCATCGTGAAACGGGTTCCCTCTCCGGCTGGCAGTCCTGCCATTGCGCCCAAAGAGGGCAGCATCTCCAGCCAATTCGTCATCTACCCGCTCGACATCACTACCGGCATCGTGACGGGCGTGAGCGACGTGCGGGGGAGCAAGACGGTGACCCGTGTGCGCTACTACAGCCTGCAAGGCGTGGAGAGCAAGCGGCCGCACGAGGGCATCAACGTGGTGGTGACCACCTA
>CABTZK010000030.1 GCA_902489275.1 uncultured Porphyromonadaceae bacterium
GCCATTCCTAATCTCATCGCTCGTCGGCAGTACAATCAGCGCAGAAAACTGGCGAGACTGCTTGGCGAAAACATCCGTAAATCCATCGCTAAAGCCATTGACGGCGGTGAGTTTGCCTTCAGCATTGATTCCAAGCCGGCAAAGATTTGTCAGAGTGCACGTGCGAAAAGGTGTGCAGTGGGAAAGAGGGAGGCGGGCACGGCTCCAGCATGGGGATATTGTGCATCGCAAGGGATGCGCTGCTATGGCTACAAACTCCATGCCTTGTGCGGTACCACAGGCGTGATACACTCCTTTGATATGACTGCCGCCAATGTGCATGACCTCCATTATCTGAAAGATGTGCGGTGGGAATATCATGACTGCGTGATACTTGGCGACAAGGGGTATCTGAGCGCTCCCATTCAGCAGGACTTGTTCTCCTCGGCCAACATCATTCTTGAAGTACCATACAGGCTGAACCAGAAGAACTGGAGACCACCGACATGGGCGTACAAGAAATTCAGAAAGAGAATAGAGACGGTGTTCTCTCAGTTAGACGACCACCTGATGATGATACGCAACTATGCAAAGCAACCACAAGGCTTCTTTACAAGGATGGCAGCAAAAGTCGCAGCTTTCACGATGTTGCATTATTTCAATTTTCTCAATCATAAGCCTATAGGACAAGTCAAGTACGCGCTAATTTAATTCAACCAACGGGTATTAATTATTCTTTAATAAGCCTCAATCCTTTGGTAGAGTGTCAGTTTTTCCGTAACTTTGCGCCCGCGATAGCAATGCGCTATGCAGAGCACACGCACGTGCCATTACTAAGAAAAGGCAAATAATTTTATAAAAAACATAACATCTGAACATTATGAGTTTGAATATCATTGTGCTGGCCAAGCAAGTGCCCGATACTCGCAATGTGGGCAAGGATGCGATGAAAGACGACGGCACCATCAACCGTGCCGCGCTTCCAGCCATCTTCAACCCCGAAGACTTGAACGCACTTGAGCAAGCGCTCCGCTTGAAAGAGCAATTCCCAGGTTCCAAGGTGGGAATCCTCACGATGGGGCCTCCTCGCGCGGGCGAGATTATCCGCCAGGGGCTTTACCGGGGAGCCGACACCGGCTGGCTGCTCACCGACCGCCTGTTTGCGGGCGCCGACACGCTGGCTACCAGCTATGCGTTAGCCACAGCCATTCAACATATTGGCAAAGTCGACATCGTGATTGGCGGCCGCCAGGCCATTGATGGCGACACGGCTCAAGTGGGTCCTCAAGTGGCTCAAAAGCTGGGCCTGAATCAAGTGACCTACGCCGAGGAGATTCTGAAAATCGAAAATGGCGTGGCCACCATTCGCCGGCACATCGACGGAGGCGTGGAAACCGTCGAGGCTCCCCTGCCGGTGGTGATCACGGTGAACGGCAGCGCAGCGCCATGCCGCCCCTGCAACGCGAAACTGGTGATGAAATACAAGTATGCGACCTGCCCCTTAGAGCGCACCGGGCAAGAGCCCTGGAGCGCGCTCTACGAGGAGCGAGACTACCTCACCCTGAACCAGTGGAGTGTGGCCGACGTGAACGGCGATGCCAGCCAGTGCGGCCTGAGCGGCTCGCCCACCAAGGTGAAAAAAGTGGAAAACATCGTGTTCCAAGCTAAAGAGAGCAAGACGCTCACAAGCAGCGATGACGACATCAACGGGCTTGTGAAGGAGTTATTGGAAGAGAAAATCATTGGTTAATCGAAGAGACTGACAAGATGGATAACGTATTTGTATATTGCGAGATTGAAGGCACTACCGTGGCCGAAGTATCTCAAGAACTGCTCACCAAAGGCCGCAAGCTGGCCTGCGAGCTGGGCGTTGACCTCGAAGCTGTCGTTGCCGGCACAGGCATCAAGGACAAGGTTGAGTCACAAATTCTACCCTACGGCGTTGACCGGTTACACGTGTTTGATGCCGAGGGGCTGTTTCCCTACACCTCGGCACCGCACACCGACATCTTAGTGAACCTCTTCAAGGAAGAGAAACCCCAAATTTGCCTCATGGGCGCGACCGTCATCGGTCGCGACCTGGGCCCACGCGTGTCGAGCTCGCTCACCAGCGGACTCACCGCCGACTGCACGCAACTTGAAATCGGCTCCTACGACGACGTGAGAACAGGCAAGCACTACGACAAGTTGCTATACCAGATACGCCCTGCCTTTGGCGGCAATATCGTGGCTACGATTGTGAATCCCGACCACCGCCCCCAGATGGCAACCGTGCGCAGCGGCGTGATGCAGAAAGCGCTCTACGAGGGCAAGGCAAAAGGCGAGGTCACCTATCATGATGTGGCCAAATATGTGCCGACCGCCGACTTTGTGGTCAAGGTGATTGACCGCCACGTCGAAGCCTCCAAGCACAACCTCAAGGGTGCGGCCATTGTGGTCGCTGGCGGCTATGGGGTGGGCAGCAAGGAAGGCTTTGACCTGCTCTTCAAGTTAGCCAAGGAACTCCATGGCGAGGTGGGCGCCAGCCGCGCGGCAGTAGACGCTGGCTGGATCGACAGCGACTGCCAAGTGGGGCAAACCGGTGTCACCGTTCACCCCAAGGTGTACATCGCTTGCGGCATCTCGGGACAAATCCAGCACATCGCCGGCATGCAAGACGCGGGCATCATTATCTCCATCAACAGCGACCCCGATGCCCCCATCAACAAGATTGCCGACTACGTGATTCACGGCACTGTGGAAGAGGTGGTCCCGAAACTCATTAAGTACTACAAACAAAACAGCAAATAACCATGGCGAACTATTATAGCGATTATCCTGAAATTGCATTCCACCTGGAACATCCGTTGATGAGAAGAATCGTGGAATTGAAGGAGAGAAATTACGAAGATGCCCACTCACACGCCGACGCTCCAGTCAACTACGAGGACGCGATTGAGAACTACAAGCGCATTCTCGACATCACTGGCGACGTGGCCGCCAACATCATCGAGCCCAACAGCGAGGCGGTCGACCAGGAAGGCCCGCACTTGGAAAACGGACGCATGATCTATGCCTCCAAAACCTACGAAAACCTCGATGCCACGCGCAAGGCCGGCCTGTGGGGCGTTTCCATGCCCCGGCAGTATGGCGGCTTGAACATCCCCAACACCGTGTTCTCCATGATGAGTGAGGTGATTGCCGCAGCCGATGCCGGTTTCCAGACGGTGTGGAGCCTGCAAAGCTGCATCGACACGCTCTACGAGTTCGGCAACGACGACCAGCGCGCCCGCTTCATTCCCCGAGTGTGCCAGGGGGCGACCATGAGCATGGACTTGACCGAACCCGATGCCGGCAGCGACTTGCAGCGTGTCATGCTCAAGGCCTCCTTTGACGAGGAGAACAACTGCTGGCGGCTCAACGGCGTGAAGCGTTTCATCACCAACGGCGACAGCGACATTCACTTGGTGCTGGCTCGCAGCGAGGAGGGCACTCACGACGGCCGCGGCTTGTCGATGTTCATCTACGACAAGAACGACGGCGGCGTGGACGTGCGCCACATCGAGAACAAGCTGGGCATTCACGGCTCGCCCACTTGTGAGCTGGTCTACAAGAACGCCAAGGCCGAACTGTGCGGCAGCACGCGCATGGGCTTGATCAAGTATGTCATGGCATTGATGAATGGAGCACGCTTGGGCATTGCTGCACAAAGCGTGGGCGTGGAGCAGGAAACCTACAATGAAGCCCTTGCCTATGCCAAGGAACGTGCCCAGTTTGGAAAGAAAATCATGCACATGCCGGCTGTCTATGACATGTTGAGCCGCATGAAGGCAAAACTCGACGCCGGTCGCTCAATGCTTTATCAAACCGCGCGCTACGTTGATCTTTACAAGGCTCTTGAAGACATTTCACGCAACCGCAAACTCGAACCTGAGGAGCGTCAGGAAATGAAGAAATACACCCGCCTGGCCGATGCTTTCACACCGCTGGCCAAGGGGATGAACAGCGAGTATGCCAATCAGAATGCCTACGACGCTATCAGCATTCACGGTGGCTCGGGCTTCATCATGGAGTACAAGTGCCAGCGGCTTTATCGCGACGCCCGCATCTTCTCCATCTATGAGGGAACTACTCAGTTGCAGGTGGTTGCCGCCATTCGCTATGTGACCAACGGTACCTACTTGAGCATCATGAACGAGATGATGCAAGGCGAGGTGAGCGAGGCCATGAAACCGCTCAAAACGCGTGTAGAGGGGCTTGTGAAACTCTATGAAGACGCTGTGAACACGGTGAATGAGATTGCCGACAATGAAGTTCACGACTTTTTTGCCCGTCGTCTTTACGACATGACTGCCGAAATCATCATGTCGCTGCTCATCATCAACGATGCAAGCCGTGCCCCTGAACTCTTTGCCAAGAGCGCCAACGTGTTTGTGCGCATGACCGAAGAACACGTCCTGGGTCACCACTGCTACATCAAGCACTTCAACAAGGAGGATTTGAGCAACTTCCGCGCTGCCGAGCCCGAAGTTGAAACTGCTGCCGAATAACACGATTCAAACTCGTTATATGCTGGTGGGACAACTCTTTCGCAAAAGGAGTTGTCCCTCTTTTTTAGCAAAAAATTCGGCTCTTCCTTTGTCAAGTGCCGAGGAATATATACTCGGGAGGCAGGATAAGAAGGTTTTTAGAAAACTGAAAACTGCTCACACCATGTCAATTTCTCCAAAGAAAGTGGTAGATACCTGTTTTACAGCACTTCTGACAATTGGCCCGTATGCGAGTCAATGATAAATCCTCTCACCGTAAACCCACGTGGCATCAGGGGATGGCACTTAATAGTGTTTACTGTAAGTTTTACATCTTCTTCTACATCATCGAACCCGCTTAAAAATCTTTCTATATTCACGTATTTGGCAGCTTCTTGCAGAGACTCATCGCTGATACCTTTCTGTTTCATAAGGTCTATAAAGTGCTGGGAGTTCATCCTACAGAGTCCGCAATCAGAATGGTGGACTACCATAATTTCTTTACACTCCAGCTCATATACCGCCACCAATAACGACCGCATAACCGAGTCGTAGAGAGAAAGCATAGTGCCTCCAGCCACTTTAATAAACTTCGCATCACCGTTTTTCAATCCCATGGCTTTGGGCAGTAACTCGGTGAGACGTGTGTCCATGCAGCTCAACACTGCTATTTCTCTGTTTGGTTGCCCAGACGTAACATAATTTTCGTATTCTTTTTTTGCCACAAACTGAGCATTGTATTTCAAAATTTCTTCTATCATTGTTGTATAAAATTACGCGAGTTCGGATTAAAAAAGTCCTTTAAAAGTTGGTGATCTTGTTAGTTTTTTATAACTTCATATTTGAAAATCAACAACTTACAAAACAACCAAGCAATGATTATTAAAAACAAAGTTACGGAAATTTTCTGTATCATAGACAAATTTAACAAAAATTTGAATACCGCGTAAATTCAACACCAAAATGCAACTACGTCTTCAAAGATAGGAAAAATTCTTCTTTCGGAGATTTGAAGTTGAGTTTTTAACTAAAGGTTTTCATTCAGAAGAAAGTCAACCGAAGACCAAGGGAAAAACCCAGCTTTGACACGCCTAAAGGCAAGTTCCTCGAAACCTTCCCTAATTTCGCACTTGCTGTTGAACGCTACATAGCGATAAAGCTTGCGCCTCAATTTAAAAAAATAAGAAAAATCGCAGATTACTCAAATAAAAATTGTAAATTTGCCAAATAGTGTCAAGACATAAGTAGGTAATATGCTGTTTTCTGAACGAATAAAAGAGTTACGTATGCAATATAAACTGCCACAACGCCATTTGGCAGCAGCACTTGATATTGACACTGCGACTTATTGAAAGATAGAATTAATTAAAGCGTACAACTATTGTAACTTGTAATAAAGCAATTTATCATGGGCCGAATAATAGAATTCATCTGCATTTTTTTGTTAATCCCAGTATCCTCCTTTTCTCAATACTGTGTACATGGAAAAGTAGTGGACGACCAAGGGAGCAGTATAAACGGTGTCCAAATATCTCTTTATCGAAATGGAGAACTGGCGACAACGACACAGTCGGACTCGAGTGGCGAATACCGCACAAGCAAAGTGCCACAAGGGAAATATCACGTGGTAGCGAGCTGTCTTGGGTTCACAAGCAAGGAAGATTCAGTGACGATCAACCAAGAGACCCTTCTGAATATCTTGCTCGAAACGAAAAGCATTATGCTCGATGACATTGTTGTCAAGGGCAGCAATAGCCGTGTGACATCAAAGGGCCATGTTTTCTACCTGTCGAAAAAAGCCAAAGAAAGCGGAAACCCTTTTGTCGCCTTGCAGGAGATACCGCTGCTCTACAGCGACCCGGTCAATGAAAGCGTGCGTTCCTCCGACGGACAGTCGATGATCGTACTCATTGACGGCATGCGAGTGAATTCTGGGATAAGCCCCATTGACCCATCGCGCATAAAGTCAGTGGAAATCATTGACGTAGTGGGGGCAAAGTATATGCGCCAGGGAGTGAAACGGATTATGAACATCAAACTGAAGAAAACCTCCCTATACACATACGCGCAACTGTCGTCACGTGCTGACTATCCGGAAAAATCCTGGTTTGCGATGCCAAAGTTTGAGATTGGCAACAGCAGCCTCTCACTTTATGGCGATGCTTATTTCGGCACAGGCCACAGCAAGCAGGCGAGCAGCTACAGCCTCGCGACGCCCATGCTCACCAAGGAATACTCGGGAGAGTCGAGGAGTAAACTCACTGACTACGATTATTCCCTGATGTCGAAATGGCGTATTACTGGGAAAGACTACCTCGCTGCATATATTCAAGGAAACGCAAGCAAGGAAACCAATAGGAACGTCTCTCACGGTGAGCAGAACGAACACAGCATCACACGCAACAACACATCGGACTACAGCTCACACCTGTTTTCAGCAACAACGTACTACAAACATCTTTTCTCTGATGA
Organism: uncultured Porphyromonadaceae bacterium; assembly: GCA_902489275.1. GTDB lineage: Bacteria > Bacteroidota > Bacteroidia > Bacteroidales > Muribaculaceae > Sodaliphilus. The sequence goes on from CABTZK010000030.1 coordinate 6,960, forward strand.
CGAGGAAATGGAGGCGTATGCCGTGTATTCTGACAACCACGCTGACAACACCAACAGCCTGGAAGAGAATGCTCATGAAACGGGAGGGGTGAACACGCAGAAATACATCAATGACCGCAAGTTGATGACCTTGACACTGGACTACTCCAAAGATTTTGACAACGGCGGAAGCCTCAACTTAGGCAACGAAACGCAATACTCTTACGACAGGATTGAGAACAGCGGCATTGAAAGTTACACTTTCAGACACCACCGCTTGAATGAGTTCGTCTTTGCAGGATACAGCGGGACGCTGGCACGAAAACTGACCTACGATGCTACAGCAGGAATGGAATATGTGTCTATGAAATCCGACAGCGTTTCTCACCATTATTTCAGGCCGCGCCTGTCCATAGGCATGTACTACAATCTAACCAGTAGCTTGAGCACAAGAGTGAGCTACAGCTACAGCAACACGCCACCATCTGTTGCTATGCTCTCCCCACACAACACGTCGGCCGACACACTCCTTGTCAGTCATGGGAATCCACTCCTAATGCCGTCGAAGACACACTCTTTCGATTGGAATGCGTCCTATTTCAAGGGTGGGCTGGGACTCAGCACAAGCGTATCCTACGCCCTATCGAGCGATGTGGCCGAACCCATTCATCTTGCCGAAGACAACGGTGTGCTGCTGACGACCTATGGGAACATGGGGCACTTCCGCTCTCTGCAATTGAAATACGACTTGTCGTGGCGTGTAAAAGGATTCTTCTTCTTGACGAACATGGCCTACAACGTCGGTTACTACACCACCGTAGGGGCCAAAAAAAACGTCACCGGCATGCTGCTCTTGAGCAAGAAATGGGGAAAATTTGAAGCGCGGACTATTTTCTCCTATCAGAATCGCATCAATACAGAATTCTCCGTGACGAAGAACTACAACCCAGAAAGCAACCTCACACTCTCATACAGTTTTACCCCAGACCTCCTGCTGTCGATAGGATGCACAAGTTTCATAGGCAATCCAAGAAGCAAGACGACGATAAGCACTGGCGCATACAGGAGCGTCAAACACTTGACAAAAAAGACATTCACTCCATGGATATTATTCAGGTGGAGCATGAGAAAGAACGACAAGAAAAAAATTGAACTTGAAAACAACATCATGCGGGACCACGAGGAAAGAATCAAACTATAAACTTGAATTCGGGATAAGAGAATGACTTCTTGATCGACTGTACATTTACCGAACTTTCCAGATGGTACTTCCTGATCACGTTTTTCGTGGTCAGGCCTGTAGTGACACCATCGGCCAGAGCCACGAGGAAATTTTCCTGGGGTTTCGTCAGCGACTCTACATCGCGCTGGAAAAACACCCTGCTCTGCTCCATCAACTCCTCAAAGGTTTGCTCCACCATTTCATCGGTCACTACGGCATCGGCCTCGTACCACACCATCCACGACAGGTGCTGGACGTGCGACAAAAGGCAATCGGTGTCTTTCTTAGAACGTGTACTCCAGGCACTCGTCGAGGGCGCGGGCGAGGGCCTCCTTGTCGAGGTGCTGGCCAATGAAGACGATTTTCTGCATGCGGTCGCCGTAACGCTCGTCCCAGTCGCGCGCCAAGTCGGGGTTGCGGCGCATGAACTCGGCGAGTTCCCCCTCGGGCATGGTGGCATACCACTGGCCCGCGTCCTTGATGGTCTTTTGCACGCCGGCTTGCTCAAAAATCAGGCACTGGCGGTCATCCTCGCTAAAGTAGCACAGCCCCTTGGCGCGAATCACATTCTTAGGCCAGCGGCGAGCCACAAACTCGTCAAACTTGTTCAGGTTGAATGCCGGGCGGCGGTAGTAGACATAGGTGCTGATGCCGTATTCCTCAACCTCGCCTTGCTCATGCTCGTGGTGATGGTGCTGCTCCTCGTGGTCATGGTGGCGGTGCTCGTCCTCTCGATGCTCGGCATCGATCTCCTTCATCCAGGTAGACGACATCAAGGTGCGGTCGAAATCAAACAAGCGAGTGTTCAGAATCTTGCCTAAGTCAATCTCGCCATAGTCGCACACGATGATTTCGGCAACAGGCTGGATAGCCCGCACAATCTGCTTGACGCGCTCCAACTCATCAGGTGTCACCTCCGAGGCCTTGTTGATCAGAATCTTGTTGCAAAACTCGATTTGCTGAATCACGAGGTTCTCGATATCCTCCTCACCGATACCGTCGCGCTGCAAGCTCGCGCCGCACTGGAACTCGCTTTGCATGCGCAGGGCGTCGACCACCGTCACGATGCAATCCAAGCGCGGGAAGCCACCAGTGCTGTAGCTCGCATCCATGCCGGGCATGGAGCAAATGGTTTGGGCGATGGGCTCGGGCTCGCAGATGCCGCTGGCCTCGATCACGATGTAGTCAAACCGCCTTTGGCTCGTGATTTCGTGCAGTTGCTGCACGAGGTCCATCTTCAGCGTGCAGCAGATGCAGCCGTTCTGCAAAGCCACCAGGCTATCGTCGCTCTTGCCCACGACACCGCCTTGCTCGATCAGGCTGGCGTCGATGTTCACCTCGCCAATATCGTTGACGATGACCGCAAACTTGATGCCTTGCTCATTGGCGAGAATGCGATTGACCAACGTGGTTTTCCCGCTGCCCAGGTAACCCGTGAGCAGCAAAACGGGGATTTCATTCATTTCCATGCTCATATCTTCCTTAGATGCGTGCAAAATTACACAAAATTCTCCAGTTTTGCACCTCGTTCCCCTCTTTTAACACCTACATTCCCATAAAAAACTGCTCATTCAGAGCGTTTTGATTTTTCCTTGGCGACATCCTCATTCTCCTTGTTTTTAAGGTGCTACTATCACACGACAAGGTGATTCCCGCTGACAAACGCATTCACAACGTAATCGCATTTTGTTCAGGTACTGAGGGGCGCGGGGAGTGAGAGGGAATCGCAACTTTCGGCCACCAAAGGGGGGCTTGTTTCAAAGATTATCAGTAATTTTGCAAAAGCAATGCCAATAGCCTTGCTGACGAACGACAATCGAACGAAACAATGAATACCGAAAAGATTAAAGCCTACTTAGATGGCCGCCAGAGCCTTATCAAGACCCTCGGGATGAACCTTGTGTCGACCGAAGCCGAGAACTCCTGCACAGCCACCATGAAAGTAACCCCCGAGGTGAGCCAGCCCTACGGGTTCCTGAATGGCGGCACCTCGCTGGCCTTAGCCGAGAACTTAGCCGGGGTGGGCAGCGTGAGCCTTTGCCCCGACAAGATTCCCATGGGCAGCAGCGTGAGCGCCAACCACCTGCAAGCCGTGCCAGTGGGCGATACCGTGACCATCGTGGCCACCATCTTGCACAAGGGGCGCACGACGCACGTGTGGAATGTGAACGTGCTGACACCCAACGGGCAAGTGGCATCGACCGCCCGCGTGACCAACTACTTGGTAGATCCCCAGCCTGCAAGATGACCAGCCTCGCCCTCTACCGGCTACCTGGCCATGAACTGGCGACCCGCATCGTTTCCCACCAAGCTCCAACGGCCTGCTCATCGTATGCCGAGCTGGCCGGGCTGACGGGGTTTGTCATCGCCCCATTTGCCATCACCCGAGAAGAGCCCGCGCTGGTCATCGATCCAGGCGAAGTGACGTCGTTCCGACCAAAGGCGGAGAGGCGGAATCTGCACGCCATAGATTGCACGGATGCCACAGAACGCGAGCGATATGCCCAAAATTTTGCGACGATGCACAAGAAACTGGTCGATGGCATATTTTCAAAGATTGTCCTTGCCCGCCAGAAACGCATCGAGCTTCAAGACGAGTTCCAGGCCATCGCGCTGTTTCAAAAGGCCTGCACCCTGTATCCCCGGCAAATGGTGATGCTCACCCACACGCCTACGAGTGGCACATGGCTGACCGCCACCCCCGAGGTGCTCCTGCAAGGCTGCGACGGGCGATGGAGGACGATGGCCCTTGCGGGCACGATGCTGGCGACAAGCGCCCCCGCGCCCTGGGACGAGAAGAACATCAGGGAGCAAGAGGTTGTGGCTCGCTACATACACACGTGCCTTTCGGCATTTAGCCACGACATCAAGGAGCATGGGCCCGTGACCACCCAGGCAGGCGGATTGCTGCACCTGAAGAGCGAGTTTGATTTCTCGCTGAACGACCCCCGGCAGATGGGCGCGCTGCTCAGCGCTCTCCACCCCACTCCAGCCGTGTGTGGCATGCCCAAGGACTCCGCACTCCAATTGATACTTGACACCGAGCGCCCACCGCGTAGCTACTACAGCGGCTTCATGGGCCCCATGGGCATGAGCGACGCAACCCACCTCTACGTGTCGCTGCGCTGCATGCGCATTGCGGGCCCGTCGTGCACGCTTTATGCCGGCAGCGGCCTGATGCGCGACAGCGACCCGCAAAGCGAGTGGGAGGAAACCGAGGGCAAGCTGAAGACCATGCTGGAAGTTTTCCAGTGAACAGCGAGGAGGGCTTGCCCCCCTCTCCCCTACTGCTGCTGCATGATCGATTTTGGGCTGTAGTTCTTGTAGCGCTTGAAATTGCGATAAAAAGCGCTTTGAGAGGAGAATCCACTCTGAATGTACACGTCGGAGATACAGATGCCCGAATTGGACTTCATGAGCTTTTCGGCATAGTCCACGCGGCAGCGGTTGATCAACTCGGCAAACGACATGCCCATCCCCTCGTTTAACGCTTGCTGAACGTAGCGGTCGTTGGTTCCCAATCGCCTCGCCAAATCGCTCACCTTCAAGTTGGGAGTGAGAAACACGTTCTCCTTCATCAGTTCCTTAATCTTGTCAACCAGCTCTTGATTGACCCGTGATGCCTCCTCGCCAGCGTCGTCGCGTTCCTCCGCAACCTCTGGCGTGGTGTCCTGGGGCAACACAATGTCACGGTAGGAAAACCGCTGGCGATAGCCCACAATGCCCAATGCGAGCAGCAAGGCCGAAAAGGGCAAAAACGCAAGCGCCAACATCCCCACCGAGTTTGAAAAGGCATAACGTCCTAAGGCATTGGCCACAACAGACAAGACGCACATCAGCAGCAGCCACTTGAGAATGGACTCGAAACCGTGCAATCTCTTGTCCTCGGTGTCGGAATAGATGGAGTCAATCAGGTTGTTGTAGTTCCTGATTTTGCGGATGCCTAAGACCATGGTTAAAACCACCCCTACCGCAAAAATCGCCCTCGCCACATGGTGCACAATCGCCTGGGCAAGACAGACCCCCTCCATGCCCTGAAAATGACCATGATACAAGTATGACCAGATAAACTCATGGAGCTCACGAGGCGACATCGCCAGATAGAGGAAAGCCACAGGCAGCCCCACAGCAAAAGGGAGGACATAGGCCCAAAATTTAGCCCACAACGTCACGCGTCCCTCGGTGAGCCGAGACAGATAGACGAAATAGAGCGGGAAAACAGCCAGGTTACACATCACATAGACCGAGTCATAGAAAGGCATCTGGTCGACTTCCAAATTGAAGAACGCACAGTGTCCCGAATAGAGAAGCGTTGCGGCAATCGCCCAAACCAGCAAATCCTTGTGCGCGGCAACATTTCCACGATGACAAAGACTATAGGCGAGCAAGATGCTCAACGATAGACAAATAAAAAGAGGAAGAACGGTCATCTGTGACATCCACATGGCATATACCCATTTTTGATTTAGTCACAAAATTACAAAAAATATAGCGAACCAGAACAGCAAAGGACGTAAAATTTCCAAAATAACTCTCACAAGATTTTTCAAGACAACATTGCCGCGCCAGGGCATTCCGAAAATGAGAATCGGCATTCTGAAAACGAGAATCAGATTTTCTGAAAAGGAGAATCAGATTTTCTGAAAAAGAAAGAGGATGAGCCTATTTTTTTAACAGCTTTGTACAGGTTTTTTGGAGAATACATTTTGAGACTCAAGTCGAAAGGCTAAATGCCGTTTATATAATTCATTTTTTAACCCATTAGACAACACAACTATGAAAAAGGAACTATTGACTTTGACGCTTGTGCTTGCTGCTGTTACCATTTGTGCCAGCGGCAGCCCCAGTGTCGTGAAGGATAAGGCTTTTTACGAAAGCATCACTTATCAATGGAATGATGAATCGAACAACATCCACACCAGCAACCTGACCGAAGTGGCCACTGACCCGCACCAAGTCATGGCGATGATCAAAGAGGTGTTCACCAACCGCAACATCCCAGGTATCTATTATGGCGGATACACACAACAAGGGGATCGAGAGGGCCCAGTCTCCTACGACATCAGCAAATACGAAGGGAATACTGGACTTGAGAATCAATGGAAGATTCCACAAGGCGAGCATCAACCCAACGAGGAAGGCTACACGACTTTGATGGTTTTCGTGAAAAACAGCTGGGGAAAAGGCGCGGGATACCACTTTTTTGATGACGCGCTGACCTACATCGGCGAAGCGATTGACTCGGTGAAACTCCTGTATGACGCCACCCGCTTTAACGCTGACTCCATCACTCCCAACCCTGGCACGCTTTACAAGCTCTCGGGCGCGGCCAACCGCTTCTATTTTATTTCCAAAGGGCGAGCCAGGCGAAGAGGTGGTGATGACAACGATAGCATTGCCGGGTACTCGTCGTTCTACGGCATGTTTGAGGAATACAGCCCTGTGGGAATCAACGACTCGACGGGCTTGGAAAACTTCTATGCCAAGATGACAGGCGGCGAGACGTTCAAAGTGAGCCATGACTGTACCTCGGTACCCAGCAATGATCACTACTTCTGCATGTCGGGGGTTAACGGAACGGAACAATTTGTGCTGAACGATTTGGCTTTCTTTATCCCTGACAAGAGATTGACAAGTTGGAGCAAGCGAGACATCGACGGCACAACGCCATCCCGCTACGCCAACTATTACGAGCCTAACGCTCCCACCTGTGGCCTTTACACCATCCACCTAACGGCCAGCGGCGCGCAAAACGAGGATGAAGGCAAGTGGGACATCACCTTGAACTGGACCTCGAAACTCGACGAGATTACGGGCAACACGGTGAATCAAGACTTCTCTATCTTCGTGAAAGATGAGACAACTGGCGAGCTCACCCCCTTGCTGGACGCAGAGGGCAACCCCGTGGTCGTACACGGCGGCTACACCTACACCTACACCGTCGACAAGGAGGAGCATGGGCGCAACATCACCTACGTGGTGACGGGGAAACCCGCGGGCGCGCCGTTTAGCGAGGTGTCCTCTAACGAGGCCAAGGTGGGCGTGCCGGGAATGGACGCGAACGAGCGGCTGATTCTTGGCATTTGCACCGAGACCGAGAGCGAGTACATCCTGGCGCAGGAGGTGAACCAGTACAGGAACTACGTGAAGATGTCGAACGCCCAAGGCACATCCATCACCGGGGGCAACCTTGACCCTGACAAGCACCCGCAATTCACGTTCTACCGCTACCCCAATAGCGAGAATGAGGTTCCCGTGCCGTTTGCCACCATGGAGATTAAAAGCAAGGAAGGGCTTAACTATCACTATGAGGTGACTTATGCCCATCAAGACGGCGCCGTCGAGAGCAAGTATCCCGCTAAAACAGGCACTTTCACTTGCGCCGACGAAAGTAATGCCGATGTTGACTTTGGGAATTTCAAGGTTTGTGACCAATTCAACGCATCGACAGCCGAGAACGCCCATTCCAGGAAATACTATTACCGCGTGACATTCAAGAATGATGACCTGGGCGAGAGCGAGGACTACCACAGCCCATTCAACGACATCAAGGTCTACAAGACGACCGCCACAACCGACGAGCAGCCCTTCACCATGGAGCAGGTAGTGCGCGACAGCGTGCGCTCGACGCGCCTGGCCCTGAGTGACGAAATGCCTCGCCTGGCCATCACGGCTCTCGAGAAAGACTTTGCCATCCAGCAGTATGAGGCTCGTCAAGTGACCAATCCAGAAAAAACCGAGTCCACGATGTTTGGCCACGCCCAGCGCCTGGCCGATGCGGGGCGCTACGGAATCTTTGAGCAAGACCAGCACGTGAGTGACGTTGCCCACACCGACGGCGCTCGCATTCACCACAATGGCTTTGGATTCGGCTCGGCCTATTTCTTCCCAGTCATCAGCACCTACCGGGGCAATCCTGCCGACAACAACATCAACACCTATGGCGCTCCACTGCTGCCCACGGCTCGCGTGGGTATAGAGGCCACGGCCAACGAGGAGAAAGTGTCGACCTACACGTTCAGCAAGGACGGCGTGCAAGGGCGCTACTACGTCACACAGTTCTCCATCCTGCCCAAGGGGGTCGACTTGGAAGAGGTCGTGAAATTCAGAATCTGGAGACAAACCCCCGACGGGACAGCGATGGAGGTGGCCAGTGAATACCTGCCAAGGCTTCGCCAAGACAGTCACCCTGTGGACATCGTGGTGACAGACGGCACTCCAGCCATTGCCGAGGAGCAAAAGCCTGAATTCAGCATCCATGGCATCGTATCGATGCAGCCCACCAGCGATGGCACCCAGGTTACAGCCTTTGACGTGTTCGGGGCAAAACTGCTGGAGGAGAGCGAGACGATGAGCGTGACCTACTTGATCAGGATGTACTGCAAGCCATCGCTTGATGGAAACGAGATGGGCTACTACATTGCCGAGACGACCGCCGAGGTCACCTTCACCCACGAGACACCCACCTCAATTGACGATGTGAATGCGCTGAACATGCTAACCAAGACCCAGTATATCAACCCCTTGGGTCAAGTTTCGAGCACACCCTTTGGCGGCGTGAACATCGTTGTGAGCACCTACAGCAACGGAATGGTTATAAAAACGAAAAAAGTATTCTAAATTCTGTTTGTTTTCATCTACACATTCGGTGTACAGGGCGTTACCTCGCAAGGGTGCGCCCTTCTTGATTTCAAGGGTGTGGGGGATTCCAAGGACGTGTGGCGGCGCAAAGGAGTGAAAAATGGGGGATTCACAAATTTCTGGCTTGGCTATGGCGTGATAGATTGGAAAGTTTTTCGTATCTTTGCAAGTTGAACTCACGTAATGTCTTTTTTCGATGAACGCAAGCAATATCTTCAGGTTCGGATTTGTGGGGCTGCTGTGGGTGGGCTTAGTCTACTACATCCTGAGCGCCTCCCAAGCCACCTTGATGACCTACTTTGCCATTGTGGCATCGGGCATTATCATTTTTGTACCCATGTATAAAAAATATATTAAGAACAAAAAAGACTGACGAATACCTGATAACAATGACCAACAACAACTATACGAAAGAGCACTTTCCGCTATTGACCAACATCGACTCACCAGCTGACCTCAAGCGGCTCAAAGTCGAGCAGTTGCCACAAGTGTGCCAAGAGCTGCGCGCCTTCATCATCCATGCCCTGTCGGTCAACCCCGGGCATTTCGCATCGAGCATGGGTGCCGTTGAAATCAATGTGGCGCTCCACTATGTGTTCAACACCCCCTACGACCGGCTGGTGTGGGACGTGGGGCACCAGGCCTACGCCCACAAGATATTGACCGGGCGGCGTGACCGCTTCGACACCAATCGCAAGCTGAACGGGCTGAGCGGTTTCCCCAACCCGAGCGAGAGCGAGTATGACACGTTCATGGCAGGCCATGCCAGCAATTCCATTTCGGCAGCGCTGGGCATGTCGCTGGCCTCGGAGCTCAAAGGTGTCCACGACCGCAAGGTTGTGGCCATCATCGGCGACGCGTCGATTGGCGGCGGGCTGGCCTTTGAGGCCATCAACAACGCATCGATCAACAACAACAACCTGCTCATCGTGCTCAACGACAACGACATGTCGATTGACCGCCCGGTGGGTGCGCTGGGTCAGTACATGACCGATATATCCACCTCAAAACGCTATAACACGTTCCGCTACAAGACCTACCAGTTCTTTCGCCGGCACCACATCATCAGCGACCGTGGCCGGGGGTTAACGCTGCGCTTCAACAACGCCGTGAAGTCGCTGCTCACTGGGCAGCAGAACATCTTTGAGGGGCTCAACATTCGCTATTTCGGTCCCTTTGACGGGCATGATGTGGTGAAACTCGTGAAAATCTTCAACGACGTGAAAGACATGACCGGCCCCAAGCTCATTCACCTGCACACGGTGAAAGGAAAGGGCTACAAGCCAGCCGAGGCCGACCCCACCACGTGGCACTCGCCTGGGCGCTTCGACGAGGCGACTGGCGAGCGTGAGAAGAGCGACAACGAGGGCAAACCACTCAAGTATCAATATGTGTTTGGCAAGACCCTCGTGGAACTGGCCAAGCAAAACCCTAAAATCGTGGGGGTGACGGCCGCGATGCCCACAGGCACGTCGATGTCGATGCTCCAGCAGGAAATGCCCAAGCGTACCTTTGACGTGGGCATCAGCGAAGGCCACGCGGTGACTTTCTCGGGCGGCTTGGCCAAGGAAGGGATGCATCCCTTTGTGGCCATCTACAGCAGCTTCCTGCAACGAGGCTACGATGAAATCATTCACGATGTGGCCATCCAGCACTTGCCCATCACCTTCTGCATCGACCGTGCAGGCATCGTGGGCGAGGACGGGGTGACCCACCACGGCGAGTTTGACTTGGCCTACTTGCGTTGCATTCCCGGCATGACCGTGAGCGCGCCTATGGACGAGCACGACCTGCGCCACCTGATGTACACGTCGCAACTCGACGGGATGGGACCGTTTGCCATTCGCTATCCCCGCGGGCGGAGCGTGCATCCCGACTGGTCGTGCGCCATGAAAGCGTTGCCCGTCGGCAAGGGGCGAAAACTCACCGAGGGCGATGACGTGGCCATCTTGAGCATCGGGCACATTGGCAACAACGTGGTCCAAGCCGTGAAACAGCTCCAAAGCCAAGGCATTCATGCCGCCCACTACGACATGATTTTCCTCAAGCCCATCGACGAGGACTTGCTCCGGGAGGCGGCCGCCAAGCATCGCCACATGGTGACGGTTGAAGACGGCACCACCACGGGAGGCCTGGGCAGCGCGGTAGCCGAATGGCTGGCCGAGCACGGATGCCAGGCTCGCCTGCTGCGCATGGGCATCCCCGACGAGTTTGTGCAACAAGGCACGGTAGCCGAGCTGCAGCGCGCTTGCGGCATCGACAGCGACTCTATCGCAACCCGAGTAAAAGACTTTTTAAAGAATTGAAAAAATGAAAATTGTGATTGCCGGCGCTGGTGAAGTAGGGAGTCACCTGGCGAAGATGCTGAGCAACGAGGATCAAGACATTATCATCCTCGACACCGACGAGAAGCGTCTGAACAACTTGGAGAACTACAATCTCATGACCTACTTTGGGAGTGCCACGTCGTTTAAAGTCCTCAAGGAGGTGGGCGTGAGCGATCACACCGACTTGTTTATCGCTGTCACCTCCCAGGAGACGCGCAACTTAGTAGCCTGCTCGATGGCCAAGAGCATGGGAGCAAAAAAGACGGTTGCGCGCATCGACAACTTCGAGTTCCTCGGCAAGGAACACGCCAAATACTTCGCACAGCTTGGCGTGAATGACCTCATCTATCCCGAATACTTGGCCGCCAAGGAAATCAGAACCGCACTGCAACATTCCTGGGCGAGAAACTGGTTTGAGCTATTCGACGGCGAACTCATTGTGGCGGCGGTGAAAATACGCGACAACTCAACCATCAAGGGGAAACGCCTGCGCGAGATGGCCAACATCGCCGACTTCATGCACGTGAGCGCCATCAAGCGGAACCACGAGACCATCATTCCTGGTGGCGACGACATGGTGAGAAGCAACGACATCATCTATATCGCCACCACCAACGAGCACGTGAAAGAAGTGCTTGAAGTGTGCGGCAAGGTGCATCTTCCCGTCGAGAAACTGATGATTATGGGCGGCAGCCCCGTTGCCGTCCAGATTGCCAAGACACTTGGCGACCATGTGAAAATCAAAATCATTGAGCCTGACCAGGAGCGCTGCCAGTATCTCGCAGATCGGAAGAGCACACGTCTGAA
>CABTZK010000031.1 GCA_902489275.1 uncultured Porphyromonadaceae bacterium
CGAACCCCACCACGGGTTACTTCACAACCAAGACCACCACCGGCATTGACCATGTGACGGCTGCCGGCAAGGTGTGTGATGGCAAAATATACGACCTCAGTGGCCGGCTGGTGGGCGACAGCTACCAGGGCATCGTCATCAAAGACGGACGTAAGGTCGTGCAGCGTTAACCCGCCGCGCGACGCTCGCAAGGGCAGCAAAGCATTAAACTTTTGGGTGAAAGGGCAGCAGGGAAGCATCGTCTATCCTGCTGTCCCTTACTGTCTCAGTCCATTCATCTTAAAGAATGCCAATTCGTCTAAAAACAGTTGCATTTTTCAGAAAAAAATCCCCATCTTTGGAGTGTAGAGTATGATGATAAAAATTGTTGTTTTATACCTCTCATCGAATAGGGCTATTTGTTGAATTTGTTTGGTTAGTTGTATTTCTAATATAAAAAAATTCTATCGAGTGTGACATGCAGTGGCAGCGTCGAGGCACGATGCGTGAGCATCGGCTCACGGCGGTTGCCACTTTTTTAGCGTCATCGCGATTTCATTTTGTGGGCCGATGCCATTTTTAGATAGGCTGTTTCCTCGGAGACGCATCGTAATTTTGCATCGTTAAACATTAAAAACCGATGACAAATGGAAAATGACACCCCCAATGCCCAGCAACCCCATGGGCTTCCCGAGAACAAAAGCCAGTGTCCCGACCGTGGCGAGGAATTTGCGCAAGCCGTCCTTGCCGCGGCCGCCAAGGCCGGAATGAGCGCCGCGGCGGCTCAGCAAGTGCAGCGCATCTTGCAGCCGGTAGCCCGCGGCGAGGTCAGTGACGGAGTAATCGGCATGATAGCCCAGGCGCTTTCTCGCGACGAGGACCTCAAGAATGCCGATGCCGAGGGCTACCGCCGTGGGCGCAACGAGAAGATAGACCTGCTCACGCGCCCCATGAGCGCGCTCGACGAGCCCGAGACGCAGCCGGCGCAGTTTCCCCGCTATGCGCGCCACAGCATTTGGGACCGTTAGCGTGGCAGCCTTGCCCGCTCTGCTCCCCCCCCCTTTTCAGTTTACCACCCATTTATTTACCCTTTAAATTATTCTTATGATGATGAAAAACAAGTTTTTACAAAAAATCAAGTGGATTCAGGACAATTTCAAGCTTATCGTGGTGATGCTTGTCGTTCTTTTTCTCTTGCTGATCTCTTGTGCCGAGACTCACGGGCAGGCCACGCTGGCCATGGGCACGCTCGTGGCTGGAGTGGCTGGCGGCAAGCATGTGGTCGACGGGCCGCTCACGACCGACCTTGCCCGGGAGGCTTCGCCCGAGCTGCTCCTGAACGAGATTGACCAGCAGATTGTGAAAATTCGTCCCATGGCCACCCCCATCGACCAGCTGAGCCGCATTGCCGGCTGCAAGCACGCAGGCTCGATGATTGTCGACTACTACAACGTCGACACCAAGCCCACCTCTACCCAGCTCAAGACCCCTCACGCCAAGACCACCGAAGAACTGATGCAGGGCGGGCATTTCGCCGAGCGCATCGTGACGCAAAACGACTCCATCTTCGACGAGAGCGACACGATTCTCGTGCAAGGTGTGCATGGTTACGAGGCCGACGGCGCGACTGCCTCGAACAAGGACCTTGTGCTCTACGTGCTCGGCCGAGACGACGAGGGCTTGAACGTGATGGGCATCAATGGCCTGAACGTGGCCGGTGTCACGGGCTGCCTGCCCGAGATCCCCGCAGGCACGACACTCATCAGGATGGGGCGCGCTGCCAGCGAGCTCGACGTGATGTCGCCCCAGTTTGAGGCCATGCCTAAGAAAGAGAGCAACAATTGCCAAATCTTCAAGATGCAAGTCGAGCAAAGCATTTTGGAACGGCTGAGCAACAAGGAAGTGGGCTGGGCCATGACCGACCAGCAAGAGGCGGCCATCTACGACATGCGCTTGGGCATGGAGAAGTCGTTCCTCTTTGGGGTCAAAAGCCGCGTGTGGGACCCCAAGAAGAAAGAGAACATCATGTTCACTGGGGGCATCTGGTTTCAAGCGGGCAAGACTTTTAACTACGATGACGCGTCGCTCAACCAGGACACGGTTGTCGATCTCATGCGCGAGGCGTTCACCGGCAACGCCGGCAGCAAGCGCAAGGTGCTCATCGGCGGCAGCCGGCTCATCGGCCGTCTCAACAAGTTAGAGTACAGCAAGGTGGTATCGGCAGGCGACACGGTGGCCAAGTGGGGCATCGACTTCAGCGAGATACGCAGCAAGTTTGGCACGCTCTATGTGCTGCTGAGCGAGGTGTTCGACGAGGTGGGCATGGCCGATAATGGCATGATTATCGACCCCGAGTATCTGCAAAAGTATTGCCACATCCCCTTCACGACCGACACGCTCGACCTCAAGAAGAGTGGCCAGCGCAATGTCGACGCGCTCGTGCTCACCGAGGCCAGTTGCCTTGTGCTTCGCTATCCCAAGGCTCACATGCGAATCATCATGAGGTAGCCAGCAGCCGGCGAGGCCGGTTCATCGTTCTTCCTTCCCCTCCCTCCCTCTGTGGGGCTCCGAGCTTTTTCGGAGCCCCTGTTTTGTGTGTGGCAGTGGGCGTGTATCTTGAATTTTTCAGGCATTGCTTTTGCGCCGTTGTTGAATTTCGTTAACTTTGCAATTGGAAAACAAAATGACGTGGTGGCGGCAAGCCTCGTCGTCGCCAGCTCAAAAAACACTGTTTTGGATCGGAAAGATTTTGAAATCATGGCTCCCGTGGGTTCTTGGGAGTCGCTCACCGCCGCTTGGCAGGGGGGCGCTGATGCCATCTACTTTGGCATCGAGGGGTTGAACATGCGCAGCAAGTCGAGCGTGAATTTCACGCTCCTCGACCTTGCGGCCATCGTGGCCTGGTGCCGCCAGCGCGGCATGAAGAGTTACCTCACGGTCAATACCATCGTCTACGACGAGGATATTGACTACATGCACAAGATTGTGGACGCTGCCCGCCAGGCCGGGATCACGGCCATTATCGCCAGCGACATGGCATCGATTCTCTATGCCCGCAGCATCGGGGTAGAGGTACACATTTCCACCCAGGTGAATGTGAGCAACAGCGAGGCCGTGCGCCACTATAGCCAGTGGGCCGATGTGATGGTGCTGGCGCGCGAGCTGAACCTTGAGCAAGTCAAGCGCATTCACGACACCATCGAGCGCGACGGGGTGCTTGGCCCTCATGGCCAGCCGGTGCGCATCGAGATGTTTTGCCACGGTGCCTTGTGCATGGCGGTGAGCGGGAAGTGCTACATGAGTCTGCATGAGGCCGGGGCGAGTGCCAACCGTGGCGCGTGCCGGCAGATATGCCGCCGTGGCTATGTCGTGACCGACCGCGACACGGGTGATGAGCTGGCAATCGAGAACCAGTACATCATGAGTCCCAAGGACTTGAAAACCATTCATTTCTTGAACAAGATGATGGATGCTGGTGTGCGCGTGTTGAAGATCGAGGGCCGTGCTCGCGGCCCCGAGTATGTGCGCGCGGTGGTGAGCTGCTACAACGAAGCCGTCCATGCGATTGTCGACGGGACCTATAGCGAGGAGAAAATCGCCGCTTGGAACACGCGCTTGGCGCAGGTGTTCAACCGGGGCTTTTGGGATGGCTATTACCTGGGGCAGCGCCTGGGCGAGTGGACTTCAAAATATGGCTCCAGCGCTACTCGCGTGAAAGTGTATGTGGCCAAGGGTGTACGCTATTTCTCCAAGATTGGCGTAGCCGAGTTCCAAATGGAGACGGGGGAGTTGCGCGTGGGCGACAACGTGCTCATCACCGGCCCCACGACGGGCGCTGTGCCGATGACGCTGACGGAGATTCGTGTTGACCTCAAGCCAGTGGCGGTCACGAAGAAAGGCGACCGCTTCTCGATCAGGACCGATACTAAAATACGCCCCAGCGACAAGCTCTTTTTGTGGAAAGACACGGGACGCTGACCGAGGCGCCGAGGGTCCGTCTTTTTGGGGCGGCGAGAATCGTTTGAGGGCTTACAAATGTTGAGAATTTGACCAGTATTCTTAACTATTTCCCAATTTTTTTGAAAATAATATTAAAAAAATTTGATAAATTGAAAAAAAATGTGCAATTTTGTGGTTTGAAAGGCTAAAAAGTTTTTCAAATTACATTTTTTTGGGGTAATTGTTTAAAGCCCCCCCTCCAGGTCGCTCTTTCAGCATGACACCCTGCCCCCGAGAAGCAATACCGAAGTTGAACCGAATAATGAATTGAAACTTAATCGATTACAAACCAATAACAAATTATCAATAAAAATACGTGCTTATGAAAAAACAATGTGTACTGTTAGCTTCGTTAGCCCTTGCATGTGGCATTCCTGCTGGATTGACCCCCAATGGGCACGCCAGTGGATTTGCAGCAATGGCGCAAAGCAACAACGGTAAAGTAACAGGCATCGTTCGTGATGTCAATGGCGAGCCGCTGATTGGCGCGACAATTAAGGTGAAAGGAACAAGTCGCGGCACAGCGACTGATGTCGAGGGGCGCTATTCCATTAATGCGGCTCCCGGCAGCACGCTTGTGATTTCCTATATCGGCACGGCTTCCCAGGAAGTCAACGTGACGGGTTCGGTGATGGATGTGACCATGCAGTCGGCCTCGACCAACCTCGACGAGGTGGTGGTGACCGCTTTGGGCATCAAGAAAGACAAGAAATCGCTCGGTTATGCGATTGACGACCTCAAAGCCGATGAGCTGATGCGCAACAAGAACACCAACGCCATCAACTCGCTGGCGGGCAAGATTGCCGGTGTGACCATTACCCAGTCGTCGGGCGCTGCCGGCTCGGGCGCTCAAATCATCCTGCGTGGCGGTACCTCGCTGGCCGAGGACCGCGACAACCAGCCGCTGTTTGTGGTGGATGGAGTGATTTATGACAACTCGACCTCAACGGTGGGCAACTCTGCCTTCGACGGCATGTCGTCGGCGGCAACGACCAACTCCAACCGTGTGATGGATATTAACCCCGAGGATATTGAGTCGATGTCGGTCCTCAAGGGTCCCGCTGCCGCTGCGCTCTATGGCAGCCGCGCTGCCGCCGGTGTGGTGATTATTTCTACCAAGAGTGGCAAGGAAGGCGCTGTCGAGGTGAATTTCAACACGCGTCTCACCACTTCCTGGGCGCGCGCCCTGCCCAAGGTGCAAAAAACCTATAAGCGTGGCTACTTTGAAGACCAGTACACCGATGGTGTCTATAGTGGCACAGTCTACAGGGATTTGAAATCCTACAGCTCCTGGGGCGAGGCCTTTAAGGAGGGCGAGCCCGTCTATGACAACGTTGGCGACTTCTTCCAGAATGGCGCGATTTGGGACACCAACCTGAGTGTGGCTGGCGGCACCAAGAACAGCCGCTTCTTCCTTTCCGGATCCTTCTTCGACCAAGATGGTGTGGTGCCCAACACGGGCTACAAGAAAACGACCTTCCGCTTCAATGGCGAGCAGAAGTACAAAATGTTCACTTTCGGCGCTAATGCGGCCTACTCGCAGGCTCGCACGGCACGAACGCTCACTTCGGCAGGCCTTTTCCTCTCCAGCGGCAATGGCGCGCTCTACAGCCTTTACACCTGGGCACCAAGCAGCAACATGGCTCACTACGTGAACGAGGATGGCACTCGCTATCGTCAATTTGGCGACCAGCTCGACCCCTGGAACGAGGTGGAGAACCCCTACTGGATTATCAACAGAGACAAGTTGAAAGACAAGACTGAGCGCTTCACGGGCAACGTGAACGTGAAAGCCGACATCACCGACTGGTGGTGGGTGAGCTACCGAATGGGCACCGATTCCTATACCACCGACAACAGCAACTTCATCGCGCCCCACAGTGTGGCTCGCGTGGACTGGCAAAAGGGCATGTACAGCGAGAACTCGATGCGCTACAACTACTTGTCGACCAACTTGATTAGCAACTGGAACAAGCAGTTTGGCGACTTCAACATGAACCTCATGCTCGGCACGTCGACCGACGACACCAAGTACACCAGCAACTACCGCATGGCATGGATGTTCACGGTCGATAATTTCTTCTCGTTCGACAACGCCACCAGCAAGTACAAGAAGTTCCTCACCAAACGCAGTCGCAAGCGTCTGGTTGCTGCCTATGGCGAGTTCCGCGTGGACTGGCGCAACGCCATTTTCTTGACGGTAACCGGCCGCAACGACTGGGATTCAACGCTGCCAAAAGAAAATCGCAGTTACTTCTATCCCAGCGTGAGTGGCGCGATTGCGTTTTCTGAGCTCATGGGCAGCGCGCGCCCCGATTGGCTGACTTTCGGCAAGTTGCGTGCCAGCTGGGCCAAGGTGGGTAAAGGTACAGTCCCCTACCAGACAGCGACCTCGCTCTGGCCATCGGGTGTGTTCCTGGATGACTTGGTGGGCGTAGGCAACTCTTGGAGCCGCGGCAACAAGGATATCAAGCCCGAGATGACCACCTCGACCGAGATTGGTCTTGAACTGCGCTTCTTGCAAAACCGCTTGAAATTTGATGGCGCTTGGTACTACAACAAGTCCGTCGACCAGATTCTGAGCCCTCGAGGCCCGCAGTCCACGGGCTACATCTTCTGCTCCATGAACGCGGGCGACGTGACCAACAAGGGCCTTGAGCTCAGCATCAGCGGCACGCCCATCCAAACCCGTGACTTCTCCTGGGAAACGGGCATCAACGTTTACGGAAACCGCGGCCGCGTCAAGAATCTGCCACAAGGACTCGACATCATGTACTTGACCGATGTGCAGTATGGCAACGCCAAGGCCGCTTCCTACGGCGATGGACTGTTCATGGCCATTTCCGGCTCAAGGTATGCTCGCACGAAGGATGGTAAAATCATTCTTGACCCCAACACCATGATGCCCACGTGGGACGGCAGCACCTCCTATTGCATTGCCAACCGCGAGCCCAAGTTCCAGGGAGGATGGAACAACACGCTGTCCTACAAGAATTTCTCCTTCAACATGCTGTGGGAGTTCCGCCACGGTGGAGCGGTGTTCAACGGCACCAAGTATGCCATGACCATGGCGGGCACGAGCGAGCTCTCGGCCAACCGTGAGCGCATCACCATCAATGGAGTCGTGAAAGATGGCGACGGCTACAAGGATGTGTCCTACACCATCAATGCTGGCGATTCCTACACGGTGAAAATCAAAAACAAGAAGGTTGAGCGCAGCGGTGCTAACATCATCAAGGACTACTATAACACCTACTACAACTACGAGACTGCCAACTGGATTACCCAGGTGAACAGCTTGAGGCTCCGCACGATTTCCCTGTCCTATGATTTGCCCAAGAACTGGCTTGCCTCGACGCACGTGTTCAAAGCCGCATCGCTCCAGGTGAGCGCCAGCAATCTCTTGCTCTTCACCAACTACGACGGCGACCCCGAAGTGGCCGCCTCGGGATCGGGCGTGGGTGGCTCCTCGTCGGCAGGCTTCGACTACTGTGGCGTGCCGTCAACGGCAAGTTTCTCATTTGGTGTTAATTTGACATTCTAATCCCTTTAATCCTTTTAATATTGACTACTATGAAATTATCGAGATATATCATCATGGGCGTTGCGGCTCTTGCGATGACCGCCATGACATCGTGTAACGATTGGCTGGATGTCAACACCGACCCCAATAGCCCTAACTCGCAGACTACCCCCTATCAAAACCGCTTGGCCTGGTGTGAGTTCTACCTGAACAGCGCCTACCAGTTTGCGGGCAGCCGCAGCATCTACGCCTGTGGCCCGCTGACGGCGACCTCACGAACGACGCGTGACGGTTGCGCGGCGCAGTGGGAGCCCACCAACTCGCTGACGACCACCCCCTATCAGTGGTTCTTCGTGGGCTGTGGATCCAACTTGAAAGATCTCATTGAAAAAGCCGAGGCCGATGGCAACTACGAGTATGCCGGCGTGGGGCATTTCCTGCGCGCCTATGGCTTCATGCTCATGACCGACCTCTATGGCGAGATGCCTTACACCGAGGGTCTCACCGAGGGAATCGCTATTCCTAAGTATGACACTGGACGCACGATTTTCATGGGATGCCTCGATGAAATCGACAAAGCTATCGCCCAGCTTGAGCAAGGTAATGACCCGGCCAATTCTGCCCTCCCTCCACTGTCGGCTGGCGACTACTGGGGAAAGGGCAGCAAGGCGAAGTGGCTCAAAGCCGCCTACTTGATGAAGGCTCGCTGGATCAATCACTTGACGAAGAAAGGCCCCGGCAGCTACAAGGATGGAAAATATGACGTGAACGAAATCCTCGCCTGTCTCGACAAAGCCGAGCAAAGCAACGACGATAACATGTGGATTAACCACAACGACAATGCCGCCCCAACCCACGACGTTCTCGGTTGGGACGAGCCGGTTGACTATGCGCCCTTGTTCTCCGTTCAGGGCATGTCGACGGCCAACAGGGTCACCAAGCAATGGGTTGACAACCTCACCAATTTCGCAGGCAAGGGGGTGGAAGATCCTCGCGCTGACGCGCTTCTGCCCTGGACCCGCTCGCGCAGGGGTGCCGACTCGCCTGCCGAAATCAAGTGGTTCAACGACACGGTAGATGTCATCAAGACCCAAGACGGCACCAAGGATAGCATCTTTGTGGTCAAAACCTGGCGCCGCTCGTTGGGAGTCGATATGCACACCACAATGCGTGTCTCGGGTGGTCCTTTCTCTTTGAGTTTCGATGGCGCAACCAAGTCATGGTATTGCAAAACCGACGATGGCGATCGCAAGGGCGATACCGTCTACGTGGAGATGCGCTCGGGCGCCAAGGGCTATTACGGCACGAAGGATTTGCTGTACCGGAAGGGAGATTACGACGAGGCGGCGCAAACAGGCTTCTTCTATTGCCGTCCATCGAGCCCAGGCTACATTGCCATGTATCACGAGGCTTGCTTTATTCGCGCCGAGGTCGAGTTTAACCGTGGCAACAAGGCAGCGGCATTTGAGGCCTACAGGAAGGGCATCAAGGCCAGCATCGAGATGATGAATCAGAAATTGAAGGCTTGGGTGAGCGAGGATCCGTCTTTGGCAAGAGTCCCGGCGTTCATGCCCATGACCGACGCGGCCATCAGCAACTTCCTCGACAACGGCATCGGCACCGCTGCCGACCTCACCCTGGGCATGATCATGACCCAAAAGCAAATCGCCATGATGTACTCGGGCGAGTGCTGGAACGACATGCGCCGCTATGACTATAGCCCCGATGTGTTCTTGAACTGGCATATACCCGCCGAGTACTATGTCAACGCTGGCTCGCTCAAGGCCATTCCCGAGGGCCGGCAATGGCGTCGCTGGCGGCAATGCTCCCACGAGTTGAACTACAACTCGACCAACTTGCAGGCCATCGGCAACGAGGTTCCGGGTGCCGACATGAGCTTGAAGGCTTGGAATAAGGCTGACGACGTGTGGACCATCCCCGTGTGGTGGGACAGCGACCAGCCCTAAGCATGATTCAGCAATGGCCCCTCCTGCCATGAGGGGGCGATAGCATCCACAAGGCCGCCGGGCGCTTTCACCCGGCGGCCTTTGCTTAGTCTGCCGTTTTAGAGGCTTTTCTGTGATTTTTTTGAAAAAAAAAGTTTTTCTTATTGCTATTCTCGAAATTTGTTGTACCTTTGCAAACGCAAATCAGAAATGGTAGCGCTTCATTTTTCGACTCCGTAGCTCAGTTGGTAGAGCAATTGACTCTTAATCAATGGGTCGAGGGTTCGAGCCCCTCCGGGGTCACAAGGCGGCTGGATTCCAGCCGCCTTTTCTCTTTCTGAATATCAGCAATTTGAAAATTAACGGCCTATACACGAATCCCTTACCAGTGTGTTCTGCCAGGCACTACCGAATTTTTCCAATAAAATACTTGCGAATAAATTTGCATATTACAGAAAAAAGAATTACTTTTGCTACGGATGAACTTAGCAATATAATGCTACATGCCATCACAGGTCTAATGATACAAGTGTTGTAGAAATATCAGCAGGAGTTGAATAGATTGCATCACGAGACGAGGATTTTTAACTCAATATTAACACAATATTAACAAAAAAAGAACTAATTATGAAAAAGAACCTATTTAAGAGGATGGAGTTCCTGTCGCTGATGGGAATGTTCGTGGCAGGAATGATGACGTTTACAGCATGTGGGTCTGATGGTCCAGACGACCCAACCCCCCCCCCAACAGTTGACCCCAACGGCGGCGGCACTGGCGGCAGCGGCGGCACTGGCGGCACTGGCGGCAGCACAAGTAACGACCCGTGGGCCAATCTTGTAAATGAGGAGACCAAGGCTTTCTCTGTTGAGGGAAACAAGGCTACATACGGCGACCACACCTACATCGTAGGGGGACCGGTCTATGCGAACGGCAGGAACGCCACTGCAAGGAAAGCGGGAACAGCAAATGGCGGTTGGAGTGCCTTTGACTTTAATCGCTATAACGAGGACGCAGAAAACTATGTGACGTTCACGCACGTGCCGTCAGGGTACACCGAGTTCAAAACCATCTATGAGAAATTCCTCGGATACTACCCCGAGGGCTGTATTGCCATGCTTCCGATGGCCATGGAAATCTATGGGCGAAACCGTGCCACTGGAGAAAAATGCATACAGCTGCTCTGCACAAAGACTTGCGCAAATGCGGCATTGGCGCTCCTGAAAGAGAAGATCAAGTCGAACACTACAGACAGCTACGCACAGCGTTATCTCCCGGCAGCGCTCCTGGATGGCGCCAATGATAGGAATGCCTATAAACCGAACGAGCCATACCGGGTTAATGTGCATGCCAACCCCATACAAGAACATCAAGAAGCATCCCTTGCAGGAGGAACAGTAATGTACAATCTCGTAAAGACTTCTGGAGGCTGGGACACATCCAATCGCCTTGTGAGTGTTATCAGGTTGTATGACAGCGAGAGTGGTCCATACAAGATATTCAATTTCCCTGACTTCTACGTTCAGTGCAAGCCAATCCGCGGCAAGTGGGCAGGTCTGAAGTAGCAGTGCCGGGTGACCATAGATGAGACGCAATGGCGAGGTGCACCGGGAAATTGCCGGTGCACCCCATTTTAGGGAATCCTTTAACTTTTTTCTCCAGTGATGCCCCCCTCCTTATAAAATAAGGCTTATTCCCAATATTCGCCTGTTTTTTAAATGAAAGAGCCGTGTTCTCGCTTAAAAAGAACGGGGCTGGGGCTTGGAGGATTGAGAAGTTATGTGTATCTTTGGCATGAGGCCGTTATCTTGTCTTGTTGATTCATAACTGGTGGAAAAGAACAACGGTTCCTCCGTAATTTTTTGGTTTCGGACTATCTGGCTGAGAAGTAAGAGGTTACCGTTTGGAGAAGTGTGGATAGGTAACGATTTAGAAATGAGCGGAGTGCTTTGAAGTACATCGTTTTGGATAGCCAAAGAACGCTCACTATTATCACTTGCAAAGATAGTGATTCGTGGGAGAAAGTGAGCGTTCTTGCGTGATTTTCTTCTTAAAAGTTTAGTCGGCACCCAAACATTACAATGAAAGGGGAAGGAGATGTCTTATCTCTACAGTCGTTGCGAGCGATTACGATTGACAAGCTGTTTCCATTTCTGTTCGCACCAATCTGAAACAGATAGTCCATTGATGGTAAGAATAGGCTGACGCTTCTCGTTGGTTATAATGCGTAGCTCCGCATTTTCCTCCGTGAAGTTTCGTTTGTATATTCCCGAATATACCGTAGCTGTACCACGGACTGTCTCTCGATCTTTGTGCATCTTGACCACCGTATTATCATCAATGCCCATTTTGCGGAGCATCAAGCGAATGTTGAGTAAGAGGTAGAAGCTGTGAAAGAAGCGTTTGATAAAACTCCGCTCCTCCTCGTACACTTTGATTTCTCGGTGTTGTTCAGAGATAGTCTTATCCTTATCTCTAATGGTGTCCTGAAGGATAATGACCTCCTTGCGGATTTCGGCTTTCTCCTTTTCCGAAAGATGTTGTTGCCGTTCGACTTCTTGCTCCAACTCTTCGATATGCCGTTCCGCCTTGTCAAGCTCGGAGTTGCCAAAGAGCGAGTAGAGCGTACCCTTTACTCGGAGCTTGCCTGCCTGCTTTTCCAACTCTCTGATCTTTTGAATTAGTTCTTCCTCCTCAAGTTGTTTCTGCTTCGTCTCTTTGAGTAGCTCTTTGTAATACTCCATATTAGTACGGTGCTTGGCTTCAGATCCTTGTACCCCTCTACTCAGCCCAAATGGTCGCATTTGCTCTGCGTAGGAGGTTTGATACTCCTCGAGCTTCTTGGGTGTAAGCAGATCATCAGCACAGAGCCGTATCTTGTTCTTCTTTGTTTTGTACTTTCGCTTGCCATTCTCAGCTTCCTGTTTGGCTTTTCTCCTTTCTCCCGTGACAATTGGGACAACTGTCGCATGTATGTGCGGGGTCTCTTCATCAGCATGAAGTGTGGCTGCCACCACGTTTGCCTTGCCAAAGGTGGTATAAAGCCACTGCATCGTACTATGGCACCACTCCTCTAAGCGTCCATCGCTTTCAAGTTGGAGCATATCTTCGTGTGATCCTGATAGGATGAAACGAAGTGCTTTAACTTGATTGTCCGCAACCTTTCGGTAGATACCAGCCGTTGCTATGCGATGTGCAATAGCTTCTGTACGGTTGGTGACATTTGCGGGGAATTGCACCAAGTCTCGATTGAGGTGCGTGCGAGAGGCATTGACATTGTTCGGCACGAATGTTCGCTCGATGTGGGCACTCATTGCCGAGTCGTTGCCCCGAGCCTTGTCTATGTGTAATACTGCGTAGCCCATAAGTTGAATATAGCTTTAAGGGGTATCCAAAGGGGCTGTTTCCCCTTGGCTCAGGAGGGCTTTTTTAGCGGTAACGAAGTGGAGCGTGAAGAAAATGCCCTAATGAGCTATGGCATTTCTTCAAATGCCCGCTCCGCACTGTCCCGCAGCCTGCCCTTGAAGTGCTTGCATTCTCTGAATGCACTGAGTCTTTGTTTCTAAGTTTGCCCCTGCAAACTTGCAACTCCAAGGGAGTGCCATAACTCTTGAAACAAAGGCTCACATCTATACGCTTTACAGCTCTAGCCTCTTCGAATACCCGATTGTTTCGTTGTTGAAATTTCTCTCTTTTGCGTTATCGTCTAAGCCCCCTTTTGCGAGGGACTATTTTCTGTTTCTGCGCTTCTCGTTGTGCTACAAGAAACTCGTTGAGGTCTTTGTGTCGGGCATAGTGCCTGCTCATATCCTCTACGGTCACACCTGGTGATTGGATAGTAAGGAGTGCTTGCCGTCCTACTGGGTCATTATCGAGGAACGCTCGAACGGAGTCAATGTCTTGCTCATGGAGATAGGCGATGGCTCGTGAAATGTTGCTGACCGAGTTCAATACAAGGCAAGGAGCCGTTTCTTTTCCGTTTATCGTAAGAAGGGAAAGGAAATCCATAAAGCCTTCAAAGATGCAGAGAGGGGCGTTGTCCTCTCGTCCTGCAATCACGGATATATCCTTTGGCGCAATAGTTCCCTTGAATGCGTTGTCATCCCGAAGCTCATATCCTCCAGAACGATTGGGAAATCCGATGGCGGAATATTCTCGTCCTCCTACCTCGTAGTGGATGTGACGGAGATAAGCACTTGCCACTGCAAGATCTATCTTGCGAACCTCTCGAAGATAGCGTTGCAGATGTGAGGGCAACTCATCGCTGATGGAAAGAATACGCCTTCTATTATTTGCTCTCTGCTCATCTCTTCTGTGCTCTATGTGATCTTCACGATGAAAGGAAGAGGGTGCAACTATTGTCTCTCGCTTTCCAGCAAGATGCTTCATTGCTTCATAAGCACTACACCCTTGCATACGCATCACAAGGTCTATGATGCTTCCGCCTTGACCTGAGCCGTAGTCGTGCCACAAGTTCTCCCGAAAGTCTACCTTCATACTAGCATTGAAGTCTTCTCGGTAGGGTGCATGATAAAGGGCATACCCGTTGTACCGCTTGGCAGGTTCGACACCATAGGTAGTATGCAGATATTCGGCTATTGGTATTGCCTTAAGGTGTTGTAGATTGTAATACTCGTTGTTCATTGCTGTTGTCTTTGGATTTGGATTATTCGTATTCATTGTTCACGTGTTCTTCGTATTCTTTGTTTGCTGTCTCATCGCATGTTCTATTTTCTCTTTTTGGAGTTTTCCCCTTTTTATCTTACTACCTTTCTACACTAGGATAAGTGATTGACAGTGAAAGAGAAAAGTGTAACACTTTGTCGGGGTTTATCCTACTACACCATCTGTCTACACCACTTCTTCTCTATTAAGCTGTAGAAGCGTAGAAGGATTGTAGTAAGCTATGTCGTAAGATGAATATCTTCTGTAATCCTTTCTCTTTCACTGTATTATCCTTAGTTGTAGTAACGTAGTAAGGAGAATAGGAAAGAAAAGAGAAAGGGGTATTACAAAGGGAGTGCAACAACAGAGTGCTATGGTGGTTGCTCGGGGTAAATCTTTCGGACGGCATAAACATATACGGGATTGCCATTTATCCTGCGACACTCCCTCGTATAGCCCGCCTTTCGCAGGGCTTCGCCCATTCGTTTCGGAGAGAGGGGTTGTCGGGTATAGCAGGTGAGATACCCTACAATCTCCGAATTGGTCATATAGAAGCGTTTCGTAGCCATCTCAGCTTCCGAGGGAAATGTGAAGTAGCGGAGCAACAGCTCCATCTCTGCTGTATAGACTTGGAAGGCTTCGCTGTTTCTGTGCAACTCAACAATCTCTTCATCATTGAACCAATAGCGAAAGCCTTCATGCAGTAGTCGCTTAGCGTCACTGTAAACAGCATCCATCGGGATCGCCTTAGCACTGTCTATATCTATTGCCAAGACTTCAAAGGGAAGGAAACGCCTGCTCCCTGTAGGGTCTGTGAGAAAGTCGTTGCCATTGACCGATGCCACGAAGCTTGCCAAGTGGGGGTGCTCCTCAATATGCTTTTCGTAAGGCATACGGTACTTTACCTGCGGACAGGTTATAAGGTTCTTCAGTTCGTTTTCATCTCGCTTGTTGAGGGCTTTGAGTTGGTCGTCAATGTTGATGATGAGGTTTTGCCCGATAAGGCTCAGCACATCTTTCTCCTGCGGATATATCTTTCCTGTATAGCGGTAGTCGGATAGAGCTGGTGGGCAGAGCAGGTCTAGAAAGGTCGTTTTGAACTTGCCTTGCTCGCCTGTCAGCACAAGGCAGGTGTGATTGCGACACTGCTTGTCGTCCATAGCATTGGCTACTACGGCCACGAGCCACTTGGTAAGGTATTCCTTCCATTTCTCTGGATTGGCTACGCTCACGCAGTCGGCAAGGGCGGTAATTGCTCCTTTCTTGGCTTCTTCCATTATCGGTAAGCTGTGGAAATAGGCTTGTACGGGATTGACACGTGGGGAGAAATCGCTTTCGATGATGCTGTACAGGTTCTCGGGTGAGGTCTGTACATCGGCTTCCTTGTCCAAAGCCCGTTTGAGGGTATTGATGCGGTAGCGGTCTACGGCTGTGTAATCGTCCGTTCCTCGTGGACGGTACTCCGCTCGGTGCAGTACGGTATTGTATCGAAACTCGTACCGATCCGAAAGAAACTCTTCTATTTGAGCGTTCTTGGATGGGGTGTCATGCTCTTCTTTTTTCATTGTTCGTACTTCTTCTATTTACTTGGTTTTGAACTTTCATCCGAAAACGGATGCTGAAACCAAGTTAGAGAGCCGAACGCACAATGCCAAGGTTTGCGAGGCTGTTGCTTCGAGGTACACAAAAATGCTCCGAGAATGGGCGGGATAAACAGGAGAAATCGGAACTAAAACGCTCAAATGGCAAGATAAGAGACAAAAAAGCTCTGCAAGCGACTTCATCGGATTGCCAACGTCTGCATACTTTTTCTTTGAGAGAGAAAGGGACGGGTGTGTTCATTGGTAAGAGAGCCACTTCTATCTATATCAGAGTCACAAGTACGCACTTAGGAAAAGTGGGAGAAATAGGTACTGTTCTCTTGTACATTTGCCTGCGACTTCCTTTTGTTTCCCTTGATTTCATTGAGGCTTGGAACGAGGATTTCGCTTGCGTACATTTGCATCAAACGAAGTAGAAATGACAATTAAAACGATATTGATATGAGATTTACCGCCATCGACACCTCCGCTTGGGAGGAACTGAAAAAGAGCATCGAAGAGTTGGCTCTTTGTATGAGAGAGAACTTTGGTACGAAGCCCGAACAGCCTGATTTGTTACATAACGGGGATGTGTGCCGAATACTGAACATCAGCAAACGGACACTGCAACATTACCGAGATACATCGGTGTTGCCCTTTATCCAAATCGGGCATAAGTGCTATTACAAACGTGAGGACGTGGAAGCTCTCCTTGCAAAGTCTAATCCTCATAAAAACTAAACGACTATGGAATACGAAACAATCAACAAGGAAACGCCCGAGATGAAACAACTCATTTCGAGCATTCAAGAAGTGAGCAAACGTATGCGAGAGATTGCCCAAACGCATCGTCCGCTCTTCGGGGGCGAAATCTACCTCACGGGACGAGAGCTTTGTGAACATCTTTTCGTCAGCCCTCGCACCTTGCAGGACTATCGGGACAAGGGGATTATACCCTATACCCAAATAGCAGGCAAGATACTCTACCGTCTCTCCGACATCAACCGTCTGCTGCAAGAAAACTACATAAACAGAAGCCTGTATCGATGACGGTACAGGCTTTCTTTTCTCTTATTGCTCCATAATAATATCCAATCGTATGTGTTAAATGCTCAAATTCCCTTGTTGGAATCTATAAAAACAGGTACCTTTGTCGTAAAGCATATTACGTGTATAAAATCATCTATATCATACCAATAACATGGAAATAAATTTTGAAGCAGTAAATATGAAACTGCAAGAAAAGAAAACCTTAGAAGAGCAAGAGAGAAAACTCCTTCTACAGTTATGGAATGATGAGTATCCTATTATCATATCGCATAGTTCGTTGCAGAGTTTTAATCGTTACTTAGATAGTTTAGAAAATGTCGTGCACTATTTATTGATAGACTTGTCGAAAAATGATATAATCAAAGGCTGGGCTTTTACGTTTGATAGAGACAATCTTCGTTGGTTTGCTATTATACTATCTCCGACTATTCAAAAAAAAGGAATTGGACGTGCAATGCTGAAATTCCTTATGACTAAGGAGAAATCATTAAATGCTTGGGTTATTGACCATGATAGGTATATGAAATCTAATGGGCAACCATATCTGTCGCCTTTGCCATTTTATGCAAAACTGGGATGTGAAGTATCAAAGAAAGAGGCATCAAAATCTGGAAACCTTTCCGTTGTCAGGATAAACTTTGAGTAGTATTTATTAAGGAAATTCCAAAATCAATCCGACTAATTATTAACTCACATATCCTAATCTTTATGATTATAAGTTCAAACATAAAAGCCACATTTCCGTGTGATTAGCAGAGAGTTTGGGAGGTCGTGACATCTCTTACCGATTATTCTTGGAGAAGTGATATTGAGAGAATAGAAGTCATCTCAGACACGCAATTTGCGGAGATAACAAAGAGTGGGCATAGGACAACTTTCACGATAACAAGACAAGAGCCTCGTTATTTGTGGGAGTTTGATTTGGAGAGTGACCATATAAAAGGGCATTGGATCGGTACTTTCAGTGGAAACGAAAAGACGACCACGATTGATTTTACAGAATACATTGAGCCTAAGAAATGGTTTCCCAAACTGCTTGTAAATATCTACTTGAAGTACATGCAAGTCAGATATGTCAGGGATTTGAGGCAGGCGTTGAGAAGAATGTGATCATAGATTTTGGTTCCAAAGTAGAAAAGCTATGCCACAAATAACCAAAGGAGGAAAGTTTATCTTCGGCATCTCTCATATTCGAGAAGATTTGACAATTCAGATACCGGAGCAAGCAGTCCATGAATATGCGCTTACTGATATTGAAAACATCATTCTGATTACAGGAAGTAAAGCGACTGGAGGCTTCTGTATAACGACCTATTCACTTCTTTCTTCTTCAAAACTGTGTCATATATTGACAGATTGCCCCCAACTAAGGGAACAGACGCTACCAATGGGCAAATTGATAACCTATAAAGGGAGGGGTTATACTTGGGTGCCAATAGGAAAAGGAGGAATAATCAGCCTAACCCCTGAATTGATGAGGACTTTAAGTTTGCAAGTCCATTCTGAATTATTGGCTATCAGAAGTAGCAATATCGCTTTCACAATGGGGGCAAAAGGGCCGTTGTGGGAAAAAGCGCAGACTTTCAATGGTGAAATTACACGATATTAATCGTAGAAAGGACTTGCTCCATAAAACGAAGCAAGTCCTTTTTGTTTAGTCTTAACCTCCCCTTTGTTGTATCACTCTGTCCATGTCCTTTGAAATCTTCTTGTCGGTGACTTGGGCGTAGATTTGCGTGCTGGCAATAGACGAATGCCCCATCATCTTAGCAATGCTCTCGATAGGCACACCAGCCTCTAGCGTTAGCGTCCCAAACGTGTGTCTTGCACAGTGCCAAGTCAACGGAGTGCGGATGCCACAAGCCAACCCCACGGCTTTGAGATGACGAAGTAGCTTCCAGTCGCTCATTGTATCGGGGAATATCTTGTAGTCTCCTCTGCTCTTCGCCTTCGTGTAAAGGGCGAGTATCTGCTCCGCTATCGGATGCAAGGGAATCAAACTCTCTACCTCCGTTTTCTGTCTTGC
>CABTZK010000032.1 GCA_902489275.1 uncultured Porphyromonadaceae bacterium
GCATGGAGATTGGGAAATGGACTTGATCGTCGGAGCAGACAACAAGGGGGCCATGGTTACACTGGTTGAGCGCAGCACGGGGTTCACCATGATAAGGAAACTTGAGAAAGGCAAGGATGCCCAAGGCGTTTCTCAAGCCGTATACCTCATGCTGCTGCCTTACAAGCATGACGTGAAAACAATAACCGCGGATAACGGGCCAGAATTCGCAGACCACAAGTGGTTGGAAAAGGCTCTGGATACGAAAATATATTTTGCCCACCCCTACTGCTCATGGGAAAAAGGACTCATTGAGTATACTAACAAACTCTATAGGCAGTACATTCCAAAAAAGATTGATTTCAAGGATTTTAAGGACAATCAAATCAAAGAATATCAATATAAATAAATGCCAGACCAAGAAAAAAGTTGGGATTCAGAACGCCACTTGAGACCTTTTACTTAAATTTGCAAACGTAGTTGCATTTTGAAGTTGAATCTACGGTTTTCGCCATTTTGCCTTTGCTGTTGGACGCTACCGAAAATTTCCCTATCTTTGTGGATTAAAAAAATTGACAAGCGATGAAAAGCAGCCCCCAAGTATCGGTGATTATCCCGGCCTATAATGCCGATCGGTTTCTATCACGCTGCGTGGACAGTGTTCTTGCCCAGTCGCTGAGCGACTGGGAGCTGGTGATTGTTGACGATGGCTCGACCGACGGCACGCCACAACTGGCCGACACGCTGGCGCGCAGTGACGAGCGCATCGAGGTGGTGCACCAGGAGAACCGTGGCGCCGCCGAGGCGCGCCGGCAGGGGCTCTTGGCCAGCCATGGAGAATGGATCATGTTTCTCGATGCCGACGACGAGATCACGCCCGATGCCATGGCGTTTTTACTCGCGCGATGCGAAGCGGAAGGCTTGGACATGGCCTACGGCACATTTCTCACGATTGCGGGCAACAAGCAAGTTCCATGGAGCTTTCATCAAGAGCAGATTTTAGAGGACGACGGGTTTTTGCACTATCTCTTCGACCCGGCCTGCATGTGCTGCCTGTGGGGGTGCGTGAGCCGCCGGGCGATTTGGGAGCACGACGTGTTTCCGCCAAGCGACATGATCTATCCCAGCGAGGACATTCTCATCATTGTGGCCGCGAGCGAGTACACTCGTCGCGTGGGGCTGTACAACCACATCGTTGTACGCCACTACGACCTTCCGGTCTCCTTATCCTCCTACTTTGAAAAGCTCACGCCTGCGCGCGCGCAATCTTTTTTCGACGCCCTTGAGCAAAATCTCGCGCGGCAAGGGAAAGATCAGGAATTAAGCAAGGAACTGCTCATGATGAAAATCGACCGCTTAGCGTTCTACGTCTACCCCATCGACTCACGGCTGCCCTGGATTCAACGGGTGATCGAGGACCGCCGCTTCAAGCTGCCACGCCGCCAGCTGGTCATGCAGCGCCTGCTCCCCTACCCCAGGCTGCTCCGCGCGTTAATCACCGCCAATCGCTTGATGAGACGGTTAGGGGTCAAGCTGCCGTTCCTGAGCAAAGACTGACCTCGCGGGCGGGCCACGTCACTCGTAGCGGTTGCCGCGCACAATGCGCTCACCCACGTTGGTGATACCCTTCATCAAGTCCTGCTCGCTTGTCGCGCCACGAAACACATTGTCCTGAACCTCTAAGCGAGTGAACCGCAACGAATGGGTGTCGAAGCGGCTATCCCAATGCGTCATCAAGCGGCCGCCAGCGTTGAGCGTCACCTCGTTGTGATTGAACACCACCGAGCCCTCGCCAGCAAATTCCTGAAGGAAGAAATTGGCATCGTTGCTGTTAAACGTGTTGTGCGTGAAACGAAGGTCGAGATGCCTCACGTTGTTGCAGTAGATGCGAGTTCCATCCTGGAAATAATTGCCAGTGGCATTGATTGTGTAGTGCTCGATTTCCTCGGCGACCGACACAGTGGCCAGCAGTTTCATACCTTTGAACACATTGCCTCGCAAGGTGGCTACTCCGCCTTCCTTGGCCGCCCACAAGATATTAGAGCCCATCACGTCATCGACGAAGCCGCTCTGGGTCACATGATTGACCAAGACATTGTTTTCCAAGCACACGTTGCTTCCGTACTGGAGAAGAAGCGTGTGACCCGCGCCATTATAGGGGTTCACAATATCACAATCGTTGGTGATCTCGTTGCGGGCGATGAAAATCGTGTCGGGTGTGGCGTGATGGTCGCGAATTTCAAAATCGGCCCGATAGTATTTTTCAGGACTGTCATTGGGACCGTAATAGAGTTTGTTGTCGTGGATGGTGAAGTCACGGTGCGTCTCGTGCTCGTTAAACAGAACCACAAAGACACTCTTGCACAAATAGTCGATATAGACGTTATTATTCGAGAACTCGATGTGCTCATTGACACTCGTGCATGGGGTTTCCTCCTCTTGCATCATGAAAGTGAACAGACGGTCGCAAAACAGGTCTTTCTGGCCGTAAGCGGGACGCTCGTAATGGAAATCGTTATCGCTCACGCGAATGTTGGTGCGCTTGATATTCCCTCTCTCGTCGCTGCGGGCATTGACGATATTGCTGAAAAAGGCTAGCAACTCGTCGTTCCCATACTTGTAAAACACATTGTCGGTGATGCTTACATTGTGAGTCGCGCCGCGAATCCAGATATTGCCGCCCTCCCCGCAATTGTTGAAGTTGCTGACGATACAATGGCGGAAAGTGATGTTGGAACACACGCGCAAGTCGAAGTTGGTGAACTTCGCGTTGGCGCTATAGCAGTTCACGCGCTCCACATCAATCTTGTCGGCATGATAGATTTTGATGCCATACTTGGGCGCATGCTCCCACCAAATGCCCTGATGCGCTTTGAGCCTGAAAGTAAGATCATGGATGGAGACCTGAATCGTGCTATCGGGCTGGCCAAAGGCCGAAATGAAAGTATCGTCAAAAAAAGCCTTGAAGCCTGGGCGGTCAGTTCCCGAGTCAAACAGGACCACGGTCTCTGTGCTTGACACGCCCTTGATTTCCAAGCTGGCACGGGTCTCTACCGTCCCCTCAATGACGAATGTCCCTGCCTTGTCGAAGAAGACAATGGCCTTGTCTTGATGGGAGAGCGGGTCGAGTTGCTGACGCAGCCCCGTGGTCAGATCTCCTTTGATTTGGCTGGCGTTGATGATCACGGTCTTGGCCGCAAGCGGTTGGCACAAGAGCGAAAAGAGCAAAATTAAAAAAACAGGAATACGTTTCATCATGAGATAAAAAATAAACTAATCGGTAAAAATCAAGCCTTCCTCAATGGCTGGGTGACAGGCATGCCCAACAAGAAGCGGGTGAGCCGGTAGCGGCGAAATAGCCCGTGCAGCACCATGGGCATGAGCACTCCACAAAGCACAACCAACGAGGCATCAAAAGCGAAAAGGAGTTGATGGCCAGTGTAGTCGAGGGCAGGCAACTTGCCGATGACTGCCTTCACTGCACCCTCAAAAGTAGTGTGGAAAAGATAGATTGTGAACGAAGCCTCACCTACAGGCAGCAACACCTGCTTGACATTAGCACAACGGCGGCTGACGGCACGCGAGAGCGCAAGTAGCGCAGCAATACCTGCAGCGGCGGCTACGAGCTCAACAACAGCATTGCCACGCCCCACAAGCAAGAGCACTGCATAACTGACCACAAATGCGGGAATATACACATGCGCCCCCCAAACGAATAGGGGGCGGAATATCCGCTTAAAGTCAACCACCATGACCCCTGCCATGAAATAGACCATCATCCCTCGCAGCTGCTCTAAGCAAAACATTTCGGGCCAAGGCCATGGGAGAAAATAGATAACTATCGACACGACGAACAAACCTAACCGGTAGTGGCGGGAATTGACGACGCGCACCAGCAGGAACATTTCAAACAACGCCCAAACAAACCACAAGAAAAACCCTGCCGCCGGAAGATAAAACAACTCTAAATAGGTGTGGGCAGAAACGGGATGCTCAACTGCCGCCTGACCTTGGGTAAGCAATTTGAACGTGATGACAACAAGCGAGGTCGACAGATAGGGAATCATGAGACGCTTCACCTTCTTCCAGGCAAAAGAGAAATAACCGCCTCGGCGGGAGGTCATGGCATACAAAAAACCACTCATTGCCAAAAACAACGGCATGTGGAACGAATAGATGCACGCAGTGGTATTGAGCCACCATGACGGGCTATCGGCAGGGTTAAAGTGACCAATAACGACCAAAATGATGCCCAGCGCCTTGGCAATATCAAACGTTTCGACGCGGTGTTGCATAACCATGGGAATGAATAGTTGGCACAGCGGGATTTTCATCGGCAAGATTCTGGAGGGCCTCATCTTTTGGGGATAGCCATGAACACACGAGGACACCCACAAAGAAGAAACTGAATTCGGGCCCTCGATAAGCCTCGTTGTAAATTTGAATCATCATCACGATTAATAGCAAGTACAGGTGCACATTGAGATTGCGGCGCTGGACCGTTGCTGGCGCATGCGCAAACATCATCCAAAAGTTGGCAATCATCCAAATCAGGCCGATGACTCCCAACTGGACATAGACGTGTATGGCATAGGGAATCGTCCCATAGAAAAGCCAATCGTACTCTTGCGACAAATCAGACTGCTTGGTGAGTGTCCCGCCCTTGAAGTGCCCCACGCCAAACCCCGTCATAATGTGTCCCGGGTGCTCCTCGTCCAGCTGCTCCATCAACAAGAATTTAGTGAAGCGAGGGATATCAGTCTCGCCACCCTCGGTCTGGTTCTGACTCCATTTCGCATCGCTCTCGGCCTCGTCGAGATCGGAGATAAAGTAGTCTAACAAGAACTCTTCTGACATAAAGTCGTAGCCACTCTGCTGCGAGTGATAAATCATGCTGCCCACCCACACTAAGATGGCAAGCAGCGGCATGACGAGCAGCACACGCACAAACATCTTGAAATCGATGGGCATGAGCAGCAAAAAATAGAGAAAGATGAGCACGAAACTGATCTTGGTCTCATTCATGAAAGTGGGAATGAGCAGGAAGATGTAGCTCTTGTTCTCCCACAGGCTGCGGAAGAAGCGCTTCGTGTCGATGCGCTTGTTGATGAGGTAGAACGAGGCGCAATAAATCGACAGCGACACAATGCCCGAATACCAGTTGCCAAACGATCCGCCGCCATGGTCGCCAGCACCATACTTCAATAATTGCCAGGGGATGCAAATCAGTTGAAGCCACAAGAAGATGGTCAAGCTCTTGTCGAACTGGGCAATGAATTGCTCGCGCCGCTTGTCCTCACTGCAAAACCACCTGAAAATGGGGAAATAAAACAGCAAGCCAAAAAAGTCGCGTGTGCCATTGAGAAAAAACGGGATCAAATAGCCATTGTAGATTTTCGTCACCATAAAAGCGTAGAGCATGAAAAAAGCGACTGACAACATGGCCCAGTTGCTGCTACGCAGGGTGTACAGGCCCAGCGCGAGCACAACGGCGTCGCACATCAGCATCACCGCCGTGCGCAAAGTCTCGATGGGCAAGAGCTCGTCGCTGATGAATCCGAATGTGCAAAACATCCAGAAAGCAGCGAAGAAAATGCGCTGAATGACTATTGCCTTGCCGCTGTCGCCCATGACTTGGAACCTCAAAATGCGTTAATCCACCGTTTGTTCGCCATAACCATAGCCATAGGTGTTGTGCTTGCTGATTTTGGTATCGTTAATCACAGTGCCCACGTTGGTAAGGCGTTTCTCGGCCACGAGACGGTTCATGAACTTCACCATGTTGCGCTTGGTGACCCCAGCGCGAGTCACGTAGATCGTGGCATCGGCAAACTTCGTGAGCGAGAACGAGTCGCTCACCTGAGCCACAGGCGCCGAGTCGATGATAATAATATCGTAGCGAGCCCTCAACTCCTCAAAAAGCTGGGCGGTGCGCTTGCCGAGCAGCAGCTCTCCAGGGTTGGGCGGAATGGCGCCTGCGACAATCACATCAAGGTTTTCGATATCCTGGCTGCGCTGAATAATATCGTCGATCGTGAGGTCGGATTTTGCCAAATAGCCCGTCACGCCAGGCACAGCGTTCAAGCCAAAAGACTCGGCTAACTGCGGGCGGCGGATGTCCATCCCCACAATGACAACACGCTCGTCGAGCAAGGCAAACGATGCGGCTAAGTTGGCACTGACAAACGACTTGCCCTCACCGCTGGTGCTGCTGGTCACGAGCACAACTTTATCGTCCTGGTTAGGCATCATGAATTGCACATTGTTGCGCATGTAGCGGAACAGCTCCACAATCGACGAGGTACTGGTGGGCGTGACCACCAGCGTGCGGTTGTGGCGGTTGTGATGCACATGGCCAACCACAGGCACATCGCTGATTTCCTCCAACTCGTCCTGGTCCTCAAACTTGGTGTTCAACATCTTCTTGAGATAGAGGATGAGGAAGGGAAGCGCAAGGGCAAAGAGGAGTGCCACGAAAGCAACCATCGACATCTTGGGCTCAAGCGGCTTGCTGTGGGCGTAAGCCTTGTCGATGATCTTGCCCTTGGGCACATTTCCCGCCAGGCGCAGGGCATTTTCCTCACGCTTCTGGAGCAGGAAGATGTAGAGCTCGTTTTGAATGCCTTGCTCGCGATAGAGGATGCGGGTCTCGCGCTCCTGAGTGGGCATTTGCGACATCTTTCCCGTCGCAGAGCTGTTTTGCGCCTGAGCCTTGCCCATTTTAATGCGCAAGGCGGTGAGCGAGCTGTTGATACCGCGCGCCACATTGGTGCGCATGGCCGCGATTTGCTGGTCGATGCTTTGCAGCGCCTGGTTGTTTTCCTTGGCCGAAGTTTCGAGACGCATACGCTCGGTGATGAGCCTGTTGTAGGCCCTGATCGAGGCTATCGCCGCTGTTGAGTCGGCCTCAAAGGGGATGAGCGAGCGCTTGTTGGCAGGGTTCGCCAGGAACTCCTGTATCATGCTCACGATGCGGTATTGGGTCTCCAGCGCGATAATGGCCTGCTCCGATGCCGACTGCTTGACTACGCTCTCCTTGACTTGCAACTCGGGGTCAACCATGTTGTGCGCCTTTTTATAGGACTCAATCTCGGCCTCGCTGCCCATGAGGTCTTTGTAGATGAGCGCTAAACGCTCGTCGATGAACTTGGCCGTGTTCATGGCCTGCTCATCTTTGTCTTTCAATCCTTTCTCGTTGTAGAGGCGCATGAGCGTGTTGAGCATGTCACGGCCGCGCTGGGGGTTGGTATCCTCCACTTTCAGCCAGATGGCGTCACTCTTCTTGGTCATCACCAGCACGTCGAGAATGCCGTCGCGCAAGGCCTCGCTGCAAGGGATGTAGCCCGACACGTAGGCATTCATCTGGTAGTCGCGATGGGGCACAAAATAGCGCGTGGGCTGCACCGAGAAGATGCCGTACGGGGTCTTGACGTTGCAGGGCAACGTGACGTTTTTCACCTCACTCATGGTCTTGAACAAGCCCTTGAGCACCTTCACATGAGCCTTTCCGTCTTTGGCGACATGAATCTTGAAGTGAAGCGAGACCGAGAGCGTGTCAAACAGTTCTTTGGGAGCAGTCACCTCGATAGGCGAGTCGTTATAGCGATCCTTTTTTTTAAGGAAACCCGTTTTCTCAAAATATTGGCAATTGATTCCCAGCTCGCTAACCATTCTGCTCATCAAGGTTTCCGAGTTCATGACAAGCACCTCGTTGTTCACGTTCATGTTGCTGCCGCCCATCATGTTGCGCAGCGCCGAGCTGGTCGAGACCATCTTGCTCGATGCCGAGCTGCCCAACTCGTCATCCACCATGATGGATGACTCGATGAGGTAGACTGGAGCCTTGAATTTGATGTAGAGATAGGCCATGCCGAAGCACACCACGAACGAGAGGAGGAAAAGCCACCAGTATTGCAGCATCTTGCGCAACGCCGAAACGGTATCGGCCGAGCTGGGATTTTGGGGATTTGAATCTTTATTTTGATTGCTCATGAGGATTTTTTCTTTTTTTACTTGACACACAACGCAATGACGAGAGAGGCCACAATCGAGGCCACACTCACCCACATTGACGTTTGCGAGAGCTTAAAGGCGCTATATTGGTTGTACTTGGAATTGTCGACTTTAATCTGGTTGGCTTCAACGACGACTTGATCGTTTTGCTGCATGTAGAAATAGGGCGACGAGAAGATGTCGCTGCTTTCCAGGTTCAAGCGGTGATAAGTCGACACGCCATCCTCGGTGCGAACGACCAGCACATTGTCACGGCGCGCATACTCGGTGAGGTCGCCAGCATAGGCCAGGACATCAAGTAAGGTGATTTTCTCCTTGCCCACCACTATGCGGCCTGGATTGCGCACCTCGCCCATCACGTTCACGCCAAAGGAATTCAATCGCACGTTGACATAGGCATCCTTCACGTTCTCTGACACCCGCGTCTTGATCATGCGCGCAATCTCATCGGTGGTCATACCGCCCACGTGCAGCATTCCCAACACGGGGAACTGAATATTCCCTTGGTGATCAACAACGTAGGACTGAAGTCGCCCACCCGATGTGTTGTCTGTAACGCCACGAGTGGCGGGGTTCACCAACGGCACGTTATACATGGCCGTGGCCTCGGGCTGTGACGAGGAGACCGTGATGATGAGGTCGTCGTCGGGCTGGATGCGTATCAGGTAGTTGTTACCCGCAGGAGGCAGCGTGCCCTCAACCCCGAGATCCTTAAAATAGGCCAACGTGACGTTGTCCTTGGTCGTTGTGCAGGCGCACATGACTAATGCGGCGGCAATGGCCGTGAGAAATATTTTCATTTTCATAATCATCGTTTTCCTTTGTGTTTCTATATGCACTGCTTGGCGCGGGCACATCGGCAAAACACATCTGTAGTCCAATTGTAATTAACGACTTCCAGTAGCTTTTATTGTATCGGCCATAACAGTTCTCCCCTGGATTATCGCCTCATGATGTTGGCCACGCGGCTCTGGAGCTCAGCTTTGAGCGCAGGGGGGCAGGCCAGCAGCAGCAGCGCCATGAGCACAACGAGCGCCACCACGTCTTGCCACAGTGCGGTGTCGAGATAGTAGGGCGCGGCCCCGGCGATGACAGCAAGCACCGGCACAGCGGTCAGTGGCGAGATCGAAAGCTGGAAATAACGCTTCATGTCATGCCACCGGTAAACGACAAGTACCAAATAGGTGACGATGGACGTGACGATGGCTCCCCACACACCCAGGTGCTTGACCAGAATGAAGTTGAGCCCCACATTGACCATTGCAGCCAGGATAATGGCTGGCAGGGTACGCTTGGTGTCCTTGGCACACTGGTAGCCCATGTCGAAGAAAGCCGAGATGGCGAAAAAGGCTGTTGAAACCGACATGGGATAGATATACCACTTGCTGGCCGCGTAATTGCCATCGACCAGCCAGCCGTAGTTGATTTTCAGCAAAAACGAGAATGCGATGAGCAAAAGCGCCAACACGTAGACATAGCTGTTGAGCATTTTGCTGAAAAACTTGTCGCGGTCAGAACTGTTGTACTGCATGATGGCCGTCTCCTGCCACGCCTGGTAATAGATAATACCCAGGGTAAACAGGATGCTGGTGAACCTCACGGCCACGGCATAGACACCATTGGCCTCAAACCCCAAGAAGCCTTGGATAAACCAGCGGTCACTGCTGCCCGTGAGCCACCAGCACAGGGAGCCTGGAAGCAAGGGGATGGAGTACTTGAGAATGTCGCGCAAAATGCCGCGAACGCTCACGGTGAGGCTGAAGAATTTTCGCAAGGTTCTCACTCGGAACTCAACAACGATAATGGCTATCAGGCGAGCCAGGATGTTGGCTAAGAAAATGCCCTTGATGCCCATGCCCATCATCGCCACAAAAGCCACGCTGAAAATGCCGATGCCAAATGCCGACAGCATGCCGATGGCGACAAACGCCTTGGTGTTGCCCAAGCCGCGAAACACTTGCGAGACCACCTCTTGAATCGACATGACGATGAGCAGAGCCAGCGTGAGCCACAAGTAGTTGATGTGAAAAACGCTATCCACAACCAGGGTGATGACAATGGATATCAGGATGGTCACACCAAGCGTGCGGTAGACCATCGACACAATCTTGGTGCGCTCCTCGTCGGCGGTGGCATCGAGCAAAAAGCGAAATGCGCCATCGCGCAATTGCAACGTCAAGAAAGGCATGACCAGGAAAATCGCAGTCAGGCAGATGTCATAAT
The DNA here is from genome assembly GCA_902489275.1 of uncultured Porphyromonadaceae bacterium. Lineage (GTDB taxonomy): Bacteria > Bacteroidota > Bacteroidia > Bacteroidales > Muribaculaceae > Sodaliphilus. The sequence continues at coordinate 10,216 of CABTZK010000032.1, forward strand.
AGCCATAATCGGCAGGCTGAGTCACAAAATAGGTGTACAGGGGCACCATGAGAAAGGTGATAGCCTTCGCTCCGAGGTTACCAACCGCATAGATGCCCAAGTCATTCATAAACTTGGATTTCCGGCTTCTTTTTTGTGAGTCAACTTGAGCCATTGATCGTATTTGTAAAAGCGGTGCAAAGGTATTGCTTTTTTCTCGGTTTACCAAACCATGCCCCCAGCTCATGGCAGGGGAAATGCAACACCACGATGCAACACATCTTTGCATCGGCAAGGAAACCCAACTCTCACGGTTCTGAAAGTTGGGCTTTGCACAAAAAGGGCGTGCCTGAGTTTGACACGCCCTTCTCTTGGGATTGTGGTGCCTCCAAGAGTCGAACTAGGGACACATGGATTTTCAGTCCATTGCTCTACCACCTGAGCTAAGGCACCATTTCCGTTTTGCGAGTGCAAAGATAGAGCGTTTTTTAATACCTGCCAAATTTTTCACGCGAAAAATGCAAAATTTCTCTATTTCGCATGATTTTTATGCTTAAATGGCTCACCTTACGTCCAAAATACGTATATTCGCATTCTTATTATTAAGGATGGAAAGATTGATGCAATATGTGTGGCAGCACCGCTTGTGGCGCAGCGAGGACATGATCACCAACGATGGCCTGAAGGTGCGCGTGCTCGACCCTGGGCTGCTCAACACCGACGCTGGCCCCGACTTTTTCAATGCGAAAATTGAAATTGGCGGGCACGTGTGGGCGGGCAACGTGGAGATACACGAGCGCGCAACCGACTGGAAGCGGCATGGGCACTGTGGCGACAAGGCCTACGACAGCGTGATCCTGCACGTGGTGGGCAAGGACGACGCGCCCGTGCGCCGCTCCAACGGCGAGCGCATCGCGCAGGTGGTGCTTGAGGTCTCGCCGCTGTTTAACCAAAGTTATGACCAGCTGGTGAACGCCCGCAGCGAGCTGCCGTGTGGCGACCGCATCGGGCAGGTGCCGCACCTCACCATCACCGAGTGGGTCGACGCGCTGGCTTTTGAGCGGCTGCACGGCAAGGTGGAGCGCATCCACCAGCTGCTTGACCACTACCACGGCAGCTGGGAGGACGTGTGCTACGTGACGCTGAGCCGGAACCTCGGCTTTGGCATCAACAACGAGGCCTTTGAGCGCTTAGCCCGCCGCACGCCCTTGCGCCTGCTGGGCAAGCACAGCGACTCGCTCCTGCAAATCGAAGCGCTGCTCTACGGCCAGGCCGGCATGCTCGACCCAGCGGCCAAGGGCATGGACGCCTACTATCAACACCTGTGTAGCGAGTATGCCTTTCTTGCCCACAAGTTCTCGCTCCAGCCCATGGGGAGCGAGGCCTGGAAACTGTTCCGCATCCGCCCGCAGAATTTCCCCTATCGCCGCATCGCCATGCTGGCGCACTACATCGAGGGCGGCTTCAGGCTCATGAGCCGCATCCTCGATGCCAACGGAGAAAAGCAGTTGCGCGCGCTCTTCCAAGTCGAGCTCACGGGCTACTGGGCGCGGCACTTCACGTTCGGCAAGCCTTGCGACCGCCCCACGGCGGCATTGGGCAACCGCTCGATTGACATCGTGCTCATCAACACGGTGGCCCCGCTCCTGTATGCCTACGGCGAACTCACGGGCAACGCGTCCATGACCGACAAGGCCATTGCGCTGCTCGAGGATCTCAAGCCTGAGCACAATGCCCTTGTCGCCCGCTTTACCCATGCGGGCATCGATTGCGACGACGCACTCACCTCGCAGGCCCTCATCCAGCTCAGGCGAGCCTATTGCGAGGCGCGCAAGTGCATGTATTGCAAGATTGGGCACTGGCTCCTCAGCCAAGCGGCACTGGGCAAGCCATCGTCAACAACAACAAACTCCACAAATTCGGCAAACTGATGAAAATTGCAATAATCAACGGCCCCAACCTGAACCTGGTGGGCGTGAGAGAGCCAGAAATCTATGGAAGTCGTTCACTGGAAGACTATCTCGACGAGCTGGTCGCGCAATATCCCGATGTGGAGTTCTCGCGATTTCAAAGCAATCACGAGGGCGCCATCATCGACGAGTTGCAGCGCATCGGGTTTGACTGTGACGGAATCGTGCTCAACGCAGGCGCTTACACGCACTATTCCATTGCCATTGCCGATGCCATCAGCGCCATCACGGCTCCTGTGGTCGAGACCCACATCAGCGACCCCCAGAGCCGCGAGCCATTTCGCAAGATCTCGGTCATCGAGCATGCCTGTGTCACCGTCATCGCCGGACACGGGCTGGAGAGCTACCGGCGCGCAGTCGATTTCCTATTGAGCCACCCCAAGCATCCTGGCAAGTAAAAAGAGCCGAAAACCTCAGATATGATTTCTAACTTGAACGGTAATAAACTTTTACAATAATATGGAAGAAAATACGAAACAATCTATTATTGATCACGGGAAAATGTATTTCCGCAGCGTTATCATACCGAAGCACTTAATGAATTTAAATTCTCTTCATCTCAATTCTTTCAAAATTAACCCTTTTTTGGTGAATTACTTGGCTGCGTTTTTATGTGGTAACACCGATCCCGTTTCTCTGGCAAAAGCATTGGTGTACCCCAGGATATTAGGAACCAGTATCAATACCAGTTTTGGGCAAAACATACAAGTGTTCATTTCTGATTTAGCCGAAGTTGCAGGAAGCGCGTCAGCCATTGATGGCATCGATATAGAATTCATAGATGCCATCGATGGAAGGAAAAAATATTGCCAGTGCAAAGCAGGGCCGAATACCATTAATAAGGATGATGTCGCAACGATATTTGGGCACTTCAAGCACATAATGAATAAGGCTCGAGTGGATAGATTACCAATCAATTTTGATGACTTAATCGTAGGCGTTTTATATGGTGAACGGAGCGAACTCTCTTCGCACTATAAAATGATTGACACCACTTATCCTGTGTATTGTGGTACTGATTTTTGGAAGAGAATCACTGGAGATGAACTATTCTATAACCGTCTTGCTAAAGCATTCGGAGAAGTGGTTGAAGAAGACCAAATTGACGGAAGCCAGCTCATCATCAACAAAATAAATGAAATTGCAGGAGAAATCACAGAAAAAGGAGGTTTATGATGCCCACATTTTTATCAGTCAATAATCTTGCCGACATCACGGGAACATCTCTTGCGACTGTTCAGAAATGGGGAAATACAGGCCTGTACCCTTACCATTTTGACGCAAAGGGGAGAAAGGGGTTTTACATGGAAGACTTGACGCAAATCCCTCTTATTAACTCTATGCTCAATAGCCAGTGGGAGAGAGAATTTCATGTGAAGCCGCGCCGGGCGTTTACTTCGGTTGAACTTTTTGCGGGTGCAGGGGGGCTGGCGCTTGGCATGCACATGGCAGGCTTCAAACACGTTCTGCTCAATGAATTCGACAGCACTGCCTGCAAAACACTTTCATTCAACCATCCTGCCTGGAACGTCCTCGAAGCCGACATCCACCAGGTGAATTTTGAATTGCTAAGAGATAAAATAGATTTTCTTTCTGGAGGTTTTCCATGTCAGGCATTTTCTTATGCTGGGAAAAAAGGAGGCCTGAATGACACGCGCGGAACTTTATTTTTTGAATTGGCCAGAGCCGTCAGCGAATTACGCCCAAAAGTGTTTTTGGGCGAAAACGTGAAAGGGCTCGTTTCTCATGCCGGAGGAAAGACTTTTGATATCATCAAAAACTCAATTGCCGAGTTGGGCTATACGCTCATCGAGCCACGTGTCTTGAAAGCCATCATGTACCAAGTACCGCAAAAGCGTGAAAGGCTCTTTTTGATTGCGATTAGGAATGATTTGACCCGTAAAGTGACTTTCTCATGGCCATCACCCTACCATCGCGTGTTGACACTGAAAGACGCATTCTATCCTGGCTTACTTTACCGAAACGGCGTTCCTCCCTCCGATGGTCAAAACTATCCTGAAAAGAAAAAACGTGTGATGACTATGGTTCCCGAGGGCGGAAACTGGAAAGACTTGCCTGAAAACGTTCAAAAGGAATATATGGGAAAGAGTTTTTTCTTGGGAGGTGGCAAAACTGGGATGGCGCGTCGCCTGGCCATGGATGAACCATCGCTGACCTTAACTTGCGCCCCAGCGCAAAAGCAGACCGAGAGATGCCATCCCACGGAAACGCGGCCGCTGACCGTGCGCGAATATGCCCGCATCCAAACGTTCCCAGACGAATGGGAATTCATGGGAAATTTGACGGCTCAATACAAGCAAATAGGCAATGCCGTTCCAGTGAACTTGGCTTTTGCAATCGGCCGTTCGCTCATTCGGCTTTTCAACGAAATCGACCGATTATACCCAGAGGCGAGCCAATATCGCGAGGCTAACGCTATCGCTCGCTCGATGCTGCCAAAACGGATCATTGAATGAACATGGAATTTGAAGATTATATCCTTGACCACATCGACAAGGAGCCTGAACACCTGCACAAGTTAGACCGCGACACCCACTTGCGGCTCATCAACCCGCGCATGTGCTCGGGGCACTTGCAGGGGCGGCTGCTCAAAATGCTGGTGCGCATGATCCGCCCCAAGATGATGCTCGAATTGGGCACCTATTCCGGCTACTCGGCACAATGCCTTGCCGAGGGGCTGCTCGACAGTGACGCGCACCTGCACACCATCGAAATCTGCGACGAGCTTGAGGATTTCATCCAAGAGCATCTCTCGGAATGCCCCTGGCGCGACCGCATCACGCTCCACATTGGTGATGCCAAGCAGATTTTGCCGCAGTTAGCCACGCCATTCGACCTCGTGCTGATTGATGCCAACAAGCGCGACTACGCAGCCTACTACGAGTTAGTGATGCCACACGTGCGCCCCGGCGGCTTCATCGTGGCCGACAACACGCTGTGGGGTGGAAAGGTAGCTAACTCACAGGGCGGGAAATTGGACGCGCAGACGGAGGGCATCCTTCGCTTCAACGACAGGGTTGCCCGCGACAACCGCGTGGAAAAAGTCATTGTGCCCTTGCGCGACGGCCTCACCCTCATCTACAAGAAGCCGTAAAGCGAATAGCGACGGCTCCATTGGCCAAGTTGGAGAGATGCGATGCGGGATTGCCTCCATTTCCTTTTCCAGCCCCCGGATATATCGCATTACTTTAATATTGCCGCCAGACGCTCTTGGGGGCTTTGCGCCCCCGCCGCTTGGCATCCCCGCAGTGTTCTTCATGTGATTAGGGCTACGCACGCTAACACGAAAAAATTGCGTTTCTAACTGGACTTTTCAGCTGTTTAAAGAGGGTTTGTCAAAATAGGCACATCCTTTTTTATGTGAAAGAGCCGTGAAATTCTTGACAAAAATGGCGTGAATGTTGAAGAATTTATGTAAGTTTGCATCAACTTTGCCCCAAGAGTGCGGCAAAAGGGCTATCAGCAACTCATAGAAATTAAAACATACCTATGCTTATTGAAGAGAATGACAAAACACTTTGGCAAGTCGTGAAAGGGTATTTCAACGCCTTGCCCGACAAGGAAAACGAGGAAGAAACCGTCGAGCAAATCAGCCAAGGGGTCGCTTTCCACGGCGCAAGCCTTTGGGTGCTGGTCTTTGCTGTTTTCATCGCCTCGCTCGGGCTCAACATCAACTCCACAGCAGTCATCATCGGCGCCATGCTTGTTTCCCCACTGATGGGGCCCATTATCGGCATAGGCTTGTCGATTGGCATCACCGACTTGGGGCTGCTCAAGCGGTCGATTACCAATTACCTGGTGGCGACGGGCATCAGCGTGCTCACGGCAACGCTCTATTTCCTCATCTCCCCACTCACCGAGGCGCAGCCTGAATTGCTGGCGCGCACGTCGCCCACGCTCTACGATGTCTTGATAGCCTTGTGTGGCGGTGCGGCTGGCATCCTGGCGCTTGCCACCAAAGGCAAGGGAAACGTGATTCCTGGCGTGGCCATCGCCACGGCGCTCATGCCCCCCCTCTGCACGGCAGGCTATGGGCTGGCGATGGGCAACCTGTCCTTTTTCTTTGGCGCATTCTACCTTTTCTTCATCAATACGGTCTTTATCGCCTTAGCCACCTACATCGGTGTGAGAATGCTGAGATTCAAGCACAAAAAGTTTGTGAATCCGGCTCGAATGAAGACCGTGAATCGCTACATTTTCGGCCTTGTGGTGATTACGATGATTCCTGCCGCCTACATGACGGTGCGCATCATCAGCCAGAGCGTGCTCAACCGCAACGCCAGCAAGTTTATCAAGAACGAGCTGAGCTTTCAAGGCACACAGATTATCTCGGACAACCGGGACGAGCAGACCAAGACCCTGAATATTGTGGCCGTGGGAAACATCATCCCCCAGCAAGAGCTGGACAAGGCGCAAAAGATGCTGGGCGAGTACAGCCTGGGGGGCTACAGGCTGAGGGTCATCCAGGGGTCGCAATCCGACAGCCTGCTGCTGGAGCAAGCGCTCCAATCGGCAGGCACCAACACCAAGACCAACAAGCAAAAATTGCTGGAGCAAGACCGGCACATCCGCGCGCTGGAAACCCAACTGAATGGCTACACGCGCTACCAGGAACTGAGCAAGGAGATTAGAAAGGAAATCAAAGCCGTTTGCCCGGCGGCTAAGAGCGTGATCCTCTCCAAAGTGACCGAGGCATTTGCCGACACCACGGCCGCCCGCGAATATGTCATGGCTGTGGTGGACTGCAAAGGCAATTTGAGCCGTGCCGATCGTCAAAGGCTGAGCAACTGGCTCAAGGAGCGCGTCAAGACCGATAGCCTGCGCCTGATGATTGGGCAATAGTGAGCAGATGCCATGAAACGCAATAGAATGAAAACGACACTCCTCCTTGCGGCATGGCTGCTGGCGACGATGGCCGGCTGGGCATCCCCAGGCAAGATGAAGACCCACGGTGCCATCGCCAATGGCGGATACTCCTTTTGGATTTACACCCCTGCCGATTACGACGGCAGCCAGCCACAGCCCGTGGTGGTGTTTCTGCACGGCCGCAGCCTGTGCGGCCACGACCTCAACCGCGTGCTTCGCTACGGCACACTCGACGCCATCAAGCGCGGCATGGCGCTGCCGGCAATCGTTGTCGCGCCACAGAACCCGGGTGGAGCTTGGCGGCCTGGCAAACTGATGGCCATTCTCGATTGGCTCCAAAGCGCGTACAAAGTCGACACCACGCGAGTCTACGTGCTGGGCATGAGCCTGGGCGGATATGGCACAATGGACTTTTGCGGCACCTACCCCAACAAGATTGCTGCCGGCATGGCATTGTGCGGCGGCTCCACGTTGAAAGACGTGGACGGCCTTGGCGAACTCCCCTTTTGGATTATCCATGGCACTGCCGACCGCGCCGTGGGCATCAACTGCTCAAAAACGGTGGTCCAGGACCTGCAAGCCCACCACAAGGACATCCGGCTGCGCTTCGACTGGCTGCAAGGCGCTACGCATGGCGCACTGGCCCGGGCCTTCTACCTCAAGGACACCTACGACTGGCTGCTGGCCCACACGACCCGCGACCCCGGCCGGCCAGTAGAGGAATACATCGACATCAACAATGCCATCCTCAAGCAAGCCTATAGCGAGTTGCGCGAGCTCTCGCGCCTGGTAGACGAGGACGACATGAGCGAGGATCCCGGGGAGTTCCGCACCCCCTCAAGATAGTTCAAGCAGTGGGGGCTGCCGGCGTTTCTTGAATGTGAAATTACAGTGGAGGGGTCCCCACTTGCTGTCGCCACTCGTTGATGCGCGAGGGTCATAGTCAATACTGGTGGCATAGATCTAACACTTGCCGATACAACACCTTCTCTGTGGAACGAATGTCGCGAATGCGCTCCAGCAATTCTTTCCAATAACCGCCACCGCCCAACTTTTTCAGACGGTCGTCGTCGAGTGTAAAGCCTTTGGTGATGTATTCCTTCAGTCTGACAGTTGCCCACTGGCGGAAACGTGTCGCAATGATGCTGCGTACACGATAGCCAAGGGCAATAATCATATCAAGATTATAATAGGTAGTAAGATAGGACTTGCCGTCTGAAGCAGTTGTTCGGAATTTCCGAACAACTGAACCTTCCTGCAATTCCCCCTCTTCGATGATATGCTTGATATGCTCACTTACATTTGACTTGCTGGTATGATAAAGCTCGCACATCTGCGCCTGTGTGAGCCACAAGGTTTCATCTTCGAGCTTTACATCTATCTTAGCCAATCCGTTTTCGTCAGTATAGATGATGATTTTATTTTTTTCGTCCATATCCTAACCTTTAACGCCTAAACCACTCTGATATTTTGTATTGCCTCGCTCTCGTCCCAGTCTAATTGCTGCTTGAAGAGCTCAAAGATGTTGATTTTGGTTTTGTCCTCGCTGAAGCAGCTGTCGCGGAAGAGCACGCGCAACGGTTGCTTGGC
>CABTZK010000033.1 GCA_902489275.1 uncultured Porphyromonadaceae bacterium
GCTTGCAGTTGCCGGTCTTAACGCACTCTTGCTTGCAGTTGCAGTTGCCGGTCTTAACGCACTCTTGCTTGCAGTTGCCGGTTTTAACGCACTCTTGCTTGCAATTTGCCTTTTCGCACTTCTCGCACTTGCACTTGGCGTCTTTTTGCAACCCTGTGGTCTGAATCTGATTCTGGGCTTGAGCCACACACACGGCCAGCACTGCTGCCATGCACATCAACATGATTTTTTTCATATTTGTTTGATTTAATGAATAAAATTCTATTTTTTTGCTAACAAAAAAATCGTTTCGGGGACAAAAATAGTTAATCTTTTTACAATATCCAAATATTTCAGCCTGTTTCTCGTGGCAACGATTGGGTAAAGTCTGTAAAAGCCAGTCAGACAATGGGGCTTTCCTAAAAGTTATGAATTTTTAACGAACCTAATAGGCTAAAAACCAAAGAAATGATTCTTTAGAAAAAAGTTAATTTTACTAACTTTGCAGTAGTCTAATCAATGACAATGAGCCCAAGGCGGGACTATCTGGGACAATCCGTTTTGGGCATAATAACAGCTGCCCCAATGAAGAAAAAATGAAAAAGAAGTTTGTTTTTCTACTCGTTTCAACATTACTCATGGGCAGCATGAGCGCAGTGGCGCAAGATGGCGTAGACCCCAATGCTCCGCCCCGGGTGGCTTATCGCTTTGACTTTGAGGATGCGCCAGTGAAGGATAATTACAACACCGAGGTGCTCACCATCGGCGGCAAGCGTTGGAAACTGCACAACGCGCGCATCGTCAACAGCACCACGCAAGGTGTGCCACAGGGCCGCAAAGCGGTGGAGATTCTCGGCGACGTCGTTGACGGGGAGCCCGCCACGCTTGAGTTGCTCGACCCTATCGTTGGCAACACCATAGCCCTTGCGTTCACCCATTCGGGCATGGATCGCGTGATCAGCCGCAGTAGATCGGCATGGCAACTGCAGGCCACATTCGACGGTGGCGCGACGTGGGCCGAGCAGCCTTTGGGCTTTGACAACAAAGATGTCCCCGCGCTGTTCACCGTGCAGGTGCCGGCTCGGGACAATGCCGAGTACCGCTTCCGCGTGATCTATACCGGCGCTTTGGGCATTGGCAAGAATTGGCGATTGCTGGTTGACGACATCATGGTGATGAAAGGCAATGGCTACAACATCCCATGGTATGTGCAGCCTGGCCGGTTGGGCGACGGTTTTTGCACGGCCGAGAGCTCCATTTCATTCGTTCCCATCTTGAATGGCGCCACATGGTGGTTTGGCCCGCAAGACTTCAAGTGTGCGACAACCTATCTTGAAATGAAGATCGACGACCGCGCGCCCGTGAAATACTACGAGATGCCCGAGGACATTGTCTTCAAGGCCGAGGAACTTGCCGAGGGGCCGCACCACATGACCATTCGCTTTATGAACCGCGACGGCAACGTGGTGTGGGACGATGCGCTCCAGGCCGACTTGGACTTCAACGTTTGCCCCATCACCCCCATCAAGGGCATTTCTAACCTTCGTCAGGCCGAGGTGGGCAAGTTCTACGAGCTCACCCCTAACGGGAACGACTCCATCTTCATCAACTGGCGTGAGGCCAGCCGTGCCCAGAAATGGCTGTTCGACGGCAAAGATGGAATTCTTGTCGATGACCCCAATTACTTGGACTACAGCGAGACGACGCCCGAAAGCCAGGTGGTTGTGAAGACCATGCGCGGTCAGTTGCTCAAGGTGGATAACAATCTCATCTTCAGGCTTGATCGCAAGCCAGAAGTGGAAGTCATCGCCTCCAATCCTTTCCACTTCCTCAACTTTATCCTCGACGATGCTTCCCTGCTCGACAATGGCGCTTACGCAGGCTGCCCCCTGGCGTTGACAGGCATGAGATTCAAGAAAGATGTGTCGCAAATTGACGGAGACCCTAACGGCCGCATCGAGGTTGTGGATGCTCAAGGGCGGGAAATGATTCTGCAAAACATCTACTCACACAATTTCAAGAAAATTGACCTCATGGCGTTGCCTGCCGATAAGAGCATGACCATTTTCGGCATTGTGGGGCGTACCTTCATTGACAACAAGGTGTGTGTATTCCCTTTGTCGGCAATGGCCGAAGAGGCGACAGGCATTGGCAATGTACGGGCCGATGAGGGCAAGGACATCCAGGACAGGAACGAGGGCGGCAGCGTGCGCCTGAGCTCGGCACAGCATGCCCGAGTGGCCGTGTGCGACATGAGCGGCCAGACGGTAGCCAACTTCGAGCTCGACGGGTCGTCGGTGAGCCTCTATTTGGGCAAAGGCGCTTATGTGGCCATTGCGCAATTCGAGGATGGAACAACGAGAACGGTTAAGTTCGTGAATTAACGTTCAAGCTCACCCCCATTTACTTTTTCCCACGCTTGCATGGCCAGGCGTGGGATATTGTTTTTGAGGAGCTGCGTGCCAGTGTAAAAGTCATTCTCTTGATCGCTCGTTTCCTGCTTCCCGATGCGTCTCAATCAAGAATTATTTCGTAACTTTGCAAGGACTAAAAAAGGTTTATCGTTTAATCAAAATATGGAGATGGTGAAAAGATTTCTAATGATGTTGGCCCTGATGGCGGCATTTGCAGCCTGGGCAGGGACACGCGAGGACTTCAAAGCGAACCCCAAATTGAGCGCCAACAACTTGCAGGCCTATCCACTGGAGAGCGAGTTGCCAGCGTTGACACCCGCTCCTGCGGGCTACATGCCTTTCTACATTGATCACTACGGTCGTCACGGCAGCCGCTGGCTCATTGACCCCAATGAGTACAGCAAGCCTGTGGAGTGGCTTGCCAAAGCCGACTCGGCTGGGAAACTCACCAAGCGTGGTCGGGAGGTGCTGGCCATCTTGAGAACCATTAAAGCCGCCTCAAGCCAGCGCTTAGGCGAGTTGAGCGACCTCGGCGCCGAGCAGCACCAAGCCATTACCCGCCGCATGTTCAGGAACTTTCCCGAGGTGTTTGCTGGCGATGCGCCTGTCGATGCCAAGTCGACGGTAGTGATTCGCTGCATCCTCTCGATGCAGAATGCGGTTGACATGCTTCGCTCGCTCAATCCCAATTTGCGCATCCGCACCGATGCCAGCCAGCACGATATGTATTACATGAATTACAACGACAAGCCCACGGGCGCGCTCATTAACAAGGTCTACAAGGAACACCTTGGCCGCATCAAGAACACTTACTTGCACCCTGAGCGCCTCCTCAAGAAACTGGTGAGGGACTACGCCTGGTGCCAGAGAAACTTTGACACCCAGCAGTTTGAAATCTACGTGTGGGACGTGGTTAGCAACTTGCAGAGCCATCATGCCTTTGACCACGTGGACATGAGCGACCTCTTTGACGAGCAGGCACGCCTCGACAATTGGAACTACAACAACTGTGGCTGGTACATCTATGCCGGCAACAACGCGTTCACCCAGCACCGCGCCCCCTACCGCGAGGCGCACTTGCTGCGCAACTTCATCGGCGCGGCCGACACAGCCATCATGAGCGGGCACAACAGCGCCACGCTGCGCTTTGGCCACGAGAGTGTGGTGCTTCCCTTTGTGGTGCTCATGGGCTTGAATGGCATGAACTACGAAACCGCCGATTTCTCAACGCTCACCGACAACTGGCCTTGCTACAAGGTCTTCCCCATGGGGGCCAATGTGCAGTGGATTTTCTACAAGAAGCCGGGTTGTGACGACATCTTGATGAAAATCTTGCTCAACGAGCGCGAAGCCACGCTGCCTGCCGAGGTCAAGACCGATTGCGCACCCTATTACCACTGGAAAGACGTGCGCGCCTATTTCGTGAGCGTGCTGCAAAAGCAGCCCCTCGCGCAATGATGATTCACATTCCTGTTTCTTTAATAGTAATCTATACATGATGAAAAAAAGCATATTTGGACTTTTAGCGGCATTATTGACCGTGACGGCACTGGCACAGACGGCGGCGCACAAGGAAATCGACGCCAATCCGCTGCTGAGCGCCAGCAACCATGTGGCCTATCCCTACGATGAAAGCAACTTGCCACAACTCACCAAAGCGCCTGATGGCTACGAGCCGTTCTACATGGCGCATTACGGTCGCCACGGCAGTCGCTGGCTCACGGGCTACCGCACCTATTCCAGGCCGGTGAGGATGCTCGAAAGGGCTGACTCGGCCGGTCAATTGACCGGCCTCGGCAAGCAAGTGCTCTCGACGCTCAGGCTGGTGAGGGACCGGGCCTATCAGCGCGCGGGCGATTTGAGCGACCTCGGCGCCGAACAGCATCAGGCTATTGCTCGCCGCATGTACCGGAATTTCCCCGAGATTTTTGGCGGTGATGCCCACATCGATGCCCGTTCAACCATTGTGATTCGCTGCATCCTCTCGATGCAGAACGAGACGAGCGCGCTGAAGGCGCTCAACCCCAAGCTCGACATCGCGACCGATGCCTCCCTGCACGACATGCACTACATGGGCTGGGGATATGGCGAGGACACGCTGGCCAACAGCCTGCGCAAGAGCCTTGACGGCCTGACCGATGCTTATCGCAACAAGTACACCCACCCCGAGCGTTTCATTGGGTCGCTCATCATCAGCCAGGACTGGGCCAAAGGCAACATTGACAGCAACTCGTTGATGAACGACATCTTCAGCGTGGCGGGCAGTTTGCAGAATCACCATGAGTTTGACGGCCTCTACCTGCTGAATCTGTTCACCAGCGAGGAGCGTTATGACTTGTGGAAGCACAACAACATCTACTGGTACACCCATTGGGCCAATGCGCCACAGAATGGAAACCGCATGCCCTATATCGAAAAAGCGCTGCTGCACAACATGATAGCGAGTGCCGACTCGGTAATTGCCTGCAACGGCAAGGGGGCGTCGCTGCGTTTTGGCCACGAGACCTGCCTGCTGCCGCTGGCTTGCTTGCTGGAGTTGGATAGCGTGAACGATGCCTGCGACAACCTCGACAGCCTGGACCAGCGCTGGGTGAACTACAAGTTCTACCCCATGGGCTGCAATATCCAGATGGTGTTTTACCGCAACAGTGGCGGCGATGTGCTGCTGAAAGTACTCTTTAACGAGCATGAGGCGCGCCTGCCCTTTGAGACGAAGACGTTCCCCTACTACAAGTGGAACGACATCAAGCGTTACTACTACGAGAAATCTTCCAAAAAGATAAATTGGAACTAACTTTCGAGGGTGTGGGATCGTTGAAAAGACCACACGGCCTCATTCATGATGATTTATAAAGTATGCCAGAATCGAATTTTATCGACTATGTGAAAATATTGTGCCGTAGCGGCCATGGCGGCAAGGGCTCTGCCCATTTGCACCGCGCCAAGTATTTGCCCAAAGGCGGGCCCGATGGCGGCGATGGCGGTCGCGGCGGTCACGTGTACCTGAAGGGAAACCGTAACCTGTGGACACTCATTCACCTGAAATATACCCGCCACATCTATGCTACCGATGGCGCGCCGGGCTATGAAAACCAGTGTACTGGAAAAGATGGCGAGGATCGCACCATCGAGGTGCCTTGCGGAACAGCGGTGTACGATGCCGAGACGGGCAAGTTCTTGTGTGAGGTGACCCGTGACGGGCAGGTCGTGAAACTGCTCAAGGGCGGCCGTGGCGGCTTGGGCAACACCCATTTCAAGACGGCGACGCGCCAGACACCTCGTTTTGCCCAACCTGGCGAGGAGGGGGTGGAGAAAGCGGTTGTCCTGGAACTGAAGTTGCTTGCCGATGTGGGGCTTGTGGGCTTCCCTAACGCGGGCAAGTCGACCTTGCTCTCGGTCATTTCGGCCGCAAAGCCCAAGATCGCCAACTACCCCTTTACCACGTTGGAGCCCAACTTGGGCATTGTCACCTATCGTGGACAGCAATCGTTTGTCGTGGCCGATATTCCTGGTATCATCGAGGGCGCAAGCGAGGGCAGAGGGCTTGGCTTGAGATTTCTGCGCCACATCGAGCGCAATGCGGTTCTCCTTTTTATGATTCCAGCCGATGCCGACGACATCAAGCGCGAATATGAGATTTTGAGCAATGAGCTTGAGACCTTTAACCCCGACCTGGTGCAAAAACCCCGCGTGTTGGCCATCACGAAGATCGACATGCTCGACGATGAGCTTGTGGAGCAGATGCGTGTCGATTTGCCCGGCGATGTGCCTGCCGTGTTCATCAGCAGTGTCGCGCAAAAGGGGTTGACCGAGCTCAAGGACTTGCTGTGGGCCACCATCAACGATGAGCGCAACCTTATTTCTGGGGGTGCTGTGCAGCATGACCTTGATGAGCGCCACCGCGTGAGAGAGGAGGATGAGTTCATCTTTGAGACCAAGGCGAAACCTGCTGAGAAGGAAGAGTCCTTTGAGCGAATCGGAGGCGGTCACATGAGCACTGCCGAGACAGATGAGGTGCGCAATTGGGCTGACGAATACTGGGAGGAAGATTTCAAGGATGAGAATGAGGGTTTTCAAGTGGTGAGCGACCCCGATGATGTCAAGCCCAAAAATTGAAAGACTCGATTTTGCTGTGCAAGTGCCTGGTGTGCTGGCTTTTTCCACCCTTCGGGGAGAGGTGGTCGCTGCCGATGCCTACAGCGAGGTGAACCTGTGTGACTACACGGGCGACGACTCGCTGCACGTGACGCGCAACCGCAGGGCGCTGTGCGAACACTTGCACATTTTGCCCGACCGGTTGGTCATGCCACGCCAATCCCACACGACCCGTGTGCTTCATGTCGATACTAAGTTGATGTCGCTGCCCCAGGTGCAGCGCGCGAGGTGTCTGCAAGATGTTGATGCGCTGGTGACCACGCTTCATGGGGTGTGCATCGGTGTCAATACGGCCGATTGCGTGCCGCTTGCGCTGGTTGACCCCACTGCTGGCGTGACCGCTGTGGCTCATGCCGGGTGGCGGGGCACAGTGGGACGCATTGCGGCCGAGACGATTGCGGCCATGTGCCAGCTGGGGGCTGACCCCAAACGCATCCAAGTCAGCATGGGACCAAGCATCTGCCCACGGTGCTTTGAGGTGGGCGATGAGGTGGTCGACCAGTTTGCACAGGCAGGATTTCCGATGAGCGACATCGTGACCCGGCCAGGAAAAGCCCACATCGACTTGCAGCGCGCCAATCGTTTTGTGCTGGAAGAGGCTGGAGTGCAGCCCGATAGGATCACCTGGAGCGGCCATTGCAGCCATTGTGCCCCTCAACGTTATTTTTCGGCTCGCGCGGCCGGCATTCATTCCGGTCGCACGTTCACAGCCATTTTTCGCCAGTAAATAGGCGCTTTAACTTTCAATTTCAAGTCACAGATGCAAAATCAATTCAGCAGAACTCAAATGCTTTTCGGGCAAGCGGCCATGGAAACGCTGGCAGCAAGCCGCGTGGCGGTGTTCGGTGTGGGCGGTGTAGGCGGTTACGTGGTCGAGGTGCTGGCTCGTAGCGGAGTAGGGGCTCTGGATCTCTATGACAGCGACCAGGTGGACATCACCAATTGCAACCGGCAAATTATCGCTACCGTCCATCACTTGGGCCAGTATAAGGTCGATGTGGCCGCTGAGCGCATCCAGAGCATCAACCCCAATTGCAAAGTGCGCACCTACAAGATGTTCTATCTCGCGAGCAATGCCGACGAGGTGGATTTGAGCGTCTACGACTACGTGGTTGACTGCATCGACACCGTGAGCGCCAAGATGGAACTGGCGCGCCGTTGCCATCGCCTGGGCGTGCCACACATCTGTAGCATGGGCGCTGCCAACAAGCTTGACCCGACGGCTTTCAAAGTGACCGACTTGAGCAAGACCAAGAATGACCCGCTGGCCAAGGTGATGCGCAGGCGCTTGCGCCGCGAGGGCATTAACCACTGCAAGTGCGTGTGCAGCGACGAGCTGCCCGTTAGGCCTGTGGAGCCATCGGCCGAGCGTGCCTTTGGCGAGACTCGTGGCGTGCCTGCCAGCAACGCTTTTGTCCCCGCTGCCGAGGGGGTGATTGTGGGTGGCGAGGTCGTGAAAGACCTTATTGCCGCTGCCGGGGCCGTGCGCAGCGGGGCCAATGAATCCTGATCAACGACACCAGCGGCGGCCTTGTAATAAAAATTCAAAATTCTGTCAAAGGCAGTTGCTTTATTCTTTTTTTAGCATAATTAGGGTGAATTATCAAAAAAAATGTCTAAATTTGCTGCAAGAATCCTTATGAGAGAGCTAAGGGTTGCGCGTTGATCAAGGCTCTCTCTTTGTGGTGTAACTAACTATTGTTATTGTGAAAAATAAGCGAAATAGACTTCGACTGATTGTTGACCTCATCAAGAAAAATTGCATCAGTAGTCAAAACGAGCTGGTCGAAATGCTTAGTGAGCGGGGCATAGATGTGACCCAAGCAACACTTTCTCGTGACCTTAAATCCTTGAAAATCACTAAGGTTGCCAATGATTTTGGCAACTATATGTATATTATACCCGATGCGAATGAGCTGCAAGACTCCTTGCTTAGGAAAGATCCAAAACAGTTGAGTGCGAACGCTAAAATTGGTTTTGTCAGCATCGAGTTCTCAGGCAATTTTGCGGTGATCAAGACCCGAAACGGTTATGCGGCGGGCCTGGCCTATGACATCGACATGACCCATTCACAAGAGGTGTTAGGCACAATCGCAGGTGCCGACACGGTGTTTGCGATTATGCGTGAGGAGGTGACCCACGAGCAGGCACTCAAGTTCTTCTCCCGTTTCATTCCCATTGGCGAGCAGTGAGCGCGGGTTGGGAAGAGGCAAGTGAATCAATGACGCAATGCCGATAAAAGTTGGGCCGATTGGCGGTTCAAGCCGACGCTCATGGAAGAACGGCAACCTTTGCCAGTAAAAATTGAAGATTATGGAGTTTCTTGCTGAAAATCATCTTTTAGGGCTTGCCATTGGCTTTTGCACCTTTTTTGTCATCGGCCTTTTCCATCCCTTGGTTATTAAAGGGGAATATTACTTTGGCGTGAGAATTTGGTGGGCTTTTTTGGCGCTGGGCATCGTGCTGGGCATCGCCTCTTGGCTCGCCGGCAGCATCGTGGCCGCGTCGTTGCTGGGCGTTGGGTCGTTTTCCAGTTTTTGGGCTATTCTCGAAGTCTTTGAGCAGCGCAAGCGAGTCGACAAGGGCTGGTTCCCGCGTAATCCTCGCCGCGGCAGGCGTTGAGTTCAGAATTGGAAATAGATGAATGGCTGGATGTCGCTGGTTTTAATTTGACAGATAAGGTAGATGAGGGCTGCCAGCAAGATCGCGTAGATCATGACGTTGCACTTGCTGAGCGCCTTGACGGCGGCATTTTCCCATTTCTCGGGCACATAGTGGCTCACAAGGCCAAAGACCATCAAGAGCATGACCCACTTGTAGCCCAGCAGCACCTGCCCGATAAGTTCGCCATGGAAATTGGTGAGCATCTGTTGGAGCATGATTCCGGCATTGCCCATGTCGCGATTGCGGAAGATGAGCCAGGCGAAACTCACAAAAGCGAAAGTCACGATCATGCCGCCCACGCGTTTCAACCCCTGGCTACGGTAGCCCTTGTCGTGGCGCACGATGTATTGCCGATAGAACTTGTGGCAGGCGAGTGCTAAGCCGTGCAGGCCTCCCCATGCGATGAAATTCCATGCGGCGCCATGCCACAGTCCGGCCAGCAGCATGGTTGCCAGCAGGTGAACATAGGTTCTCGCCTTGCCCTTGCGATTGCCGCCCATGCTGATGTAAACATAATCGCGAATCCAAGTAGACAGCGAGATGTGCCATCGCCGCCAGAAATCGCGCACGCTCACGGCCTTGTAAGGCGCATTGAAGTTCTTGGGAAAGTGAAATCCCAGCAGCAGTGCCAAGCCAATGGCCATGTCGCTGTAACCGCTAAAGTCGCAGTAGAGCTGCAACGTGTAGCCCAGCGAGCCTAATAAGTTCTCCACCCCCGTGTAGCGCAAGGGGTTGTCAAAGATGCGGTCCACAAAGTTCACGCTAATGTAGTCGCTGATGACCGCTTTCTTGAACAAGCCGATCAGCACCAAGTACACGCCCATCGCCATCATCTCGCGTGTGATTGTGACCGGACGGCGGATTTGCGGCACAAAGTCGCGCGCCCGCACGATGGGACCAGCCACCAGTTGCGGGAAGAAAGAGACGTAGAACGCGTAGTCGAGCAGCGAGTCGAGGGGGCGCAATTGTCCGCGATACACGTCGATGGTGTAGCTCAAACTTTGGAACGTGAAAAAACTGATGCCCACCGGCAGGAAAATGTCCCATGGCTGGAAATTAGCGCCAATGATGCCTGCCAGCGTCGCTCCAAAGAAGTTGGTGTACTTGAAATAGGCTAAAAGCCCCAAGTCAATGAGCAAGCTCAGCAGCAACAGCGTCTTTTTGTGCGCGGGCCGCGTGAGCATGCGCTTGGCTATCGCAAAGTCGCTCACCGTGACAATGGCCAGCAGGAAGAAGTAGAAACCGCTGCTCTTGTAGTAGAAGTAGTAGGAGAACAAGGTCACAAAAGCAATGCGAGCCGTGTTCTTGCCGTGAAGCATATAGTACACGCCAGTGAACAGCACCCACATGACCAGGAACATGCCACTGGAGAAAATGAGCGGCTGCTTGGGGTCATAGGCCATCTGGCTCAATATGTTTTGCACAATGTCCTGCATGGTCGTCACGGAGTGATAGAAGAGGTGTAGGCGCGGTAGCCTTGCATGATTGAGTCGTAGAAGCGCCTGGCAATCAATCGGCCGCCCTTGAAATTGATGTGATGATAGTCTTTCTCGGCAAGACCTTGCCCGATGAGGCGCTTGATGCTGCCTCGGCCGCCCATGGCCTCGTAGAGGTTATAAAAAGCCACCTGGTTGTCCTTGGCCATGCGGCGTTGCAGGTCAAGCAGTTGCTCCACACCTGGCAAGGTGGCCGTCTCGCTGCCTTGCCGGCCCTCGCTGTCGGTCACGCTCACCAGTAGAATCGACACGCCAGGGAACGCGCGTCGCAACTTGGCGATGACTTGCTTCATCGCGCGCTTGTAGCGTGCGCAGATGTGGGGCGAGATAAACCCCTTGGGCGGCACCACGTTCAACCCGAAGTGCAGCACGACCAAGTCGTATGGGCGCAAGCGGTTCACATCGGCCAGCATTTGGTCGCTCATCGTGACCAGATCCATGCCCGAGGCGCCTTGCATGGCCAGGTTGTCGATCACGATGCCACGCTCGTCCTCCAGTGCGATGCCGTGCAAGCGGCTGTTGGTGTTCGTGCCTTGCAAAGTCACGGTCATGCGGGTACATCCAGGAGTATCAAAGGTAGCCACCTGCACCCTTTTCGAGGGGGCGAGCACACGCTGGCCGCCAGGATCGGCCTTGACGGTCACCGTGCTGCCCACGCGCAGCAGCACGCTCACGCGATTCCACTTGCCGTCATAGTCGGGTAGCCCAGGGTTAGAAAGCCGTAACGTGGCATTGGGCATGAGGTCGCAATAACTTTGAGAGAGACCTTGCCAGGCTGCGTGGAATCCTTCGGGGTCGAGCACCGAGTGAGCGGTCACTCCCTCGCTGGCGATGCGCATGGTGATGCGCTGGGCGTTGAAAGTCGAGGCCGGGTCGATCCAGCCGGCGCCACAGCCGCCAAATTGCTGCTGCAACAGTTGGCGCAAGTCACCCAGCATGAGGTCTCCGCCCACAAATGAGTCGCCATAGTAGGCGATGCGCACCGGCCGCCCCAGTGATTGAATACGGGCCAGTTGACCGTAAAAGTGCGCCATGCCACCCGCTTGCCCGAGAGCGTAGTCTTCGATCGCGACCATGCGGTGAGCGCTCTTTGGGCGGCTAACGGTGGTGGGCACCGTGTGGGGCTCCAAGTCTCCCAGCACGTCGACCTGGCGCAAAGTGCTGCCGCCCACCCGAATCTCTGGCAGGAAATAGCACAGCAAGAGCACGACAAATGTCAATGCCGACAGGACGAACACTTTACCCGAAGAATTCATGCCTCTTTGGTCGTTAGCGTTGCAAAGGTAATCAAAAATCCAGCACTATCGCCGCGTGGAACGGTAAAAATCGCGGAGAAAAAGAAAGGCGGCTGCCAGCAAGGCGATGAAAAAACCGTAGTAGATGCCCACAATGCCGTAGCCGATGGTGATAGCAAGCAGATAAATGGCTGGAAATCCCAGCAGGACATAGGCAACAACAGCCCCACGCATCATGGCCACCGTGCAGTTCATGCCCCGCAGCGCATTGGCAAACGTGACTTGCGTGGCATCGCCCAACTGGTAGACAAGCAAGGGCGGTATCAGGCTCAAGGCTATTGCTATCACGGCTGGGTCGCTGGTGAAAAAGCTGATGATGTAGCGCCCGAAAAAGTAGAAAATGGCGCAGCTCATGCCCGTGAACAGCAGCGTGAGCGTGTAGCCGGCACGCGCGCAGGCGCGAATGCTCGCCTTGTCGCCGAGACCATGAAAATGGGCAATGCGGATGGCTGTGCCAGCGCCAAAGGCATAGTAAATCATAAAGCCGAGGTTGCCCAGCATGAGCAGCACCTGGTAGGCTGCCAGGGCGTTGGTGCCAAACCACCCCACTAAGATCAGGGCAAAGGTGAAAATAGCCGTCTCTAAACCCATTTGCACGGCAACGGGCAGTGAGGACTTAAAGACACTGCTTATTGCCCTACGACTGCACGTGGAGGTCTTGAAGGCACGCCACATCGGGCGGTAGCGTGGTGCCGAAGACAAAACCACTAGGTAGGCCACGCACATCAGCAGCCGGCCTGCCAGGGTGCTCCACCCGGCTCCATCCAGCCCCAGTTCGGGTGCGCCCCAGTGACCATAGATGAGCGCGTAGTTGCCCACAATATTGAGCACATTGCCCATGCTGAAAATCCACATGCCTAAGCTGGTGTGGCCCAAGGCATCGCAGAATTGCCGCCACACGTGAGTGAAAATGACCGGTATCATCGACACCCAGATGATGCGATAATAACTCTTGATGAGCGGCAGCAACTCAGCTGGTTGACCCAAATCGTCAATGAGGAAGTAGAAGATGGCCATGAGTGCCATGAGCGCAGCGCCAAACAGCGCGTTGGCCACCGTGACCTGGCGCAGCATCGCGCCCACACTCGTCGCGTCGCCCCGCGCGTGGAGCGCCCCCACGAGCGGTGTGATGCCGTAGGAGAAACCCAGCGAGAGGAGAATGGCGAGCATGGTGGCATTGTTGACAAACGACGCGGCTCCGAGCGCTGCTGTGGCGTAGTGGCCCACCATCATTGTGTCGGCATAGCCTGTGGCAATTGTTCCCAATTGAGCCACAATAATTGGCCCGCTCAGCTGTGCAATATCCCGGTAATGACCGCTCATTGTCGCCCCAAGCAAGCATGCGTGAACATGGGGAGCGCCCCATGGCATGGCTGGTGATGGCACGCAGCCTTGAAAACCTCGGTCATGTCCTCCATTCGATTCTTTTCAGGTCGGGTTATGGCTCTATGGGGTAACCATCGTTATCGACAAATTCTTTTAGCCAGGCTTTCTCGTCAAGTGTTTCCCCCTCAAAAACTTGCACCCAATTGTCGATTTTCCAGTCGCTGTTTTCCCTTGTGAGCCACAAGGTCACCAGCGTTGGATGGTCGCGATTCCAGGTCACACTGATTTCAACATCGGCCTTGGCCGTTTGACGACTGGCGTCGAGGTCGTAGACGCGTTTCACGCTCATTTTCGGGTCTTGCGGATCTTGGCTTTGGCTCCAGTGGTCGGCATCGATGACTGCCACGGTGTCGCGCTCGCCAATGGCCAGTGCCTTGTGCAGCAATTCGAGGTACTCCTTGCTGCCGTACTTGGTGTCAAAGTCTTCTGGCGAAGGCATGGCATCGTGCTCACTGGCCGAGGCGTAAGCCTGGTACACGTCGTGAAACATTTCCTCCACGCGCTTTTGAATCTCGCCCGCATCGAGTGTGTCGGCTACCCTTGAGGTGGTGCTTGTCTGGTTTTTTGTGGTGGGTCGCTCGCTTTGCGGCTTGCACGACAAGCTGGCCAGAGTCGTGACCAGCGCCACCATTGTCATCATGAATCTATACATCGCTTTTGGTTGTTTTGTTAGTGATTTGTTTTTTTGATATGCAAATATAGGCAAAAATAGTGTAAACAAATATTAAACGAAACGCTTGCCTGCTAAAAATGCTTAACAATAAGAAAAAAGTTGCCCGAAGACTATGTTATATAACACATATCTCTTAACTTTGCAACAGTTTTTCATGGTATTAGTTTTTAAGGTTATGAAATTCTACACGTCGTGATGACGGAATTTATTTCATTTTGTTTAAGGTTTATGTTAATGGTATTTAGAAGGTTAATTAGTTTAGCAATCCTCGGTAGTGATATCGGGGATTATTTTTTTGCCGTTGCGGCACGCCGAGAAAAGGCGATCTCGTTGACGCGACACCGCCCTTTGCGAGAGGACTATGCCCTTCCTTATTTCTGTGCATTCTTGAATGGCACAATTGGATAGGCGTTGCTTTTTTCAAGTTCGCCAATCACGTATGCGCCCCCATAGCCAGCGTAGGCTTTGAATGCCCAGTTGTCATGGATGGGGTCATCGGTCGAGGACCACAGGTTGGCGTCAGTTTAACCCAAATCGGTCATTAGGATTTCTCTGTGTCGTACGGCAAAGAGAAATCCTAATGACCGATTTGGGATGAAGCGTGTCCAACCGAAGCGGCGGACTTGCTTGGGAGAAGTCGGCTGCTGCTTGTCCTTATCGGTTTTGTTCGATGTGTCTGCCCTGATGAAGGCAGGTGTCAACATAAAATAAATGCAAGAAAAAAAGTTGGGATTCAGAACATCAAGTGAGGAATTTTTCTTAAATTTGCAAACGTAATTGCATTTTGAAGTTGAATCTACCATATAAAAGTATAATATCAAAACGAACGTTATTCAATATTCAATTGTTTTGCGTATTTTTGTAGTCAACAAACATTAATCATAACAAAATAAAGAAGAATTATGAAACAAGTGATTAACCCCATTGGGAAGGAAATCAATACCTTAGGTAAGGTAATTAACAACAAGGAACTCATGCTTGTACACTTGCATCTGAAAAGCGGAGAACAAATACCTTCACACGACCATACAGGACGGGAGGTGTTCTTCACCATAGTGAAAGGAACTGTGGAGGTTACTCTTAACGATACCGAGGTACATCGTATCAGCACAGGCACTGTTCTACATTTCCCTGGCGAAGCTCATGTAAGCGTAAAAGCCATAGAAGAGAGTGATTTTTTCGTTTACCTCATCAATAGACAATAATGCTATGGATATGAAAAAATATTTGCCGAGTGTTGACCTTGAGAAACTCAGCAAAATACTCGAAATCAAAGAAGCATACCAACGAGGAGATATTTCATTAGAAGAGGGCAGAGCCCGAATAAGAAAGCAAGTTGGGAAAATCCGTCCTTATGAAATAGCATTGGCAGAACAGGAACTCAAAACCATTGAAGAGGATGAGTGCCAAAAGGAGGATATTCAAAAGATGATTGAGCTGTTTGATGAAGTGATGGACACCAGTCGCCCAAATCTTCCTCTTGATCACCCTATCATGTGTTACTACAGGGAGAACGATGAAATGCGTCGCCTTATGCTCTCCATAGAAGATCTTGTACAATATCCGATTATCAAGAATCAGTGGATCGAATTGTACGACCAAATAGCGGCTTTTCGCACTCACCTTTCACGTAAGCAGAACCAGCTCTATTCCATACTCGAACAGAAAGGATTTGATCGCCCCACGACTACGATGTGGCTGCTCGATGACTTTGTGCGAGACGAAATACGTGATGCTAAAAAACTTATTGAGGAAGATAAAGAAGAAGAATTTTTGGCAATGCAGCCTACCATTGTGGCAGATGTGCGGGATCTTTTACAGAAAGAAGAATCTGTACTCTACCCAACAGCTTTGGCAATGATTACTCCCGAAGAATTCGAACAGATGCTTTCGGGAGATTACGAAATTGGCTTTGCATGGATTGATGTAGAAGGATTCCAAAATGCGGATAAAACAGTAACCCAGCCTACAACAGCTCCTGACGGTTTTGTCTCAGAACTATCTGCGCTTCTTGCTAAATATGAGCTTGGAGGAAATGACACAGACCGAGTTTTCGACGTCACGACAGGCAAACTTTCTCTCGAACAAATCAACCTCATATACAAGCATCTTCCTGTAGATATATCCTATGTAGACGAAAACGAACTTGTTCGTTTTTATTCAGATACCAACCACCGCATCTTCCCACGCAGCAAGAATGTTATCGGACGTGATGTGAAGAACTGTCATCCGCGCACCAGCGTCCACCTTGTTGAGGAAATTATAGCCAAATTCCGTTCGGGTGAGCAGGATAGTGTAGATTTTTGGATTAACAAACCAGGTGTGTTTATCTATATATATTATGTAGCCGTGCGTGATGCAGAAGGAAGATTCAGAGGTGTACTCGAAATGATGCAAGATTGTAGTCGCATTCGTGAGCTTCAAGGTTCACGAACACTGCTGACCTGGTCGAATGACACACAAGTAGTAAAATCAAAGGAGTCGCAAAATCGTACTCCAAATGATACGTCTGTTACAAAAGAAGGCTCGACAATAGAACTCTCTGCCGACACTCGCTTACAGGATTTGTTAAAAATTTACCCACAGCTACGGAAAGATTTGCCAAGTATGAACTCTGCTTTCAAAATGCTCAATTCGCCTCTTGCACGCATCATCATTCCTAAAGCAACCATTGCCATGATGAGCGAACGCAGTGGGGTTTCTCTTGATGACATACTTTCTATGTTAAAAGAACTCATCGCTAAATATAAGAGGGAGAAATAAATTCCTTATCTCAGAATAACAGAAAAACGAGAGAGTGCAGACTGCAAACTGCCCTCTCGTTTGGTAGTGTAATTTCAACTGTGTCAAGGCTCTACTTCTTTATATTTCACCTCGTCTGGCTGACACGTTTTTTAATCGTGTTAGCCGGACGAGGAACCTTTCTTCCGTGGCAAAGTTACATGATTTCAAAACGTTCTCCAAA
>CABTZK010000034.1 GCA_902489275.1 uncultured Porphyromonadaceae bacterium
CCAATTCTCTCAAATAAGGGAGAAATATATATTAAATAGGGGGTATATAACCCCTTTTGATTCTTAGATAGGCTTTATTTTTAGATTTAATGTGGTTATAAGTGAATTTATGAGAGGAAGAGAAGGTTTTGCAGAGGTCTCGTTTTGTAATTTTGCACTTGCTGGTTGACTCTACGATACTGGTTCAAGCGTGATGCCTTATACGCATTTGAAGTGATTCTGTTGATAATTTCATAAAAAATAACTATCTTTATGTGATTTTAATCTCATTCCTCACTTTTTCTTTGACAAGATATACGCTAAAACCAACGATATGAGTAAAATGAACGTAAAACCAATGAAAGAATTGGCTGCCATGTTGCCACAGATGAAACAGTGGATGGAAGCCATGCACCAAGATCCCGAACTGTCTACCCAAGAGGTAAATACAGGCAAATATGTTGCCGGCCTGCTAAAAAATATGGGCTACGAGGTTCATGAGCATGTAGGAAAACATGGCATTGAGGGTGTGGTAGGTGTACTAAGTCATGGCGATGGAAAGAAGAAAATAGGCATTAGAGCCGACATGGATGCTCTCCCTATTCAAGAGATAAACAACCTGCCTTACAAGAGTAGGCTCGACGGCATTTCTCATCTCTGCGGACACGATGGTCATAGTGCCATGGCACTTGGGGCAGCTAAGTATCTGGCAGACACAAAGCACTTCAATGGAACCGTTTACTTCTATTTTCAACCTGCCGAAGAGACCATGCAGGGCGGTCCTTCGATGATAGATGATGGACTTTTCAATAAGTTTAATGCCGATAGAATATATGCCATACACAATATTCCTGGGCTACCAAAGGGGGTACTGCATTTCCATGATGGAGAAACGATGTCGGCTGTAGATAATTGGGAGATACGCTTAATGGGGCGTGGAGGCCATGGTTCAATGCCCGAACTAAGCATTGACCCTGTCGTAGCCGGTGCTTCTTTGGTTATGGCACTACAGACGATTGTAGCTCGCAACCTCTCTCCCTGGAATAATGGCGTGGTCACCATCGGCTCATTCCAAGCGGGTAATGCAGGTAACGTTATTCCAGACGAAGCTGTACTCAAGTTGTCTATGCGCAACATGCAGCCCGATGGGCGTAAGCTGGTGTTGCAACGTATTCGTGAGATAACGGCTGCTCAAGCAGAATGCTTTGGTTGCAAATATGAAATAAAAGAGGGACAACCCGGAGCAGTGCTTGTCAATTCGCACGAAGAAACAGCTTTTGCTGCCCAAGTGGCACGCAAATACTTTGGAGAGGAAAATGTAGTGTACCCTTGTAAGCCATTGATGAGCAGCGAAGACTTTGCCTTTATGTTGCAAGAACGACCAGGAAGCTACATCATGTTAGGTAATGGTGAAACGCCTATGGTACACAATCCTAAGTACATCTTCGATCAGGAAATCCTTCCCGTCGGTGCCTCGCTGTGGGTTGCCTTGTGTGAAGAATACCTAAAGTAGAGGAGATTGGAGTCAAGCTAATGTCATACAATAGATGCACCTGTCTCTTTGGTTATGAAGCAACGGTAGGTTTCCATTATTATAACACCCTGAACTCGGCGGGCAATATGCCCGTTCTCATACAATGATCTTTGATTTAATTAACGGCAGATTTCTTCTTCATGTGCTATAAACCCAAATAAGGGCTCAAAATGGCTGGTTAGATTCATCGGCGGGGGGCTTTTCACACCTTGGCGCACAGAAACAGCACAGGCGTGGAATCAGCAAGGGTCGTGGCAAAAAGGTAGTCGCTGCCTCCGTCTTGCATGCCAAGGCGCTTTTTGAGTGCCTCGGGGCTAAGGCGAAAGTTGCGCGTGGCGATGTTGAGTTGCTTGAATTGTTTTGACCATGTTTTGATTTCCTTGTCTTTGAAGGGAATCATCTGCTTGATTTTGAATCGCCGGCCCGGGAAGCCCTCGAGCAGGGTATCGCTCACATAAAGATGCGAGTTTTGAGCAAGTTGTGTAGCGCCAGTTGCTGCCGCTAAGGCATCAAAGCAGCCTATTTTCATGATGCTGGCGTTGGGCTCGTAGATGAATGCAGGCTGTGTGAGGGGGGCTGGTGGGCGTGAGGTGGCGGGGTGGGAGATGTCGAATGCTTGGAGCGTGCTGTCGAAGTTGATGGCGTGCAGAGCAACGTGTTCGGGCGGCATGCAGAAATCGAGGCAAAACAGCAACTCCTTGCAGTCATTTTTCACGCTGATGGCATACACGTCGCTCACACTGTGCCCTAACGCTTTGACCGATTGCGTGAGGTCGAGCATGGGCGAGGCCTTGATGATGAGCCGCTGGGCGCGCTGCTGGGCTAAGGGCAACAGCGAGAGCACGTTGGGGCGGCAGTCGGCAAGTCCGTAGAGCCGCCTCCCGGCATCGCTGCGCCGGGCAGGGTCGATGAAGATGGTGTCGAAATGCCGGGTGCTGGCTTTCAGCCATTCGGTGGAGTCACCGTGCAGCACCTCCACCTTGGGATTGAGCAGGGAGAAATTGTATTGCCCGATTGCGGCAACCTCTTCGTCACACTCGATGGCCACCAGCGCGTGCACGCGCTGGGCGATGTAATAGCTGTCGATACCAAGCCCCATGGTCATGTCCAGCACCGAGTCGCTGGGCGAGAACAGCGAGGCATGAAACTTGGCCACTTGCTCGTGGGTGCATTGCTCGGCGTTGATAGGCTTCGGGAAAAGGAAGTGGCGATGCTCAAGCACTTCGGGAATCTTGCTTTTCGACTTTTGGCGGCACTCGATTTGGGTCACGGCAAACGCCTTGTCGAAGCTCACGTTGCTGTCTCGCTTGAGCAGCAGCTTGACGGTGTCGTCGCTCGCGTGGCGCTCGATGTAGTCGCACATGGCCTCATTAATGGTGTGTTCTGCCACTTTCATGTGGCAAAGTTACGAAAAAAGAGCGTAACGCGCGCGGTTCCCAGCCCAAAATCGCGCCGTTGCGGCCATCGCACGGATAGCGTGAAAAAACCATGATGTTCTGCTTGAGGATTTGGATTTGCGTGTAGTTTGCACTATCTTTGCATCTCGTAAAAAATATCAATAAAAAGAAATGGAAGACGAAAAAACTAAAGTAACCGCGCAAACGCCCATCGAAGAACCGACCGAAATGTCGCTACCCGACAACGCGTTTCGCGAGCTCAAGGAGGGCGAGCAATATGTGCCGCCCATGCGGCCAGAACGCAACTATCCCGAGGTAACTCCTTATTCTGTCACCCTTGGCCTGATCATGGCGGTCATCTTCAGTGCCGCCGCGGCCTACTTGGGGTTGAAGGTGGGGCAAGTCTTTGAGGCAGCCATCCCCATTGCCATCATCGCGGCAGGCGTTGGCGCTGCCACCAAGCGCAAGAACTCGCTGGGCGAGAACGTGATCATCCAGTCGATTGGCGCGGCGTCGGGGCTCGTCGTGGCAGGCTCGATTTTCACCTTGCCGGCACTTTATATCCTGCAAGCCAAGTATCCCGATATTGCCGTCTCATTTGTGCAGGTGTTCATGAGCTCGCTGTTAGGTGGCGCGCTGGGCATGCTGTTTTTCATCCCGTTCCGCAAGTATTTCGTCAAGGAAATGCACGGCAAGTTCCCATTCCCCGAGGCCACGGCGACCACCCAAGTGCTCATCAGCGGGCAAAAGGGAGGCGACCAGGCCAAGCCGTTGTTGGTGGCTGGTCTCATCGGCGGCGTGTACGACTTCCTGTTGTCCACTTTCCACTGGTGGAAAGAAGTGCTCAACACGTCTGTTGTCCCTCAATTGCAAACGGTGACCGATAACCTGAAGATGATTTTCAAAATCAACACGGGCGCGGCAGTGCTCGGCTTGGGCTATATCATCGGTTTGCGCTACGCCTTCATCATCTTTGCGGGCAGCGCTTTCATCTGGTGGATTGTTGTGCCGTTGATGGGCATGAATCCGCAGCTTGCCAGCATGTCTGCCGACGACATCTTCAAGGGCGTGTCCGATGGAGTCAACATCTTGGGAGGCGCTAAGTACATCGGCATTGGCGGTATCGCCATGAGTGGTATCATCGGCATCGTGAAGTCATGGGGCGTTATCAAGAGCGCTGTGGGATTGGCCGGCAAGTCGTTTGGCAAGCAGGCCGAGGTCGAGACACCCGAGCGCACGCAGCGCGACATCAGCATGAAAGTGATTGTGTTTTCCATTATCGCTGCACTCATCGTCACGTTTGCGTTTTTCTATATTGGCGTGATTCACAATTTCGTTCAGACGATTGTCGCCTTTATCGTGGTCACGGTGATCGCGTTCCTCTTCACCACGGTCGCTGCCAACGCTATTGCCATCGTGGGTAGCAATCCCGTGTCGGGCATGACCTTGATGACGCTCATTGTGGCGTCGGGCATCTTCGTGGCTGTGGGGCTGAAAGGCACGCAGGGCATTGTGGCCTCGATGGTGGTTGGCGGTGTCGTGTGCACGGCGCTGGCCATGGCCGGCGGCATGGTTACCGATATGAAGATTGGCTACTGGCTGGGCAACACCCCTGCTAAGCAGCAGACTTGGAAATTTGTGGGTACCATCGTGGCGGCGGCTACCGTGGGTGGCGTGATGATTCTGCTCAACAAGATTTACGGCTTCAGCGACCCCAACGTGATGGCCGCACCCCAAGCCAATGCCATGGCCGGTGTGATTGAACCGCTCATGATGGGTGGTAACACCCCCTGGACGCTCTACATTGCGGGCGCTATCCTGGCACTGCTGCTCAACTGGCTCAAAGTCCCTGCCTTGCCGTTCTCGCTGGGCATGTTCATCCCGTTGCACCTCAACACGCCATTACTCATGGGTGGAGCCATCAGCTGGTTTGTGAGCAGTCGCAGCAAAAACGAGAAACTCAACGCCACCCGCACCGAGCGCGGCACCTTGCTGGCCAGTGGCTTCATCGCAGGCGGCGCATTGATGGGCGTGGTGAGCGCCATCCTGATGTTCTTCTTCAAGGATGAGATTTCCGCATTCGCGCAGCGCACCGCTCTTCCCGAGTGGGGAAGCAGTGTGCTGGCCATCGTGCTCTACGCAGGCCTCATTATCTATCTCATCCGCGCCTCGCTCAAGGCCGGGAAAGAGCAGTAAGGCGACTTTTCAAGCTCACGCTATCTGATTTAGGAAAGGCAGGCTCTCTCCCTTCGGGCGATAGAGCCTGCCTTGTCGTGTGAATAGTGGGCACCGGCCGCGTGGCGCGCATGATGCCCGCGAATCACGCGAAAAAGTTGCCCTCATTGAGATATTTTTTGTAACTTTGAGGCATCAACATGCTGACACGATGAAAATCAAGGAAATCATTGATGCGATAGAGCGCTATGCGCCGTTAAGTTTGCAAGAGAGCTGGGATAATGCGGGCGTTCAAGTGGGCAACACGTCGCTTGAGGCCACAGGAGCGCTCTTGTGTACCGATGTGACCGAGGCCATTGTCGGCGAGGCGGTCGAGCGGGGTTATAACCTCGTCATCTCGCACCACCCGCTCATTTTCCATGCCCTCAAGAAAATCACGGGGCGCAGCCCGGTGGAACGCATCGTGGAGCAGGCCATCAAGCGTGACCTGACCATTTATTGCGCTCACACCAACATGGACAATGTGCCAGGCGGCGTCAATTTCAAGATGGCCGAGAAATTAGGCATGACCGATGTGGAGATTCTCGCTCCTCGAGAAGATAACGGCATGAGCGGCTTGGGGGTGGTGGGGCATGTCGAGCCAGAGGGCGCGGTGGCGTTTCTCAAGCGGGTGAAGGACACCTTCGGGGCTCGTGCCTTGCGCTACAGTGGAAACCTCAACAGAACCGTCGGCCGAGTCGCCTTGTGTGGTGGCGCGGGGGCCTCGTTGATTGAGGCTGCCCTGCACGCCCGCGCCGATGTCTATGTCACTGGCGATGTGAAGTATCACGAGTTTGCGGCACACGAGAACTCGCTCATTTTAGCCGATATAGGGCATTATGAGAGTGAACAGTACACAAAAGAGATTTTTTTAGATGTAATTCAGAAAAAAAATCCTACCTTTGCAGTTGCTTTTGCAAGCAAAGAAGAAAATCAAGTAAAATATTTGTAAAAGATGGCTACATCAAAGAAAGAAAAAGAACTGACCGTCGAGGATCGTCTGAAAGCGCTCTATCAACTGCAAACCATCCTCTCTGAAGTGGATCGCATCAAGACCCTGCGTGGCGAGCTTCCGCTTGAGGTTCAAGATCTCGAAGACGAGATTGAGGGCTTGCAAACACGCTTGAACAACTATAATGAGCGCATCGCCGAGCTCAACCAGTCTGTCGAAGATCTGCGTCTGGAAATTGACAAAGCGGTAAGCCTCATCGACAAGTACACCAAAGACCAGGATAACGTGCGCAACAACCGCGAATATGACTACCTCACCAAGGAAATTGAGTTTCAGCACCTCAATATCGACCTGTCTGAGAAGAAAATCAACGAGGCCGGCCATCAAATCGAGGCCATCGGCATGGACGTAGAAGGCGCGCATGCCCAACTTGAGGACGCCGAGCACGTGCTGGCTGAAAAAAAAGGCGAGCTTGACGAAATCGTTTCGGAGACGAAGGACCAAGAGGAAAAATTGCGCGAGAAGGCCAAGAAACTGGAAAACAAAATTGACGACCAGCGCCTGCTCACCGCTTTCAAGCGCATCCGCAAGAATGCGCGCAATGGGCTGGGTGTGGTCTACGTGCAGCGCAATGCCTGCGGCGGATGCTTCAATCGCATCCCTGCCCAACGCCAAATGGAAATCAAGATGCACAAGAAAATTATTGTGTGCGAGTATTGCGGGCGCATCCTCATTGATTCTGAAATCGCCGGGGTCTCAACCGCCGACACCAAAAGCGAGGCGTGAGCCACGGGCAATAGCGGGTGGTGAGGCAAGCGTCTCCTCTTGACCCTGCCTCGCTTCTCAAGGAAACAGACCGTTAGCCTTTTTATTATTGAGCGGAGCCACCATAGGCTATTTGCTCAACGTCATTTGATAACCTGACAAGGGCTGTGTCGTAATTTAGTATTTTACGGCGCAGCCCCTTTTTGTTCATCTTGCTTGATATTGCCGACGGACGCTCTTGGGGACTTTGCCCACCGCCGCTTGGCATCCCCCGCAGTGTTTTTCACATGATTAGGGCTACGCCCGCCAAACCTCATGAGGCACGCGTCAATGAGCTTTACGCGACTCATGCGGTTCTTACGCCAAAAATGAAAAAAATAGTTTTTTGAAAAGAAGATAACTCGCTGACGTACAGCAATAATTCCTTACCCCGATTTGCAATGAACCGGCTAAGGGACGCTGTGTGGCTGCATCAGCTCTAAATGAAAGAGCCGTGGAGGAAGCCCTTGTTTTTTCACCTCTCACACAATAATTGGCCAGTTTTTGGGTTAATAAAAAAGTAGTCACTTCTAATTTTAGTGAGATGAAATTGATTAGCAGAGCATTCATATTGGTAATTGCCACATTTGCCGGCACCATGCTGGCACAAGCCGAAGACGATATTAAGGATACCGAGTTCAACCCGCTCACCACTGGCGTGACCTCGCTGGGCATCACCCCCGACGCGCGCGGCGCCTCGATGGGCGACTTGGGGGCCGCTACCGACCCCGATGTGAACTCGCAATTCTGGAACCCGTCAAAATACGCCTTTGCCTACAGCCGTGGCGGGGTGGCCTTGAGCTACACGCCGTGGCTGCGTAAGATTGTGAACGACATCTACTTAGCCGACCTCACTGGCTACTACAAGATCGGCAGTGGCGACAACCAGGCTGTGAGCGCCTCGCTACGCTACTTCTCGTTAGGCGAGATTCAGATGACCGACGAGGCATCAACCATTGGCAGCATCAACCCCTTTGAGATGGCCTTCGACGTGGGCTACAGCCGCAAGTTGAGCGAGAAATTCTCAATGGGCGTGGTTTTGCGCTATATTTATAGCGACTTGGGCTACAGCCAGTATTCCTCGACCGAGGGCACAACGGGAGCCTCGGCATTTGCCGCCGACATCTCGGGCTACTACACAACCTACCCGGTGATTGGCCGCAACGAGTGCCAGTTGTCATTAGGCTGGAACCTTTCCAACATTGGCTCTAAGGTGGCTTACGACCACGGCGACAATCCAGCCTTTCTTCCAGCCAACATGAAATTAGGTGCCGCTTTCACGTTCCCGCTGGCCGACTATCACAACCTCACGCTATCGGTCGACGCTAACCACATGCTTGTCCCCGCCAAGCCACGCTTGAGTGACTATACCGACCAGCAATCCTACGAGACAGCCCTACAGGACTGGAAAGACCGGTCCTCCATTTCGGGCATTTTTAAGTCGTTCGACAAGGACTGGACCAAGCGCATCACCGAGTCGATTGGCGCGGAATATGCCTACAACCAGCAGTTCTTCTTGCGTGCTGGCTATTACCACGAGACCAAGTACCACGGCGACCGCCAGTACTTTGGCTTGGGCGCAGGCTTTGCGCTCAACATGCTCAAAATCGATGCCAGTTACATGATTGCCACCGCGCAAAACAGCCCACTCGACCAAACGTTGCGCTTCACCCTGTCGTTTGACTTAGATGGCATCAAGGGGCTTTTCGGAAGAAACTAAGAAGAAAAAAGCGCGCGGCCTGTGCAGTTTGCAGCAGGGCCACCGCACTATTCACCGCCAACTTCAAGCGCTATGAGAATCGGGATGGGATTTGACGTGCACCGCCTTGTGGAAGGCCGCGAGCTGTGGCTCGGTGGGGTTAAAATCGACCACACCCACGGATTGCTGGGGCACAGCGATGCCGACGTAGCCATCCACGCCCTGTGCGACGCGCTGCTGGGCGCGGCATGCCTGCGCGACATTGGCTACCATTTCCCCGACACCGATCCTCAATACAAGGGCATTGACAGCCGGCGACTCCTCACCGAAGTGAACAAGCTCCTGCGCGAGCAGGGCTACTGCCTGGGCAATTGCGACATCACCATCTGCACCGAACAGCCCAAAATCAACCCTCACATTCCCGCCATGCAGGAGCAGTTAGCCAAGTGCCTCGACTGCCAGCCTAACCAGGTGAGCATCAAGGCAACCACGAGTGAGCGGCTGGGCTTCACCGGCCGTGGCGAGGGCATCGCGGCCTATGCCGTAGCCCTCATCCTCCCCACTTGACCCCCTCACCCAGCAATACGCATTTAACGGCTATATCTTTAACACAAGGCTAAGGGAAAATTTCAACTTATAGCCATCCAAAGTGGCGTGTTTTCAAACATTTTCTGTAACTTTGCAAAAACGACATGCATTTGCTTGTTGGTCGTTAACTTCTGATAATGGGGCGTATCGAAGAAGGAATTCTCTTCATTGATAAACAATGAACATGCTAATTTATTAGACAGAAAACAGGACTTAAGACGAACAGAAAGGAGTGTGCCATTGTTCTCATCTTGTGTGTCGATGGCGATTTCAGTGCTGGTGGAGAGCGTAGGCTTGCAATTTTGTGCCAAATGCTGTATCTTTGCAACCTGCAATAAAGGAAATTGATTATGGCAAGAAGCGAAAAAGAATTAGAAGGAATCACACTGCTTGGAAACCAAGACACGAAATATGATTTTGACTATCGACCCGATGTGCTCGAGACCTTTGAGAACAAGCACACCTGCAACGATTACCTCGTGACGTTAGCCTGCCCCGAGTTCACAAGCCTGTGTCCCAAGACCGGGCAGCCCGACTTTGGTGAAATAATCATTCGCTACATTCCCGACAAGCTCATGGTGGAGAGCAAGAGCCTGAAACTCTATCTGTTCAGTTTCCGCAATCACGGAGATTTCCACGAGGACTGCGTGAACATCATCATGAGGGACTTGGTGAGGCTCATGCACCCCAAGTACCTGGAAGTGAAAGGCACCTTTAAACCCCGCGGCGGTATCTCTATCCTCCCGTTTGCCAACTATGGCGACAGCGATCACCAAGACATGGTGAAGGCTCGCCTGCTGGCAAATTTCAACAAGTAACAAAAAACGGCACATGGCCTGCCCTCTCACGCCAGGCCGCTATCAACAAACGATTATGGCAAAAGACGCAGTGATTATCACATCGGGTGGCATGGACTCCACAACCATGCTCTATGAGTTCAAGGACGAGATTGCCCTCGCCATCACCTTCGACTACGGGTCGACGCAAAACGGCCGCGAGCGGGTGTGCGCTGTCACGCACTGCCAGCGCCTGGGCATCAAGCACTTGATTATTCCATTGGAATTCATGCACCGCTACTTCAAGAGTGCCCTTCTTGAGACGGCTGACGACATTCCCGAGGGCGACTACGACGACGAAAACATGAAATCGACGGTGGTGCCGTTCCGCAACGGCATCATGCTGGCCATCGCTTGCGGCATTGCAGAAAGCAACGGGCTGAAGCGCGTGATGATTGCCAACCATGCCGGCGATCACAGCATTTACCCCGATTGCCGCGCGGGCTTTGTCGAGGCCATGTCGGCAGCCATGCAAGCCGGCACCTACGAGGGCGTCGAGGTATTTGCCCCCTACACAGGCATTTCAAAAGCCGAGATTGCCCGCCATGGCAAGGCGATCGGGCTTGACTACAGCGAGACCTACTCATGCTACAAGGGGCGCGAGAAGCACTGCGGCAAGTGCGGCACATGCCGTGAGCGCCAAGAGGCGTTACGCCAGGCAGGCATCGACGACACAACCGAGTACGAGGACTGAAAAAAGAAATCAGGAAGACAAAAAACATGTACTACGTCAAAAAAACATTAGAAATCTCGGCAAGCCACCAGTTGCAGCTTGACTATGAAAGCAAGTGCGAGAACCTGCACGGCCACAACTGGCTCATCACCATCTATTGCCGCTCGCGCGAGCTCGACCGCAACGGCATGGTCTATGACTTCTCCAAATTGAAAGCAGCCGTTACCAGCCGGTTAGACCACAAGAACCTCAACGAGGAACTGCCCTTCAACCCCACGGCCGAAAACATAGCCCGCTGGATTGTCGACAGCATCGCAGAGTGCTACCGCGC
Source organism: uncultured Porphyromonadaceae bacterium (assembly GCA_902489275.1). GTDB lineage: Bacteria > Bacteroidota > Bacteroidia > Bacteroidales > Muribaculaceae > Sodaliphilus. Next base: position 11,008 of record CABTZK010000034.1, read on the forward strand.
CGATGTGCAGGAGTCGAGCAACAACATTGCCACCTACACCGTCGACGACACCATAGCCAGCCTCTAATGGCCCTCTCTGACAGCCAATGATTAAAATCAACGAAATATTCTACTCGCTGCAAGGCGAGGGCTACAACACGGGCATCGCCAGCGTGTTTGTGCGCATGAGCGGGTGCAACCTGCATTGCTCATTTTGCGACACGCGGCACCAGGCAGGCGTGATGATGACCACCGATGAAATCATTGCCGCCGTGAACCGCTATCGCCAAGCGCCACTTGTCGTGCTCACGGGCGGCGAGCCATCGCTATTCATCGACAATGATTTTGTGGCCGCCCTGAAAGCGGGTACAGGCAAGCGCATCGCCATCGAGACCAACGGCACCCATGCGCTTCCCGAGGGCATTCACTGGGTCACCTGCTCACCCAAGACTGGATTTCACGGCGGCGACGCACAGCCTTGCGCGCTCAAGCGCTGCGACGAGCTCAAAGTCGTTTACTTAGGGCAAGACCTGGAGCAGTACCGCGACATCGAAGCCAGCCACCGGTTCCTGCAACCATGTTTCGTGACCGATCCCACACAATTTCAGCGCAACATCCAAGCCTGCGTGGAGGCTGTGCTCAACAACCCCCAGTGGCGGCTGTCGCTGCAAGTGCACCGCGCGCTCCACATCCGCTAAACCGAATCAAGAGCCCAAGCAAGCACGCTTCGGGAAAAACTGCTTGAAATTTCCAAATACAGTTGAATTTTTGGCTTTATAGCCCACTTTTTCAAGTGTGTTTGAATTTTTAGTTGTAATTCTCAGTTGTATCTTTGTGGCAAACTCACAGAAAACATCGGATCAGCAGCCAAATTATGAGGAGATTGCGACACAAAAAAATAATCCTCAATATCACTATCGAGGATTGCTTAACTAATTAACCTTCTAATACCATTAACATAAACCTTAAACAAAATGAAATAAATTCCGTCATCACGACGTCCAGCATTTCATACCTTAAAAACTAATACCATGAAAAACCAATGCAAAGGTATTAAGAAAAATGTTACAAAACATACTTTTGCGGCATTATTTTCGCCAAATTAACTTTATTTTTTATTTCAAGCAAGAAAAAGCCATTTTTTGCAAACAAATTTAACAGTCTCGAAAAAAGAGAGCGTAACTATTCAGTAACAGTAAACAGGCCTATCGCTATCTTTTCTAATGGCGGCCATTAGAAAAGCCAATTGGCAAAAGGCAAGTTTTCTGCAAATTACGAATGCTGCTACGAAAACAACCTCTCTTATGACCGATTTAGGATTAAATGAGAGAGCCGTGGGTCGCAGGGAATAGTCATTGAGGGTTGATGGCTCACTATTCGAGAATTTTATTTAAATTTGTAACAGTAAAAACGACACTGCAAGATGAACGAAGACTGGAAAGCCAAACTCGGGGCGGCATTTAACATGGAAGTCCCTTGTGAAGAGGAACTTAAGGCGGCTCTGCTCCCAGAAGAGCACCCCCGTGCCCATGCGCTTGCCCTGCAAGGGAAAGAGATGCTCAAAGTGGTCCTTGACAAAAAGGGGCGCAAAGGAAAGCAAGCCACCATCGTGACCGGCTTCAAGTGTGATGACGATGCGCTCAAGCAACTTGCCGCCGTGCTCAAGAAGCAATGTGGCGTGGGTGGTTCGGCACGAGGGGGCGAAATCCTCATCCAGGGCGATTTCAGGCAAAAAGTGCTTGACATCCTCCAAAAGCAAGGTTTCAGAGCCAAAGTCATCTGACGTGAGCGATATGACCATCAAAAGCGAGAGATTATGGTGAATGAACACGGTAACGTGCCAATGGGGCTCACGGTCATCAAGGCATCGGCAGGAGCAGGAAAAACCTACACCTTGGCCAAACTCTACATCGAGTGCCTCTTGTGGGGTGACAAACCCGGCAAGAATGGCAGCCGCCTGCGTCCGGCAGGCACGCGCTACCATGAGCACATCCTTGCCATCACGTTCACCAACAAGGCCACCGATGAGATGAAATCGCGCATCGTGAAAGAGCTCCACAACCTCTCTATCGGCAAGAGTGACTACATGAGCGACTTCGTGACAGACCATGGCGACAGCCGCCAAGCCATCAGCGATGCGGCACGGCAGGCACTGGAGGAAATCCTGTTTAACTACACTGGATTTCAAGTGAGTACGATTGATGCGTTTTTTCAGCAAATTTTGCGCACTTTTGCCCGTGAACTCGACCAGGACTACAACTACGAGTTGCAACTCGACAGCGAGGCGGCGACACAGTTGGCCATTCGCGGCTTCATGGCAGAATTGGGGACTGGCAAGGGGAAAGTCGACACTTGGGTCAAGCAATTCATTAGCAACCAGGTCAAGACCAATGGGGCGTGGGATTTCTTTGGCCAGCGCGCCGCCAGCGACTTGGCGAGGTTCGCCAAAGTCATCAATGCCGAGGTCTTCCGTGCCCATCACGATGAAATCACGCGCTACCTCAGCGATATAGGCTCTGGTCATGGCCTATCGAAGATTGAGCGGTTTAAGCAATCAATTCTTGAGCAGCGAGATCAACACATTGAAAAACTCAATAAATTTCCTGACGACTTTCGCGACTTTTTGAATCAATCGGGATTGGATGAGTCCATCTTGAACGGTAGGTATCCGCTTGTCAAGCTGCTCAGGCTGTCGCCAGGCGAGAGTCTTGGTGACAGCGTGAAAACCCTCAAAAAACAGGTGGCTGACGAAGAGCAATTCGCTAAAAACTTCAAAAAAGGCAAGGCCCCTGATGAGGCGATCCAGGATTGCATTCGGCAACGGCTGCGAGACTACCTGCTGTGGCAGGCCCGTGCGACAGCGCTCGATGCGCTGGAGCGAAACATTTGGAAGTTGGGCCTGCTGGGAACCATTGACGACCAGCTCACGAAATATCGCCATGACAACAATTCTATCTTGATCGAGGATACCAACGAGTTGATTGCAAAGGTAATCGACAGCGGTGTCCCGTTTGTCTACGAGCGTGCAGGCACATGGATTAACCATTTCATGATCGACGAGTTCCAGGACACGAGCCGCAAGCAGTACGACAATTTCCGCCCCTTGCTGGAGAACAGCATTGGAGATGGAAATGGAAATCTCGTCATTGGCGACGAGAAGCAGTGCATCTACCGATTCAGGCAGAGCGACCCCAACCTGCTGCACTCGCAGCTGCACGAGGACTTTGGCGAAAACTACAGGAGTGGAGAGCCGTTAAAGACCAATTACCGCAGTTTCAAGCACGTGATTGAGTTCAATAATAGGTTTTTCAACAAATTGATTGAGTCTTATACCAAAAACGAGCCTGCTTTGGAAGGCCTTGCCGAAACCTACGAGAACTTGCATCAGGATGTGAGCAGCAAGTATGCCGGTATGGACCAGCAAGGCTACGTGCGCGTCAATTACGTCTATAGCGGATCCAAGTCGCCACGGCGGTGTGACGCGTTGGGCAACGAGCTTCAAGGCCGTGACCAAATCCTGGATACCTTGCCAGGCTACATCCTTGCCTTGCACCATGAGCGACATTTCGAGTTCAGAGACATCCTGATTCTTGTCAGCAGTCACAGCGATGGAAATGCCGTGGTGCAACGTCTGCTGGAGCACAATGTGTCAGCGAGCGAGAATGAGCGCATCGACATCGTGTCGAGCGAGTCGCTGCTGCTCAAGAATTCACCAGCCGTGCGCCTCATCATGAGTGTGTTGCGCTTGATTGATTCCACGCAATATCACCAGAGCGAGGAGGATGCCGATGCCGGTGATACCGCCGGCGATGCCAATTCCATGACCCCCCAGCAAAAAATCCAGAAGCGCCGCCTGAGCGACCAATACCGCTACAAGGTGCTGCACGAGTTTGTGAAAGCCGCTGGCGAGCAGCAGCAGGCCGACCTTGGCCAACTGCTCATGACGTGTTTTGGTAATAACGAGGGCTTGCGGGAAAAAACGATCGATGAGCAAATCGACCTCTACGTCCAAGAGCTCAGCTGCGTGATGCCCGACCCCTATACCGAGCAAACGAGCTTAGTGGGGCTTGTCGACAAGATTGTGAGAGAGTATCTTGAAGGGCATGGTCTCGCGGGAGGGGCTGAAACCGCTTTCCTCATGGAATTTCAAAACCGGGTCATCGATTTCTGCAACCAACGCAACTGTGGGGGAACGGTGCACGAGTTCATTAAGTTCTGGAACAGCAAGAGTGACAAGCTGGCGGTGGCTGCCGCCAACGACGACAATGCCGTGCGTGTGATGACCATCCACGCCTCCAAGGGGCTGGAGGCACCATGCGTGATCATTCCGTTTGCCAACTGGCCGATGCGGCAGCCCGACAAGATCGTGTGGGTAGAGCGCGACAGGTGGCTCACGGCCAGCAGCGGCCAGCCTTTCCTCGGCATTTCCCAGCAAGTGGATGATGACAACATTGTGCCGCCGCTCATCCCGGTGGATCACAAGTTCTTGTCGACAATGACTGAGTTTGCGCAACTTGATCATGCGATCTCGCAGGAAGACTTGATTGACAAGGTGAACAAGACCTATGTGGCGTTCACGCGTCCGCAGCAGCAATTGCACATCTTTGCCCAGCAGCAAGGCGGGAGCAGGGCTAACGACACCATTTTCTCGCCGTTGCACGATATAGTGCCAGAGTTAGAGGGTGTAACTGTTCACTGTTGGAGCGAGCGCCATCCTGCCGAAACCGCTTTTGCCAAGGCGATTGATTACTGCGAGTTAGGATCACCCGAGAATCGCTACCCTGCCAAGGACGAAGCGAATGATGCTGCTCTCGAGCGCGTAGAGATGCCTCACTATGTGGTTCATTCGGCATTGCCGTTGTTGCAGGTGAGCATGCCCGACAACTTGAGCGCGATGCAAGACGAGGGGAAACGGCTGCACCGCCTGTTCAGCCTCATCAAGAAGCAAGGCGATGAGCGACGCGCGCTCAAGTGGGCCGAAAAGCGGCGGCTTTTTGATGGCTGCCCCGCCTGGACACGCGAAAAGATTGAGCGCGTGATTGACGAGATGTATAAAAATCCAGAAACCGCCCCATGGTTTGATCCCCAAAACCGCATCCTCAACGAGCGACCCATCATGATTGAGGAGCATGATGGCGCCGACCATCGTGTGGAGCGCCCCGACCGTGTCGTGGTGCGCCCCGATGGCACAGCCATTGTGATTGACTACAAGTTTGGCGATGCGGCCTCGAAAGAGCAACAACAGCAATACAACGAGCAAGTCTCGCGCTACATGCGCCTCCTGCACTTGGCGGGGCACACCAAGGTTGAAGGGTACTTGTGGTACATGAAAAGCGGCAAAATCGTCACAGTGGCCGCCTCGTAGTTTTTGAATCAAAAAAAAGTGGAAGATGAGCCGCTGGACTCATCTTCCACCGCTATTTTAAATGGAGAGGGCGAAACGAGGCTTTTCAGCACCATCTGTTGGGTTTCGCCCTCTGTTTTTCGGGGGATTTACTTGCGAATCACTTTCTTCTTGCCGTTCACGATATAGATGCCGGGCTCAAGACCCTTGAGGCTCTTGGC
>CABTZK010000035.1 GCA_902489275.1 uncultured Porphyromonadaceae bacterium
CAGCCTCCAAATCAGAGAAAGTGGGGATCATGCCACGACGAGGAACATTTCCCTTCTCGTTGACTTGGTTTCCTGCATATTGCTTGCAGATTTCAAGCATTTTTCGGAACTTTGCAATGAAGTTGTGCATAACAATGATTTTGTACCACTAAGCTACTAAAAATCAATGATATGTGAAACTTTTTCATGTTAAATAAATCATCTAATTAATTCAACCAACAGGTAATTAATAGAAACACCAATAAGCGCCGCCGCTCTGGCGCGCCAGTGTGAAATGGAGCGTTTTTCAAGCAATTTCCATCGTTTTTCAAAATAATAGGCATTTGATTGTTGGCTCTTTACAAATAAATTCGTACCTTTGCACGCCATTACAAAGATTTTCGGCGTTTACCACCGCCGGCAGTATTGTAAAATTATTAAAGTAGAGATATAAAAATGAAAAAAGGTATTCATCCCGACAACTATCGCGAAGTGTGCTTCAAAGATATGTCTAACGAAGAGACATTTATCACTCGCTCAACTGTTTCCACTAAGGAGACAATCGACATTGACGGCAAGACTTATCCCCTGGTGAAGCTTGAAATCACCAACACGTCGCACCCCTTCTTCACCGGCAAGCAGAAACTTGTCGATACGGCTGGCCGCGTAGACAAGTTCTTGAGCCGCTACGGCAACCGCAAGAAGAAAGCTTAGTCTCACGAGCGATACAATACAAAACATCAACTACGGCTCCCGTCAGGAAGTCGCAGTTGATTTTTGTTGCCTTGCCGTTTGTGTGCAGAACGCTATGGGGTGGTGGCTAAGCCTTGTCGTCAAGCCGCTTTTCCCCGGCCACGCTGGGCGAGGGCGCGTCGCTTGCCAAGGTGGCGTCTGGCTTCTGCTCGTCAGTGGCGGCACTGTTGCCTGTTGCTGTGAGCAGTTTCTCGTTTTCTTGTTGCTTTTGGCGGCGTCGCTCCGCGAGTCCTTCAAGCAAGGCGGTGAATGAGGACAGAATCAGCGAGACACCCGTAGCGAGGAACAGAAACTCCAAATTTCCCCTCATGGGCAGCAGCGCCATCACGCCCGATAGGGCAATGACAGCCGGCGCCACGTAATAGCCCCAGGGAATCGCTAAGCGGCGTTGCGACATCATGAGGTAGATCAAGTGAAACAGACCCAGCGCGATGAGCAGGATGGAAATGATGTCGATGATGATGCTGCCAAAACTCCCGGGACGCATGCACAGCGTAGCGCCGAAGCAGAGGCCGCCAACTGCCGGGAAAATGCCCATGAGGTCAGCAGCGCCGCGCGCTTCGGCTTTTTGGAAGCAGACCATGCCAAGGTAAATCAGCGACGGCACAATAAACACGATGCCCAGGATGATGGTGACCGCTTGGAGCACACGCGCGCCCGTATTGAAAAAGCACAGGAAAATCACGCCTGCCAGAAGCAGGCAGATATTGACCAAAATTGTAGGATAGGATTTTTTCATGCTATTGGGTGATGTTGAAATTGCTTTAAACGGTCAAAGATACGCATTTTTCGTGCGGAACAAGCAATTTTTTGATGAATTATGTGTAATTTTACACAAATTTTTTGAGCAATGCGCAAATTACTTTTTATTATCAATCCCAAGAGCGGCGCCGGCAGTCAAGCCAAGGTGCCGGCTTTAATCGACAAAGTGATCAGCAAACGCGATTTCTTGGTCGAGCAGCGCGTGGTCGAGGCCGAGGGCGACGTTTTCCGCTTTGGGCGTGAAGCGGTCGAGGGGGGCTACTACGGAGTCGTGGCTGTGGGGGGCGACGGCACCGTCAATGGCGTTGCTGCCGCTGTGGCCGACACCCCTGTGGCTTTGGGCGTGGTGCCGTGTGGGTCAGGCAATGGCTTAGGGCACCATCTCCATGTTCCCATGCTCGTCGAGGGCGCTTTGGAGGTCATCAACAGAGACAATGTGGAATCCTTTGACTACCTCACGGTCAACGGGCGGCTCTGCATGTGCACGTGTGGCATGGGCTTTGACGCGCAGGTGGCCTATGATTTCTCGCAGGTTTGGAAGCGAGGCTTCCAAACCTATCTTAAGACCACACTGGCCGACTACATTAATTTCAAGCCCGAAGACTATGTGATTGAACTCGACGATTGCTTGCTCAAGGAGAGGGCTTTTGTGATTGCCTGCTGCAACGCGGCGCAGTATGGCAACAACAGTTTCATTGCGCCTCACGCGAGCATGCAAGACGGCAAAATTGATGTCACGATTATCTCTCCTTTTCACGTGCTCCAAGCCCCAATTGTGGGACTGAGCCTGTTTCTCAAGCTCATCGACAAGAATCATTGCGTGCAGGGCTATCGTGCCCGCGAGATTAAAATCCGCAGGGAAAAGGAGGGGCTCATGCACATCGATGGCGAAACGGTGACAATGCCTGCCGAGGTGATTGTCAAGTGCCACCCTGGCGGCATCAAAATCTTTAGCCCAGGAAAGGGAGAGAACAACAAGAGTTGAGCGTTGCGCGCCGTGGCGGCCTGGCAGGTTGCGGCGGCGCGCAGCCCTTGGGGTGTCGGAAAAGTCTCTTTGTGCGCAAATAGTGGAAAAACCGTAAAAAAATCGTGAAATTATACCCGATAACTTGCTCCTTTTAGAAAAAACGTGTAAATTCGTAACCTAACCAACCATTTAGTTGCATGAACGATCATTATTTCAAATAACCTATAACTATTCTCATTAATGAGCTATTTAAAATTTGACAAGAACCTGATGATTAACCTTGAGCAGTCGCTCCACAAGGAGATGCTGCGCACCAACCAGTCGGGCGCTTATCATTGTTCTACCATTGTGGGGTGCAACACCCGCAAGCAGCATGGACTGCTTGTTATCCCCATTCCCGAACTTGACGACAACAGCCACGTGCTGCTCTCGTCGCTCGATGAGACGGTCATTCAGCATGGAGCCCCTTTCAACCTGGGCCTGCACAAGTATAGCGGCAATGTTTTCAGCCCCAATGGTCACAAGTACATCAGGGAATATGATTGCGAGCGAGTGCCCACCCACACGTTTCGCGTGGGAGGGGTAGTCTTGAAACGCGAAAAGATTTTTATCACCAACGAGAGCCGCATCCTCATCCGCTACACGCTGGTCGATGCGCATTCCAAGACCACCCTCCAGTTCCGCCCCTTTTTGGCGTTCCGCAACGCCAACGACCTCTGTGTCGAGAACAGCGTGGCCAGCCGCGAGTACCGCGAGGTGAGCAACGGCATTGCCACGTGCATGTATCCTGGCTACCCCACGCTGTTCATGCAGGTTAGCCACAAGCCCAAGTTTGTCTTCGACCCGCACTGGTACAAGGGCATTGAGTACATCAAGGATCAGGAACGCGGCATCCCCTACAGCGAGGATCTCTATGTGCCAGGCTATTTTGAGATGAATATTGAGAAAGGCGAGTCCATCATCTTTTCGGCAGGAACGAGCGAAATCAACGTTCAAAACCTTGCTAAGATGTACGAGAGCGAAATCGAGGCTCGAACCCCCCGGACAAGTTTTTACAACTGCTTGAAAAATAGCGCCAAACAATTCTATATCACCAATCAAGATGGCCACTACATCTTGGCGGGCTACCCTTGGTTCAAAATCCGCGCCCGCGATGAGTTTGTCGCGCTGCCGGGATGCACCTTGAGCAACCATCACCACCCCGACTTTGAAGCCATCATGGACACGGGCGCGAGAGCCCTCACCAAGTGGATGAGCACGGGCGAGAAAGATAAGCATTTGACGGGTCTTGACCTGCCCGATGTGCCCCTGTGGGCCATTTGGGCCGTTCAGAGCTACGCCACCGACCAAGGTCTCGATAGAGCCAAGGCGCGTTACGGCGAGCACATGAAAACTTGGTTGAGCTTTATCATCGATGGCAAGCATCCTCATCTTACCGTCGACAGCAACGGCCTCGTGCGCACCGATGGCACAAAGCTGCCCATGTCGTGGATGGACTCCACGCACAGCGATGGAAGCGCCATGATTCCACGCACGGGCTATCTCGTGGAGTTCAATGCCTTGTGGTATAACGCACTCGTCTTTTTGCAGCAAATGTATGCGAGTGACCAGGACTGCCTGGGCTGTGTGGAGCGTTGGCGTGAGCTCAGCGACAAGGCAAAGCCTGCTTTCTTAGACACTTTCGTGAGCGACTATGGCTATCTCTATGACTACGTGAATGGCCGTTACACCGATTTGAGCGTTCGCCCCAACATGGTGATTGCTGTTGACCAGGACAACACGCCGCTCGACCGGCGCCAGCGCAAGCGCATCCTCGATGTGGTGACTCGCGAGCTGCTCACGCCCAAGGGTCTGCGCACTTTGAGCCCCAACAGCTATGGCTACCGGCCATGGTATGTGGGCGGGCCCGAGGAACGGGAGGTGGCCTACTATGCCGGCTCGGCGCGTCCCTGGCTCATGGGCTTCTATTGCCATGCCTACATCAAAGTGTTTGGGCGAGCTGGCTTGTCGTTTGTCGAGCGCATGATGATTGGCTTTGAAGATGAAATGGCCCAAGGGGGAATTGGCACGTTCAGCGAGCTTTACGATGGCAATCCGCCATTCACGGGTCGAGGAGCTGTGAGTTTTGCGCCCAACGTGGGAGGCATCCTCCGCGTGTTGCGCATGCTCAAGAGCATGGATGTTTAAAGAAACAGATTTGACCAAAAAATAATCTTGCAGAAGAGATGAAAGCATTAATGTTTGGTTGGGAGTTCCCCCCTCACATTCTCGGCGGACTTGGAACCGCAAGCTATGGGCTGACAAAGGGCATTCACCAAAATGGCGGCACCGACATCACGTTTGTCATTCCCAAGCCATGGGGCGACGAGCCCAAAGAGCACACCCGAATTATCGGTGCCAACTGCACGCCCATCGCCTGGCGCGATGTGCAGTGGGACTACGTGCAAGCCCGCATTGGCAATGTGATGGCTCCCGAAACCTACTATGATTTGCGCAATCATATTTATAGTGATTTCAACCACATGAATACCAACGATTTGGGTTGTATTGAATTCAGTGGCCGTTATCCTGATAATCTCATCGAGGAAATCAACAACTATTCGATTGTGGCGGGAGTGATTGCGCGCACGATTCCTTGTGACATCATTCATGCCCATGACTGGCTCACTTATCCTGCCGGTATTCATGCCAAGCAAGTCACCGGGAAGCCGTTGGTGATTCATGTGCACGCCACCGACTTCGACCGTAGCCGCGGCAATGTGAACCCCACCGTGTTTAACATCGAGCGTGACGGAATGGTGCACGCCGACCACATCATCACCGTGAGCAATCTCACGCGCCGCACGGTGATTGAGCATTACGGCATTCCTGCCGGGAAAGTGACCACGGTGCACAATGCCGTCGATCCGCTAAGCGATGAGTTGCTGAACCTTCAGGTGCCGCCCAAGCATGGCAAAATCGTCACGTTCCTGGGGCGCATCACCATGCAGAAAGGACCAGAGTATTTTGTCGAGGCTGCCGCCCAAGTGCTGAGCAAGGCGCACAACGTGAGATTCGTGATGGCGGGCAATGGCGACATGATGGAGAAGATGATACGCTTAGCCGCCTCTCGTAACATTGCCGACCGTTTCCACTTCACGGGCTTCTTGCGGGGCAAGCAAGTCTACGAGATGCTCAAGGCCAGCGATGTCTACATTATGCCATCGGTGAGCGAGCCTTTTGGCATCTCGCCTCTTGAGGCCATGCAGATGGGGGTGCCTTGCATCATCTCCAAGCAGAGCGGTTGTGCCGAGATTCTTCATAACGTCATCAAGGTCGACTATTGGGACACCAACGCCATTGCCGATGCGATTTATAGCATCATCAAGTATCCGGCTATGGCTAATCAGTTGCGCGAGCGAGGACTCGAGGAGGTGAGCCAAATCGTCTGGAAAAAGGCCGGATCCAAGTGCGTCAACATCTACAAGAGGCTCATCAACGCTTGAACACATCGCCGATATATTAACTCATAAACATAAAATAGATAAGCAATCATGAAAGCAATTTGTTTTTATTTTCAGATACATCAGCCCTTCCGCCTGAAGAACTACCGATTCTTCAACATTGGCAACGACCATTACTACTACGACGACTTTGCTAACGACGACATTATTTCCCGCATTGCCGAGCGTTCCTATCTCCCGGCCAACCGAATGCTTCTCGACATGATTGGCAGCAACGACAAGAATTTCAAAGTGGCTTTATCAATCAGCGGGACAGCGCTGGAGCAGCTGGAGCAATATGTGCCAGAGTGCATCGAGTCGATGAAAGAGCTGGCCGCAACGGGCTGTGTGGAGTTCTTGAGCGAAACCTATGCCCACTCGCTATGCGCCTTAGAAGACCCCAACGAATTCGTGATGCAGGTCAAGGACCACGACAAAAAGATTTATGAACTCTTCGGCCAGCACCCCAAGGTGTTTCGCAACACCGAGTTAATCTACGACAACGACATTGCGGCCTTGGTGGCCTCGATGGGATTTGAGGGCGCGGTCACCGATGGCGTTAAGCACATCTTGGGCTGGAAGTCGCCCAACTATATCTACAGCGCGGTCACCGCTCCCAAGCTGAAACTGCTGCTCAAAAACTCAAAGTTGAGCGATGACATCTCGTTTCGCTTCAGCAACTCGCAAAGCCCCGATTTCCCGCTCACGGCCGACAAGTATATCGACTGGGTGGCTCAGACACCCCAGGAGGAGCAAATCGTTAACCTCTTTATGAATTACGAGACCTTTGGCGAGCTTCAGCCTGGCGAAAGCGGAATCTTCGAGTTTATGAAAGCGCTCCCGCGCTTTGCCCGCGAGAGGGGAGTCCAATTCTGCACGCCCAGCGAGGTGGTCGCTAAGGTGAAAGCCGTCGACACGCTCGACGTGCCCTATCCCATTTCGTGGGCCGACGAGGCGCGCGACACCAGCGCTTGGCTTGGCAACACCTTGCAACAGGAGGCCGTCAAGAAACTCTATTCCATTGGCGAGCGCGTGCGCCTGTGCCAAGACCGCCGCATCAGGCAAGACTGGTATTACTTGCAGGCCAGCGACCATTTCTTCTACATGTCCACCAAGCACAGCGACGACGGCAGCGTGCACTCGCATTACAGCCCCTACGACTCGCCTTACATGGCGTTTACCAACTACATGAATGTGCTGAGCGATTTCATGATTCGGGTCGATGAGCAGTTTCCCGAGAACATCGACAACGAGGAACTCAATGCCTTGTTGCTCACCATCCGCAACCAGGAGACGGAGATCAACGACCTCAACCGCGAGGTAGAGATGATGCGCAACAACATCGTCAAGGACACGGCTGGTGACTTCAGCTTGGTAGAAGAGGACAAAACCAGCAAGAAACCCGTTAAGAAAAGAGCGCCCAGGAGAACTGTAGCCCCAAAGGCGGCCACTAAGAAATAATGTGAGCAACACGGTGTGGCGAAACGCGTGAGAGGGGGACTTTGATCTGGCAGTGTCTCGTCTCGCGTTCTCGCATGATGATGGAGCGCACGGGGCTTGCCTCACATGGGCTTGGGCGCGACAATGCCGTTCATGAGGGCATAGACGCTCAGGCCAGACACGCTCTTAATGCCGAGTTTGGCAGTGATGTTCTTGCGATGGGTGAGCACCGTGTTGATGCTGATGTTGAGGCGGTCAGCAATCTCCTTGTTGATGCACCCCTCGACAATGAGCTTGAGCACAGCCATTTCGCGTTGGGTGAGGTGGGCTTGGGTGTCGTTGTCGGTGGCTTGACTGAAGTAGGGGGTTAATTGAGTGGTGATGCTTTCTTTGCTTTCTGCAATATTTAAGTTGTGAACTTGTTGTGAGTCCGTCGCTTGCCGGCTTGCGAGCAGGATTTTGTCCTTGTTGGGAAGGAAAAAGTCGAGGTGGTTGAGAAAGGTGTGGGCGTCAGTGACGAAAAGTTGGGAGTCGTCAATGAGCTGCTGTGAGAGCTGCTCGAAAGTGCTGGCAAGAGTGACGCGCGCCCCAAATGCCTCGGCCATCAGCTGCTGGAGGCCGATTGCCGTTAAGGTATCAGGCAATATGACTGTGACCTTCTTCATTGCGAGGAGAGTGCTGTCGAGAGCGGCTTGAGAATCCTGTTCCTAATCCGGTTGTTCTGTGTAATGTCTTTCTTGAGGTTGAACAAGACTGTGAGCACGGCTTGGCAAAGGTTGAGGTCGTAGTCGCCTTTAAGATGGATAACAAACATATTGATAAGGTCATCAATTTTGTCCTCGATCGTGTCATTTCCCTCGTCAAACTCGCTCACCACGCATGCGTCGTCCACATGGTTGTTCTTGGCGAGCACCTCGGGAAACCAGCGGTTGCGGTCATCGTCGATGCGGTTGAGCAATTCGTTCTTGACCTCAATGAAGAAATTCATCATGAGTTGCAAGTTGCTATTGGAGGTACTCGACTTGTGCAGCAGCAGCTCGAAGTGCCGCTCCACATTGGGGAGCTGAAAGTGCTCGTAGTAGCGATTGGTCTTGTTGAGATAGGAGATAATCACATCGGCCTTGAACGACGACATGATTTTCTCGGGAAAATAGTCGGGGAAAAGATAGGTGTTCAATATCGTGATAAAGAACTCTGGCTCAAGAGCCAGCTGGCGGCAAATGGAGGCAATCGTGTGGTCGCCCACGCCCAGGACGATGCCAAAGCGGTTAAAGACCGACACAATCGACGGGTCGCTCACCGCGATGTCGCACAGTTTAGCGTCAAGATGAATAAGAGACATCATGGGCGAGCGTTTTTGGGGTGATAGGCTTTGTGGAACGAGAGGTGGGAGGCCGTGACAACACCGCACATGGGCACATCGTGGCCCTCAACGGGGAGCGTGTCTACCAGCTGGCAGTCCATGGCCACGCCAATCACGTAGGCTTGCGGGCAGCGCGGGAGCAGCCTGTCGTAGTAGCCTTTGCCGCGCCCCATGCGGTTGCAATGCTTGTCAAGCGCCACTGCCGGCACGATAACCAAGTCGAGGGTTGAAGGGTCAATGGGACTGTCGCCATCGGGCTCTCCGATTCCAAATTGCTCCGATGTGCTGAGCTGCCCGTCAAATGGCAAGATGTCGAGCTCGTCGCCATTCACGCGCGGCAGAAACACTTGCTTGGTTTTGGCCCATCGCGCCACCACGTCGTGAGTGGGAAGCTCGTCGGGCAGTGAGTAGTATAGCAGGATGCGTTTCGCGTCGTTGAAGGCGCGCAGCGACTCAATGGTCGAGAACACGAGCCTTGACTCGCGTTCCCTTTGCTCGGGAGTGACCTCGCGCTTGAGTGCGCGAATGGTGCGGCGTAATGCTTTCTTGTCTATGTCCATTTTAGTGGATGTCGTTTGATGTGATGGGGAATTTGGCCTGGTGCTTGCCAATCGCCTTGAGGGCGGCAGCAATTGTGCGGTCGGTGCGGTTGAAAATCGGGTAGAAAGCGTCTTGTCCCAGCAAGTCGCGCGCGATGATCGCTTTCAGGTCAGTAAGGATGAATTCGCGGGATTGGTCAATGTAGTACCACCGTGCCGGCACGCCATGTTGCGAGCTGAAGGTCACAAAGTCGTTAAGCAGTGCCTGGTTGTCGTTGAGCAAGCGCAAGAGCTGCTTGTAGTCCTTGACTTTTGACAGTGTTCGCTCGTTTCGCTGCACATATTTGAGCGCATATTGCTGGGGAAGCCCCGCGTTGATGACTGCAATATAATAGGAGGTGATACCCGATGTGTCCTTGGCGACAAAAATGTCAGGAATAATGCCGCCGCCACCGTAGACGGTGCGCCCCTGCGAAGTCTTGAATATCTTGCTCTTGTCAATCTTGATGCTGTCTTTGTTGTAGAGCTCGCCCGTGTTGTAGCGGTCAAACAGCTCCTTGTCGTAGACCAGCAGCCCGTCTTTGCTCTTGTAGTCCTTTTGGATGCACCGGCCGCTCGGCGTGTAGTATCGGGCGATGGTAAGGCGAATGGCGCTGTTGTCGGGCAATGGGAATTGCTTTTGCACAAGCCCCTTGCCAAATGAGCGGCAACCGACGATGAGCCCGCGGTCATTGTCTTGGATGGCGCCTGCGAAGATTTCGCTCGCGCTAGCCGAGAACTCATCAATGAGTACCACCAGTTCCTCGTCTTGGTAAGCGCCGTTGCCATCGCTCCACACCTCAGAGTCGTCGCGCTTGTATCGGCCCTTGGTCGAGACAATGAGCTGGTTGGCTGGCAAGAACTCATTCACCATGAGGATAGCCATTTCCATGTACCCTCCTCCGTTTCCCCGCAAGTCGATGATGAAGTGCTTGGCGCCTTGCGTTTTCAGTTTGGCGAGCCCGGCAACAAACTCGTTGTAGGTTGTGCGGCCAAATTGATTCACTTTGACGTACCCCACGTTTTTCTCAATCATGTAGGCGGCATCGACACTCTTCAAGGGAATGTCGCCACGGGTCACGTTAAAGTACACTGGCTTGTCGCTATTGTTGCGCTTGATGCCCAGCCTCACGACCGAGCCTTTGGCTCCGCGTAACTGTTCCCTGACCATGTTGGGATTGATTTTCTCCCCCACAAAGCTCTTCCCGTCAACCGAGACGATTTTGTCGCCCGTGAGAATGCCCACTTTCTCCGAGGGACCTCCAGGAATGACCTCAATCACGTTGATGGTGTCCTCCATCACTTGAAACGAGATGCCGATGCCGCTGAAGCTGCCGCTGAGTTCCTCGTTGGCGACCTGGAGGTCTTTCTCGCTGAAGTAAATCGAGTGGGGGTCTAAATTGGCGAGAATCTCTGGAATTGACCGCTCGACAAGGCTATCCATGTTGACCGCATCGACATACTCGTTTGACACAATGCCCAGCACGTTGTTGAGCTTTCGGTCCAGCTCACTTGACCTTTGGGCCGTGAAGTGGCTGCCAATGAGGATGCCGGCAATCAGGGCCGCCGCCAGTGCCAGTGGCACCCAAGTGAGACTTTGTTTGTTACCCGAAGTCATGATACAATGAATTATAGAATCGTCTCTGAATAATTGTCGCCTCGATGCTCGATGTGCACGCACTCGATGCCTGCGCGTTTCAGGAGCTCCACGCCATCGGTGAGGCGATAGGTCTCAGAGAAAACCACCCTCTTGATGCCTGACTGGATGATGAGCTTCGAACACTCGATGCACGGAGAGGTGGTCACGTAGAGTGTGGCGCCTTTGCTGCTGTTGTTGCTTTCGGCCACCTTGGTAATGGCGTTGGCCTCGGCATGGAGGACATAGGATTTGGTGTTGCCATTTTCGTCCTCGCACACGTTCTCAAAGCCAACGGGTGTCCCGTTATACCCATCTGAGATAATCATCTTGTCTTTCACCAGCAAAGCGCCCACTTGACGGCGCTTGCAATAAGAGTTCTCTGCCCAAATCTTTGCCATGCGCAAGTATCGGGTGTCGAGGAGCAGTCGCTTATTTCCGTTCTCTGTCATGAAGCCGCAATTCGTCAAAATTCAAACATTTACTTAAGTCCTATATGCCTTTTTTGTAAAACTACCGCAAATATACACAAAAAAAGTGTAATTAAGGCGAATAGGTTTGAAAATAATGCCATTTCGAGCGTCAGCAATGAAATGATGCCATCCTGCCATGAGCCTTTTGGGTTTCGTTTTAGTTTCTTTATCAAATTTTTCAAAATTCCACAGATTTACTTTAAATTTGTTACCAAAAATGAATAAACAGATAGTAAAATCGTCGTTAAGATGAGTTGAATATGGAAAATCTTTATTTTGGATGATGGATTTCAAAAATTAAGTTGGATAAAAACGAAACTTTGTGTTAAAAATGATTAATAAAATGACGAATATTAGTAAATGTTGCTTATATTTGCCGTGTAAAACTATTAAGAGAAACCAAAATCATTTCATTTGTGTTTCAAAGCGAAAGTCCAATCATAGCAAATTTAGAATGGATATGGCAGCAAAAACAGCGATAAGCAACGACTATGATGTGATTGTCATAGGAGGAGGAATAACAGGAGCCGGAACGGCGCGTGACTGCGCGATGCGTGGCCTGAAAACCCTGTTAGTGGAGAAGCGTGACATTTCCAACGGTGCGACGGGGCGCAACCACGGCCTGATGCACAGTGGAGCTCGCTATGCGGTGACCGACCCGGAGTCGGCCTCAGAGTGCATCAAAGAGAACATGATTCTCAGGCGTATTGCCCGTCATTGCGTGGAGGAGACTGACGGGTTGTTTATTACGCTTCCCGAAGATGACTTGAATTTTCAAAGCACCTTTGTGGAGGCTTGTGCGAAATCGGGAATCATGGCCGAAATTATCTCGCCAGACGAGGCTCGGCGCATGGAGCCTGCGGTCAATCCCGCGCTCATTGGGGCGGTGAGGGTGCCCGACGCCTCGGTCGACCCTTTCCATCTCACCACGTCAAACGTGCTCGATGCTCGCTTGCACGGTGCCACCATCCTCACCTATCACGAAGTGGTGGGGCTGCTCACCGAGAGTGGACGCACCCGGGGCGTGAGACTGCTCGACCAGCACACTGGCGAGACCAGGGAGATTCACTCGCGGCTCATCATTAATGCTGCCGGAATCTGGGGCTCTCAAATCGCCAAGATGGTCGGTGTCGATATCAATTTGTTTCCTTCCAAAGGGTCGCTGCTGGTGTTTGGCCACAGGGTGAACCGCATGGTCATCAACCGGTGCCGCAAGCCTGCCAACGCCGACATCCTTGTCCCCGACGACGCGGTGTGCGTGATTGGCACCACGAGCGACCGCGTGCCCATGGACACCATCGACCGCATGGAGGTGACTCCCCAAGAAGTCGATCTCCTGCTCAAAGAGGGCGTGAAACTGGCCCCCAGCCTCTCCACGACAAGGGTGCTGCGAGCCTATGCCGGCGTCAGGCCGCTGGTAGCCGCCGACAACGACCCCTCGGGGCGCAACATCAGCCGTGGCATCGTGTGCATCGACCATGAGACCCGCGACGGACTTGCCGGAATGATTACCATCACGGGTGGCAAGATGATGACCTACCGGCTGATGGCCGAGAAAGCCACCGACCTCGCTTGCAAGAAGTTGGGCATCGAGAAACGCTGCTTGACGGCCGAGACGCCACTGCCGGGGTCCGAGACGCCAAAGGCGGATCAAAACGACAAGGGCAACGCATGGCGGGCAGCTCAGGGGCGGCAAGGCGAGCGCGTCAATGAAATCGCCCAATCCACCTTTCTTGACCGCTCCTTGGTGTGCGAGTGCGAGTGCGTGAGCGTGGGCGAGGTGAACTATGCCTTGGAACACCTCCAAGTCAACAATCTCATCGACCTCAGGCGAAGAACGAGAACGGGTATGGGCACGTGCCAAAGCGAGCTGTGTGCCTGCCGGGCTGCCGGGCTGCTCTGTGCCAAAAACAAAGATGCCGAAAAATCGCTGGCCGATTTGGCGGATCTCCTCAACGAGCGCTGGAAAGGCATGAGTGCCGTCGCTTGGGGAAGCGCAATCGACGAGGGCATGCTCACAACAACGATATATGAGGGACTTTGCGGACTCAACCAATTTATGAATTTAGAGGAGGACAACAAATGAAATACGACGTTATCATCATTGGCGGAGGCTTGAGCGGCCTGACCGCCGGCTTGACGCTCGTCGCCGCCGGGAAGAAAACCTGCATCGTCTCGGCTGGACAGAACAGCCTGCATTTCGGCTCAGGCTCGTTTGACCTGCTGGGTTATGACCAAAACGGCAACGTCGTCAGCTCGCCGCTCGATGCGATGGACGCGCTCGATGCGACCCATCCCTACAAGAAAATTGGCAAGGACCAATTTGAGAGCCTGGCTGGCAAGGCGAAAACTTTGCTGGAAAAGGCTGGAATTCAAGTTCGGGGCGAGGCTTCGTCTAACCATTACCGCTTGACCCCCATTGGCACGCTGAAACCCGCGTGGCTCACCATGAGCGAGTATGCCACTACCGATGCACCCGGAAAATGGCCATGGAAAAAGGCCGATATTGTGAACATTGAGGGCTTCTTAGACTTTCCCACACAGTTCCTAGCGGCCAACCTCGCCAAGCAAGGGGTGGTGACGGCCATCAAGGAAGTCTCTACCGCGGCGCTTATGCGGGCAAGAAAGAGCCCGACCGAGATGCGGGCGACCAATATCGCCAAGGTTCTCGCCAGCCCAGGGCAACTCGAAGAGTTTGCCCAGCGCGTTAACTCGCTGCCGTCTAATGCCGACACGCTGCTGATCCCCGCAGTTTTGGGCTTCAACGAGGACAAGAGCATTGAGCGCTTCAAAGCCATGCTCAACCGCCCCGTGGAGTTTGTCGCCACTATGCCTCCCTGCCTTTCGGGCGTGAGAGCCACGATTTTCCTGAAAAGAGCGTTTTGCAACGCTGGCGGCACGTTCCTCACAGGCGACACCGTGCAGGAAGGCTTCTTCGAGGGTGCCCGGCTGACGGCCGTGAAGACAACCCAGCTGCCCGACGAGCTCTTAGAGGCTCAGAATTTTATTCTCGCCACCGGCTCGTTCTTTAGCCATGGCTTGAAGAGCAACTACCAGCGGGTGTTTGAGCCCGTGTTCGGACTTGATGTCGATGCTGACGAGAGCCGTGAAAAGTGGACGCGCAAGAATCTCTTCGAGACACAGCCCTACATGGGGTACGGCGTGAAAACCAATGCCGCGTTCCAGGCATCAATAGACGGAAATAACATAGAAAACCTTTTTGCCACAGGCTCGGTCCTCAGTGGGCACCACAGCGTGAAGCTGGCCGATGCGGCTGGAGTGTCGATGCTCACAGCCTTGAAAGTGACAGAAAACATGATAGGGAGGTAATGACGATGAGACCAGAAAAAATACAATTGAAGAATATCAGCGGCAACAACCTGGAGCAATGCCTGAAATGCACCATTTGCACGGCCTATTGTCCAGTGTCGGCTGTAACACCAGAATATCCCGGGCCCAAGCACTCCGGGCCAGACCAGGAGCGCTATCGCCTCAAAGACAGCAAATTCTTTGACGAGGCTCTGAAAATGTGCCTTAATTGCAAGCGTTGCGAGGTGGCTTGCCCATCGGGAGTGCGCATTGCCGACATCATCCAGGCCTCGCGCATCAACTACAGCACCCATCGGCCGGCCATCAGAGACGTGATGCTGGCCAACACCGATTTCGTGGGAACGATGGCCAATATGGTGGCTCCCATCGTCAACACCACTTTGGGCTTGAAGCCTGTCAAGACCGTGCTGCACTCGGTCATGGGCATTGACAAGCACCGCACGTTCCCGGCCTACGCGACCCAAAAGTTTGAAACCTGGTTCAAAAAGCGCGCCGCCGCCCAGCAAGACGCTTTCAAGAAGCACGTGAGCTACTTTCATGGCTGCTATGTGAACTACAACTTCCCGCAGCTCGGAAAAGACCTGGTGAAAATCATGAATGCCGTGGGCTATGGCGTTCATCTCCTGGAAAAAGAGAAATGCTGCGGAGTTGCGCTCATTGCCAACGGGATGAGCGGGCAGGCCAAGCGCCAAGGCGAGACCAACATCCGGTCGATTAGAAAGTCAGTTGCCGACGACGGCCGCCCAGTCCTCACCACCAGCTCCACCTGCACGTTCACGATGCGCGACGAGTATGAGCACCTGCTTGGAATCGACAACAGCGACGTGAGAGAGGGCATCACCTTAGCCACCCGCTTCCTCTACCGCCAGCTGGAAAGGGGAGACTTGAAACTGGCGTTTCGCAAAGATTTCAAGATGCGTGCGGCCTATCACACAGCATGCCACATGGAAAAAATGGGCTGGGTGGTCTACAGCACCGAGTTGTTGAAAATGATTCCCGGCTTGGAGCTTGTTGTACTCGACTCACAGTGCTGCGGCATTGCCGGCACCTATGGGTTCAAGAAAGAGAATTATGACCGCTCGCAAAAGATTGGAGATGCCGTTTTCAGCCAAATTAGAGAGGTCAACCCCGAGGTTGTGAGCACCGATTGTGAAACCTGCAAGTGGCAGATTGAGATGTCGACAGGCTATCCTGTCAAGAACCCGGTAAGCATCCTGGCAGAGGCGCTCGACGTGGAGGAAACACGTCGCCTGAACGGCATTTAGGCTCACCGTGCGCTCACCGATGCGCCTGTGGCAATGATAATAAGAAAAAAGAAGCATTTATTTTTTATTTATTTATTTATTTATTTA
>CABTZK010000036.1 GCA_902489275.1 uncultured Porphyromonadaceae bacterium
GATTAACGTGACCGACGTGACGGCCCTGATCAACCTCATCTTGGGCGAAAGCTAAAGGACACCCCTTGCCGTGGGGTGGTGACGTGAAGCGCAGCGGCTCGCTGCGCTTCACGTCCGCTCAGCCGGGAGGGGCTCGGGCTCCAGCGGGCAGTTGATGAGCCACACGCGGTTGCGCACCCGTGAGCGCGCTCACCGCCGCGCTGTGAAATCAAATGTGAAGTCAAAATGCCGTTCAAACTTTTTTTAGGAATGGTTTGGCGTGTGTCGCTGTTTATGTGTATCTTTGTAAATTGAAAAAGTGATCAGTATGCGCTACCTTATGTTTTTGATGGCTTGTGCATTGACAGCGATGTGTGCATGGGCTGCGCAAGTGGAAAATGTGGCGGGCCAATTGGCCAGTCAATTGCCCGACCACAGCATTACGTCGCTATCGGTCACCGGCACGATGGATGCCCGCGACTTTAAGTTCATGCGCGATAGCCTGCCCGAGCTCGCCACCGTGGATTTGAGCGGTGTCGTCATCCTTGCCTACGACAACGTGCAAGCCCCCGTTTTTGAATCGGTGCAGTCCTATGCGGCGGCCAGCATCCCCTGCACGAGTTTCATGGGAAAGAAATTGACCGCCATCACGCTCCCCTCATCGCTCAAGTCGATAGGATTTGGCGCTTTTGCCGGCTGTCGCCAGCTCAAGGCCGTGAGCGTGCCCGAGACCGTCGATTCGATTGCCTCCTACGCTTTCAATGGTACCGGCTTGACGGCGATTACCCTTCCCGAGCGTGTGAGAGTGCTTGGCGAGGGCGTGTTTTCACGTTGCCACGCGCTTGTTGCTGCCAGCATTCCCAATGCCGTTATCGGGGATTTCACGTTTCTGGGCGACACGTTGCTCAGCAAGGTGACGTTGGGAAGTGGCGTCATGAGAATCGGGACAGGGGCTTTTAACGGCTGCACGTCGCTCACGTCGGTGGAATTCTCGCACGAGTCACTCGTGTCGTCAATTGGAAATGAGGCCTTTATCTTGAGTGGGATCAAAAATCTCGACCTCTCGCAATGGACGCGGTTAGAGCAGGTGGGCGATTGGGCTTTTGCCACCACGCCGGTGCGGCAGGTGAGCTTGCCGGGCAGCGTGACCAAAATGGGCGAGGGCGCTTTCTTCTGCGACACGGCGCTGGCATCTTTGAGCCTGCCAGCCCATGCCAGCGAGGTGAGCGCTTTTGCGCTGGCTGGCTGTACCCGTTTAGCGATAGACTCCATCTTGCCCGAGGGCTGCGCGAGTGTGGGTGACTATGCGTTCTATAACTGTAGCCAGCATGCCGATTTCGTTATTCCCGGCACCGTCAGTTTCATAGGAACTCAGGCCATGGCCGGAATGACAGGCCTGCAAACGGTCAAGGCGCTGCCTGCCACCGTCCCGGCACTGGGCGACAGCGTGTGGGCGGGCGTCAGCCAGCCTCTTGTGAAACTCGACATCCCCGACGAACAGGTGGCCAGGGCCTATGCGGCTGCCGAGCAATGGAAGGAGTTCCACATTTTGAGAACAGTTTTGCTGGGCGACGTGGACATGGATGGCTCGGTTGATGTGGCCGATGTGACCACGCTTGTCAATGAGATCCTCGGCAATCATCCCGCCTCCTTTGATGGGCTGGCTGCCGATTTAGACGACAATTCAGTCTACGATTCGGCCGATGTGACCTCGCTGATTAATATCATTCTTCACAAAGGGGCTGGTGGCTATGTGAGAAAAGCCCCAAGCGCGTGCCAGGGCAGTGTGCCGAGCAAGTGATGACTTCCTTGATGGAAACGATTGCTGAGCCGAGAGGAATTTCACATACTATTTCGGCGGTTTTTCCGTTAAGAAAATAGATAAGTAAATTTCATCGTTACTTTTGTGCTCACATCAAAGTAAAGCTTATGCGTAATTTAGCGTTCTTCTTGGCATTTTTAAGTGTTTCGTTCTCATCAATGGCGACAACGGTTCACAATACCGCGGGCAACTTGTCGCGCGTCCTTACCGACACGCGTGTGACTCATCTCACCATTACGGGCACGATGGATGCCCGCGACTTTAAATACATCTCGCGCTATCTCGATGCGCTTGAGTCGGTTGACTTGAGCGGTGTTGACATTGTTGCCTATCAAGACCTGTCGACGCCATTGCTGGGGACCCAGTTCTCCTTTGAGGCCAAAGTCATTCCCCAAGCCTCGTTTTTTGGCAAGCCGCTCTCGAGGGTGGTGCTGCCAAGCGACACCCGAGCCATCGGCTATGCCGCTTTCACCGGTTGCTCGCGGCTGACCTCCATCAGCATTCCCGAGTCGGTCGACTCGATAGCCTCCTATGCTTTCAATGCGACGGGACTCACCAGTGTGGCCATTCCCGCCCGGGTGACTGTCGTGGGCGATGGCGCGTTTTCGCGCTGCCTGGCGCTCACGAGCGCCACGGTGCCCAATGGGAGAGTCGGGAAATTCGCCTTCCTGGGCGACACCAAGTTAGGCCGCGTGACTTTAGGAACGGTGAAAACGATAGGCGCAGGCGCGTTTTGTGGCTGCACGGCTCTCAAGGCCCTCACATGGACTGATTTCACAACCCTGGCAAGCATTGGCGACGAGGCTTTCATGGCATCGGGCATGGAGAATGCCGACCTGAGCAGGCACACCAGCCTTTCCCACATCGGCAATTGGACCTTTGCCAACAGCCAGGTCAAGGCCGTTCAACTGCCGCCAACGGTAGCGTCTGTTGGCGATGGCGCGTTTTACTACGCCCCCGTTTCCAGCCTGGTGTTGCCGCGCAGAGTGACCAAGGTGGGAGATTACACGTTTGCAGGGTCAAGCGTGAGCAATGCCAATGTGATGTCGAGGGGAGTTACCGCGATTGGCAACTATGCGTTCTTTAACGCCGATAAGGTGACCAACTTGATGATTCCTGTAGATGTCACCCGTCTGGGCAACATGGCCATGGCAGGCATGACCGGACTCGTGTCTATCGATGCCAGGCCTGGCGACGCCCCGGCGCTGGGTGACAGCGTGTGGGCGGGCATTGACCAGTCAGCGGTTGAGCTCAGGGTGATCAAGATTAATCCATATCTCGCTGCCGAGCAATGGAAGGAATTCAACATTGTGAAGGCTCACTTGCTTGGCGATGTGAATGACGACGGCATCGTGAACGTGACCGATGTGACCGCGCTCATCAACACCATCCTTGGCGCTACTCCCTGGAACGAGGGCTATTGCGACATCAATGCCGACGGTATTATCAACGTGACCGATGTGACAGCCCTGATTAACCTGATTATTACTGGAGAAGACCAAATCATCAAGGGCAAAATCACCGCGTCCAACACGACTGACGGCTTGGCCATGAGCGATCTTGATTTGCGGCCGGGCGAGACGCGCGTTCTTGAAATCGGCTTGAATAACGCACTTGCCTATGCCTCGCTGCAATTCGACCTTCACTTGCCCAGTGGGCTCTCGATGGAGGACTATGCGATCACTGACCGAACTTGCGCCCACCTGATGACGGTTGAGACGCTCGATGACGGCTCCATCCGCATGATTGCCCATGCCGAAAGAAACGAGGTCATTGCAGGCGGCGAGGGTGCTATCCTGCAACTCACGGTCAAGGCGAGCCAGGGGCTTGCTGCCGAAAGCGAGATCTTAGCCGACAATATCGTGCTGGCTACAGCCGACTCCAAGCAGTTTTTCCCCGACGATGCTTGCGCGCGGGTGAGCAACACGACAGGTGTCGAGGAGGTCAGCGCATCGGCGGTCAAGGTTTACACGCGCGGCGGCGTGTTGGTGATCGAGAGCCAAGAAGCCACGACCGCTCAACTGGTTGCGCTCAATGGCACGTCAATCGGCCTTCTGGTTGAGGCAGGTCATAACGAGTATGGCGACATCGGGCGTGGCATCTACATCGTGCGCATCAATGGAACGAGCTTCAAGGTGCTTGTAAAATAGGAAATAGGCGTGGGAAAGAATAAATTAAGGAAATTTGCCGACATGGAGACCTTTCATTGTGTCTTCCAGTTTCCCTGGTCTCAATTGGAGCAGGAGGGCTGTCCCATGCAAGGCAAGTGGGGCAGCGGCTACTTCCACAACGACCACCCCATTGTCCTGGAATTAGGCTGTGGCAAGGGAGAGTATGCCGTTGGCTTGGGCAAGCGGTTTCCCGAAAAAAACTATATCGGTGTCGACATCAAAGGCGCGCGCATGTGGACCGGGGCCAAAATCGTCGAGCAGGAAGGCATGACCAATGTGGCTTTCTTGCGCACGAGCATCGAGATGATTCACCGCATGTTCGCGCCGGGTGAGATTTCTGAGATATGGATTACTTTTCCCGACCCGCAGATGAAAAAAGTAAACAAGCGCCTCACGGGTACCCGTTTCCTGGAGAATTATCGCAAGATTCTAAAAGACAACGGCACCGTCCACTTGAAGACCGACAGCCCGTTCCTGTATGCCTACACGCGCGCGATGGTCGAGCGCAATCGCCTGCCCGTGGAGCTGGACACCAGCGATCTTTACCACAGTGGCATGGCCGACGACATCCTTGAAATCAAGACCCACTACGAGCGGCAATGGCTCGACCGGGGCCTGACCATCAAGTATCTCAAGTTCAGCCTTCCGCAAGACGGCTCGTTAGAAGAGCCAGAAATCGACATCGAGCGTGACACCTATCGCAGCTACAATCGCGGCTACATCCAGATGCCCCAACTGTGCGCCGCCGACAAGGAGTGCAGTGTGAGGCAACCCAATGATTAAATTGACGATTTTTTAGATTTGAATTTCTGATGATGGAACTCTATCCCAATCTCATCCTTGAGGCACTCAAGACCGTTCGCTACCCAGCCACGGGCAAAGACATCGTGACCATGGGCATGGTTGAGGACGACATGCGCATCGAGGGGAACAAAGTCTCGTTCTCTCTTGTGTTCGACAAGCCCACTGACCCCTTTATCAAGTCAATCGTGCGCGCAAGCGAGGCGGCGATTCTCACCCACGTGGATGCCGAGGTCGACATTAAAGGCAACATTGCCGTGAAAACCCGCCAGGGCAATCCTCACAAGAAGGAAGACGACATGCCCCCGTTGCCAGGCGTGAAAAACATCATTGGTGTCTCGTCGGGCAAAGGTGGCGTGGGCAAGTCGACCATAGCCTGCAACTTGGCCGTGTCACTGGCCATGCAAGGCTACAAGGTTGGATTGCTCGATGCCGATATTTTCGGCCCCTCGATTCCCAAGATGTTCGGCATCGAGGAGGAACAGCTCTACATGCAGGAAATCGAGGGAAAGAAAATGATTTTGCCCGCCGAGAAATATGGCGTGAAGGTCCTGTCGATAGGTTTTGTTGTGGACAAGGAGACTGCGGTGCTGTGGCGCGGTGCCATGGCCAGCAATGCCTTGAGGCAGCTCATTACCGAGGCCGCATGGGGCGACCTCGACTACTTTATCATCGACATGCCGCCTGGCACGAGCGACATTCACCTCACGCTGGTGCAGACCCTGGCCATCACGGGCGTCCTCGTGGTGACGACGCCCCAGGAGGTGGCGCTGGCCGATGCCCGCAAAGGCATTTCTATGTTCATGGGCAGTCAGGTCAACGTGCCCGTGTTGGGCATCGTTGAAAATATGTCCTGGTTCACCCCGGCCAGCCATCCCGATGAGCGTTATTTCATCTTTGGCAAGGATGGCGGGAAGAATCTCGCCGAGAAACTGGGGGTGAAGTTGCTCGCACAGGTGCCACTTGTGGCAGGAATTTGCAAGGGCGGCGACGATGGCGTCCCAGTGACGATGCAAAGCACAGTTTCGGGAAAGGCTTTTGCCGAATTGGCCCAGGCGGTGGTCACGGCTGTCGGCGAGCGCAATGCCACAATGCCGCCAACCGAGCGCGTGCGAACGCGTGCGAACGCACAGTTAGGCCGGCGCATGAAAACGAAAAAAATATAAATTCAAACAGGAATAATCAAATGAAAACAAATAGAATTATTGCAATTATGGCGGTGTTGGCCTCGTTGCTTTCCAGTTGCAGCTCAGTACCGATCACTGGGCGTCATCAATTGAACATGGTTTCTGAAAGCGAGGTGCTTCAAGCGAGCCTCACGCAGTATAGCAGCTACATGAAGAACGCCAAAAGATCGGAGAAAAAAAGCCAATGCGAAATGGTGAGCCGCGTGGGCAGGAGGATTGCCGCCGCTACCGAGGCCTACTTGAACAGCCATGGGCTTTCTAATGAAGTGAAGAACTTCGCATGGGAATTCAACTTGGTCAAGAACAAGGAAATCAATGCCTTCTGCATGCCAGGCGGTAAGATTGTGGTCTACGAGGGGCTCATGGACATCGTGAGCAGTGACGACGAGCTCGCTGTTGTGCTCGGCCATGAAGTCGCCCACGCTGTGGCTAAGCATAGCCAAGAGCGCATGAGCCAGCAAGTGCTCGCGCAGTATGGCGCGCAGGCATTGAGCATCTTCACGCAAGGAAAAAGCAGCACGACCCAGGCTGTGGCCAATCAAGTGTTCGGTCTTGGCACCAACTATGGCGTGATGCTTCCTTTCTCGCGCAAGCACGAAAGCGAGGCCGACAAGATGGGGCTTGTGTTCATGTCTATCGCCGGCTACAATCCCGATTGCGCCCTCACCTTCTGGAAGAAGATGAGCGCCTCGGGCAATGGAAACCGCAGCGATTTCTTCAGTAGCCACCCCAGCGATGCCAAGCGCATCGCCGCCATTCAAAAGGAGTTGCCAGCCATTCGGCAGCAATATGCCCGTGGCACCTATGCCGGCAATGGGGGGCGAGGAGCCGCTGGCAAGCAGTCGACCACCCAGAAGAAATCCTCAACCCGGAAGAAATCCTCAACCCGGAAGAAATCCTCAACCAAGAGGTAGCATAGAAGATTTCAGCGCCATGTATGCACTATAGTTCCTGTTTTGTGCTATAGTGCTTTTTAATTGTCAAATTTTACACATTTTTGGTCAAAATCACCCATGTTTTAAATGTAGTGTCTCAATTTGCACTATCTTTGTGACAGAAATAGGTAATGATATTAGACTATGGTAAAAGAATTGCGCAAGCGTCTTTTGGGCTTTGCCATGCTGGTCGTTGTGCCCATGATAGCGCAAGGAGCCATCTCGCTCGACTCTTGCCGCCGCATGGCATTGAACAACAATAAGGAAATCCAAAAGGAAAAAATCAATATCGAGAAGGCGGCCTACCAACGCCAGGAAGCCGCATCGGCCTACTTGCCTGCCATTGATTTTGCTGGGGGATACCTGTACAATTCCAGAAAACTCTCATTGTTGAAGAAAGACCAGTACCTCCCTGTCAAGAGCTTCAATCCTCAAACGGGCAAGTATGATTTCAATCTGGTCACCGACCCGTCGACGGGCTTGCCGCTGGTCGTGGATGGCTCGGTTGTGCCCTCGCAGGTGGCGCTGCTGCCCAAGAGCGGGCTTGTGACCGATATCCACAATGTCTTTGCCGGCGCCATCACTGCCGTGCAGCCTGTGTACATGGGCGGGAAAATCCGCGCCATGAATGCGATTACACAGTACGCCGAGGAACTGGCACAGTCGATGCACGACAGCAAGGTGGAAAATGTGATTTACAGTGTCGACGAGGCCTACTGGCAAGTCGTTTCACTGGTAGCCAAGCAAAAACTGGTGAGGCAATATCTCGAACTGGTGAGCAGTCTTGATAATGATGTCCAAAAGATGATGGACCAGGGGGTTGCTACCTTGGCCAATAAACTCACCGTCGACGTGCGCGTGAACGAGGCCAATGTGAATCTCACCAAGGTGGACAACGGCTTGGCGCTGAGCCGCATGCTGCTTAACCAAATTTGCGGCCAGCCCGTTGACAAAATCTATGCGCTTCAAGATGAGAACAGCGACGGCATCAGTGGCCGCCTGCATCCGTCATCATTCAACATGGACTCGGTCTATGCCAAGCGCCACGATATCCACTCGCTGGAGCTGGCCACCAAAATCTACGATGAGAAAGCCAAGGTGATCAAGAGCGAAATGCTCCCCACAGTCGCCGCTTTTGCCTCCTATCACGCTACCAATCCCAACACCTACAACGGCTTTGAGAACAAATTCGGCTTCGCCTGGACCGTGGGAGCCATCGTGAAGGTGCCCATCTGGCACTGGGGAGGGCGCACGGCAAAATACAAGGCTGCCCTGGCCGATGCCCGGATGCGGAGGCTGGAACTCGACAACATCAAGGAGAAAGTGGAGCTGCAAGTCAATCAAGCCGCTTTCCGCTATCAGGAGGCCTGGAAAACCTATGACAAGACCAAGAGCGACTTGGCGAAAGCCAATGAGAACCTGCGGTGTGCCAACTTTGGGTTTCACGAGGGCGTGGTGAACCTTAACGAGCTGCTTGCGGCCCAGACGGCGTGGTTAGCGGCCTATAGCGAGAATATCGATGCTCAAATCGATGTCCAGCTTTGCGATGTGTACTTGAGCAAAGTCTTGGGCACGATGGATATTCATTTAGATTAAACATTTCAAAACATCCCAATAGAATGGAAAAGACTGATGAAAGAAATACTCCTGCCCAGCAAGGCAATTCCAACGCCTCGCAGCCAGCAGCAGTGACTCCATCGAGCGGCAGCCCCTCCAAGGCTAAACCCAACGAGGAACCCAGCCAAGCTGAAAGCCCAGAATCGGCCACCGGATCAACTCCGAAGAAAGCCCTATCGAGGCGTGCCGAGGTGAAAGACCAGCGCACGATCGTGCGCAAGCGCGACAAGGCTCTTTTAGCTGCATTAGGCGTGTTTGTCATTGTAATGGCTGCGATAGCGGTACTGGGTATCTTGCTCATCCATGCCCCCAAAGAAATCACTCAGGGGCAGGCCGATTGCGACCAGGTGCGTGTCTCGGGCAAGTTGCCAGGTCGCGTCACCCGCATCTTAGTGCGCGAGGGTGACTACGTGCACAAGGGCGACACGCTGGTGGCGATTTCCTCAAAATTCGCCGACGCGTCGCTCTATAAAGCCCAAAATGCCCGCAAAGCCGCCGAGGCAGCCAACCAGAAAGTGCACAAGAGCGCTCGCAAGGAGTTGAGGGAGAGCCAGGACAATATTGTGAAGCAAGCCAAGGCTGCCGAGGAGATTGCCAAGAAAACGTATGACCGCATGCAGAACCTTTATCAGGAGGGGGTCGTGACCCAGCAGCGACGCGATGAGGCCAAGGCCGCCTATGACATTGCCAGCGCCGCCGTACACGCCGCCGAGGCCAACCAGCGCTTGCTCGTCAACCCGTCAGAACCCGAGGAGAAGACGATGAGCAGCAGCCTTGAGAAAGTGGCTGTGGGAACGGTGAGAGAAGTCGAGGCTATCCTTGAGGATCAGGTGCTTCTGGCCCCTTGCGATGGCGAGGTGAGCGAGATCTATCCCCATGAGGGGGAACTGGTGTCGCTGGGCACGCCCATCATGTCGATTTCAAAACTCGATAAGATGTGGGTGGCTTTCAACGTGCGAGAGGACAAATTGAGCGATTTCTCCCTTGATACCACGGTTGAGGTGACCATTCCTGCGCTGAAGGACAAGAAAGCAAAGCTGTGTGTCTACTACATTCACGACATGGGGTCTTATGCCGTTTGGAATGCCTCGAAAGCCTACGGGCAATATGACAGTAAGACGTTTGAGATCAAATGCCGTCCCATCGGCGAGATTGAAGGCTTTCGTCCAGGCATGTCGGTAATCTTGAAGGAATAGGGAAAAAAGAGGCAGGAACGCTCAAATCACGAGAACTGCCAACCGTAAACGATGATGTGGAAGAAATATATCAAGGAATCACTGAAACGTGGTGCTGTCTCGCTTGTGAGGCGGCAGGTTTTCTACTTGATGATGATTGTGATGCCCATCTTGTGCGCATGGTTCTATTTAGACTTGATGAGGAATGGCACCGTGGATCGTGTGCCAGTGGGAATTGTCGACCTTGACCACTCATCGATGTCGCGCGCCTTGACCCGCAATTTGGGAGCCTTGCAAACGGTTGACATACAATATCATTTCCGCAACTATCAGGAGGCGGCCGATGCCGTGCAGCGTGGCAAGGTGTATGGCTTCTTCTACATCCCTGCCGATTTGTCACAGCGAGCCTTGAGCGGCCGCCAACCCACAATCAG
Organism: uncultured Porphyromonadaceae bacterium; assembly: GCA_902489275.1. Classification (GTDB taxonomy): domain Bacteria; phylum Bacteroidota; class Bacteroidia; order Bacteroidales; family Muribaculaceae; genus Sodaliphilus. The sequence continues at coordinate 10,122 of CABTZK010000036.1, forward strand.
CTACTATATAAACTATGCCTACATCGCACCGGCCTCGATGCAATTCAAGGGCTTCAAGACCGTGACGGTGCTGGCCAATGGCGCGATTGCCAAAACCGTGATGCAAACCATAGGCCTGCGCGACGAGGCCATTTCGGCCTCGATGCAGCCTGTAGTGACCCACACCCACCCGCTGAATAATCCTTCGGGCAACTATAGTTATTACCTGAACGCCTCGTTTGTGCCCTGCATCTACGCCTTGCTGATTTTGCTGGTGACCACGTTCAGCATTGGCACAGAGTTCCGGTTCGGAACTTGCCGCCAGTGGCTACGCAGTTCGGGCGACAGCATCACTGTGGCCATTGGCGGCAAGCTGGCGCCCCAGTCGGTCATTTTTATCTCGGTAGGCTGGTTTATCCAGTTCATGATGTATCGGCTGTATGGTTTCCCGCTCAACTGCTCCCCGTGGAATATGCTCTTGGCGATGGTGCTCTTTGTGCTGGCCAACCAGGCGTGGGCATTGATGTCGATATGCGTGGTTCCTAATTTCCGGCTGAGCGCTACGCTGTGCACCCTGTTTGGCATGCTCTCTTTCTCTTTCTGCGGCTTCTCGCTGCCGCAAGAAGGAATGTACAGCTGGGTTCATGCGTTAGGCTACGTGGTGCCCATGAAGTATTATTTCCTGATCAGTGTCGACCAGGCATTAAATGGCATTCCTTTTTATTATAGCCGTGTCTACTATGCGGCCCTCGTCGGGTTTTGCGTCTTGCCTTGGCTGTTGCGTTTTCGTCTCAAGCGAGAGTGCATGCATCCTGTTTATGTGCCATAATGATGAAATTGAAGATGATGAGAAAGTTGTTGCAATGGCATATCGATGTCTTCAGCGTCTGGAAGCGGGAACTGCATCTCGTGTTCCATGACGAGGCGGTGATTATCTTCTTCCTGGTGCTCTGTGCCCTCTATCCCATTCTTTACTCGCTCATCTACAATCCCGAGATGATTTACGATGTCAAAGTGGTGGTCGTGGACGACTGCCGTAGCCAGTTCACACGCCAATTCGTGCGCGAGCTGGATGCCACGCCCGAGATTGCGGTGATGGACTACGTGAGCAATATGCAGGATGCTCGCCGCTTGATGAATGAGCACGAGTGCTATGGCATTGTGTATTTTCCTCGCGATTTCTCAAGAAATATAGAAAGCGGCATGCAAGGGCACGTGTCGCTCTATGTCGACATGAGCGTGCTCATGCGTTACAAGCAGGTACTCTCAGGGCTGACCAATGTGCAGCAGCACATGAGCAGTGGAGTGATGGCTCAAAAAATCCACCTGCTCACCTACCAGACGGGTGCTGTGATCGAGAGCCGTCAAGTGCCCCTAGGCAACACGGGAATGGGAATCGCCTCGTCGGTGTTGCCCTGTGTGGTGGTCTTGATTTTGCAGCAGAGCATGATACTGGGCATCTGCGTGTTGCGTGGGGGCGGGCGTGAACGCCGCTTGCGCAACAGGGGTGTTGACCCGCTCGATGTGGGCGCAGGCGTGGGCGCAACCATCATGGGCAAGATGCTGTGCCATTTCTTCATCTATATCGTGCCCACGGTCTACGTCTTGCATTTTGTGCCCATGTTCTTTGATTTCCCCCAAAATGGCGATGCGCTCGACATCATGATTGTCATGCTGCCGTTCTTGCTGGGCTGCTCACTGCTGGGGCAAACGTTGCAGGTGTTTGTCAACGACCGCGAGTCAACCTTCCTGGTCATGGCGTTCTCTTCGGCGATTTTTGTGTTCCTCACGGGAGTCTCCTGGCCGCGCTTCATGATGTCGCCGCTGTGGCAGGCAATGGGCAATGCCTTGCCGTCGAATTGGGCTGCCAACGCCTATATTGCCATTCAGACTAATGGCGCCACGATTGACCAGCTTGGCAAGAACTATCTCATGCTTTGGCTGCTGGCTGTCCTTTATTTTGCAGCGGCCTACATGGTGGAGCGGTTCATTTGCCGCCCGCGCTATCGCCGCATGGGAGAGTATGCCAAAATTGACCCTGACTCGCTCATCAAGGAAGAGTGCCGCCGCAATGCCGTTGACTATAGCAACTGGTGATTTTTTTTCGTTTTTTCCCTTCATTTTTTTGCTTTTTGAGTTTTTTCTTGTATCTTTGTAAAAATTTTCAGAAAAATAGATTTATTTTATTAATTTTAAAACTGGATGAAAATGAACAAGAAAAACCTTTTTATGTCCTCAGTGTTTGCCCTTTTGCTATTGTTCACAGCAATGGGGTCCTCATGCAGCAAGGGTGGGAAAAAACTTAGCGACAGGGAAGTGCTCGTAAAGATCTATGATGCGCTTAACATCAAGAAGAATGTTCCCAAAGAGAAGTTTGAAAACTGGAACACCGACCGCCCCATCGGCGAGTGGGAGGGTGTGGAGTGCAATGCCGAGGGGCGTGTGACGAAACTTGAGCTAAGCGGTGACTCGTTGTATGGCGCGATTCCAGCTGAAATCGGCCAGCTCACCGAGCTTGAGCAACTCGAGATTCAGCTCCATTGCTATGAAGGGGTGCAGAACTCATGCCCGGCCGAGGTGTTTCAACTCAACAAGCTCAAAGAACTGTCTATCAGCATTCCTAATTCCGATGACGTGGCTGGCAGCAAGATACCCGAGAAAATCGACCTCCCGGTCATTGAGGAACTGGATCTCGTGGGCTTTGACGGACCCATCGATGGCTTGTGCAAGCTCACTACGCTCACGAGTCTTGAAATAGTCGACCTCAACGCGGTGATACCAGATGCTATTGGCAACCTTGTGAACTTGACAAACCTCAACATCAGCTCCAGCTATGACGCCAAGGGCTCAGTTCCCGAGTCTATCGGCAAGTTGAAGAACTTGAAGCAACTCACCATCGACTACTCGCAGTTCTTCGGCAGCGTCAAGGGCGCCAGTGGAAAAATTCCTGCTTCGATTTGGGGCCTGACCAATCTGGAGCGCCTCTTCTTGCGCAAGGCTGCTGATGCACCGTCGTCCATTCCTGCCGACAAGGTTGCCATGATGACCAACCTGGAGTCGATCGTGATTTGCAATAGCGCCTTGACGGGTCAGATTCCCAAGGAGTTATTCGCCTCCAAGAAACTTTGTGAAGTCGCACTGTATGACAACCCCGAACTCACTGGACCCATTCCCGATGAAATATGCGATTGCCTCGACATGTCGAGCATTAATTTCAACCGTAATAATCTCACAGGCACGATTCCCGCCAAGATTGGAAACCTCAAGAAACTGACCATGTTGTGGTTGGAGGGTAACAAGCAACTCACGGGCACGATTCCTGCCGGGATTGGCGGTCTTGACAAGCTCTTAAATTTCGGCCTGGAAGACACACAGGTCTCACGAAACGTTCCCGAAGCCGTGAAAGCCAACAAGAATTTCTCGAGTTGGAACTTGTGGAACTAACCCAGGATGTTGCTTTGAGTTGATCTTGAGACGATTTGTGGCCGCCTGCATGCGTGTGTGTGCAGGCGGTCACTCACGATCGGGCGCATGCGGCAGGCGTGGCGAGTGTGCCAGGCGTGGCTCGTGGAAGAGTTTTTGGTTTATCCGAGATTCTGTGTGATGACCTGATCGTGGAGCGCGAAAAGTCTTAGTTGAAAGTAGTCGATATCTCTGTATCCATAGGCAACCCTTTTGAGGACTTTGATTTTGTTATTGATTCCTTCGGTTAGCCCATTGGAAATGGGGTGGTCATACCAATTTAGAATGCCCCATTGATAGAGCCTGATGGCATTAGCTATTTGTTTGACATGCTTGACACCCGAATCGTCTCCTTGTTCGAGCCACTTCTTTAAACCCAAATCGGTCATTAGAAAATGACAAGAAGCTTTTTCTAATGACCGATTTGGGTTTATTCTGACTTTTGTAAAAGGCAGAATGCCGGAAACGTTAGGAACAAACATTTCCAGCACCAAGCCTTTTTACGATAAAGTTAGATCAGGGCTTTTGCCCTATTGTTATTTTGTAGCCGGAAAACCAGCTTCGTGTGTTATTGGCAATCCTTACTAACATCAACATCACCGGAACTTCGACCAGCACGCCCACCACGGTAGCCAAGGCAGCCCCGGATTGTAAACCAAAAAGAGAAATAGCCACAGCAACCGCCAATTCAAAGAAATTACTTGCCCCAATCATTCCGGCAGGTGCGGCAACA
>CABTZK010000037.1 GCA_902489275.1 uncultured Porphyromonadaceae bacterium
AATCTGGTAGAGCGCTTCCAGATTGAGCTCGTCGCCATGGACAGATGTGGTTTCTATTCTGGCTGGTTTCATCATATCTTCGTTTTTATTTTGTTCTCATTTGGGTTGTTAACGTGAGCACGATGAATTATAAGTGTCTATCAATTTGATGATTAGCGAAATTTATCGTAACTTTATCGTGCTAAAACACAAAGAATTACAAGCAAAAACCGCCATGATCACCATGGGCAAAGTTACTGAAACATTTTGTATGGCCGATGCTTTCTGCAAGTTTTTTTTGACACAATGACGGCAAAATAGACGCTAAAACCGGTCAAAAAGAGAAAAATATCATCGTGACAGCACGATGCAAAAAAAGGTATGCAAGAAAACGCGCCATCAGTTTCCTGAAGTTGTCTCATGCAACTGGAACGCAGGGTTTATCCTTAAAAAACGTTAATTGGCATGGAGATTCACGAGGACTTGTGAAAAATGGGATAACTTTGCGGGAGCGAACCGTAGAATTTAAATTTAAATGTTATGATTACAAGACTTCTTTTGACCGCCCTTGCCGTGGGCATCACGGTGATGATTTTGCCCGGTGTCACGTGTGCCCCCTGGTACATTTGTATTGTCGTGGCTGCCGTGCTGGGGCTCATCAATACCTTCGTGCGCCCAGTCGTCAAGTTGCTGGCTTTGCCCATCAACATCATCACGCTGGGTCTTTTCTCGCTGGTGATCAACGCCTTGATGGTAGAGCTGTGTGCCTGGGTCGTGAGTGGATTTGAGGTAAGCACATTTTGGTGGGCGCTCTTGTTCTCGGTGATTCTTGCTGTGGTCAACTGGGCGCTGAGCAAAGTGTTCCATTAGTCCCCGGCAGCCAGTATCTCGTTGATGAGTGCGGTCACATCGGTCACATTGATCATGCCGTCCTCATTCAGGTCGGCTAAGCAGGTTGTGATGTAGTCATCGCTACCGCCAAGCAGTATCAGGTTGATGAGCGCCGTCACGTCGGTCACATTGACGGTGTCGTCCTCATTCAGGTCACCGGTCAAGTTGAGCGGCCCGAGCATGAGTGTGCCCGCAATGGCTTTTCCGCCCTCGACGAGGCTGTGCATCGATGGGCTGAATGTGATTTTCCCCCGCGGGTAGAGGAATTCCTCGCTCACCAGGTCGAAGCCGCCCAGTTCCTGGGTCGCGAGCGAGTCACACTGCATGATCATGGTCGATCGGCGGGCACACACCGTCGATGGGTAAAGGTCATGGCCGCCCACGCCACTTTCTCTCTTCCCCAAAAGCCCCACTTTGCTTGTGGCGATGCCGAAATGGCATCTGAAGACGGTGAGCCTCATGTCGCAGTTCACCGCAACCCCTTGTGGGGTGGCCATGATGATGGCGCCATCGCCTGCCATGAGCAAGTCGCTGGCGCTCTTGATGCAAGTGAGCGAGTCGGTGGTGACCTTGACGATTCCCTTGAGCATGATGTTGCAGGCCTCGCCCGTGTTCAGGTCGATGATTGCGCCGGGGCCGTCGGGTGCTTTGTCGAGGGCGATTTCGGCGCCATTGAGGGTGAGTGTCGCCGTGGCAGGGTTATAGGCCACTTTGCCGCGCAGGAGCCACTTGCCAGTGATGTTGCCGCAATTCTCGCTGGTCACTGGCGTGCCGCCAATTTTGACGGGATAGGTGTCTATGGCCCAAGCGCTGGCAGCCACAAGGAGCGTGCCCCCTAAAAGGGCTATTTTGAGCATACGTTTTCTCATCATGCGGGTTGCGTGTTGTCGAACTGGAGCGAGTTCCTGGCGCTGCTCTCCAAGCGGCGATTGCGCCAGCAGCGCCGGCACATGGCCATGTACTTGTCGTTGCCGCCAATCTCTACCTGGAGCCCATCGGTGACCACATTTCCCTTGGAATCGATGCGGGCATTGACAATCGTCTTGCGCCCGCAGGAGCAAGTCGACTTGATTTCCTCGATGGAGTCGGCCAGCTCAAACAAGCGGCGCGACCCCTCAAACAAGTGTGACTGGAAATCGGTTCGCAAGCCATAGCACATCACGTTCACGCCATAGTCGTCAACGATGCGGGCGAGCTGGTCGATCTGCTGAGCCGAGAGGAACTGCGCCTCGTCGATGAGCAGCCAGTCTTTCACTTGCAGCGTGCGCTCAAACATCTCTTTCAGGTACTCGTAGATGTCCATTTCGGGGTATATCCACGAGCACTTGCGCTCAATGCCGATGCGCGAGCGAATCACGTTGTTTTTTTCGCGATTGTCGACTGCTGGCTTCATGCACAAGTACTGCATGCCGCGCTCCTCGAAGTTATAGGCTTGAGTGAGCAGCAGCGCCGTCTTGGCCGAGCCCATGGTGCCGTAACGGAAATATAGTTTGCCAACTCCGTTCATGTTCAGTTTTTTGTCGTTCTACAAAGGCAAAGTTAAAAAAATATCACACGCGCTCCAACAAAAGTTATTAACACCTCACGCCACCTCCAGCAAGCGTGTCGTGGCCTCAACGGCCGAAGCGTAGAGGTTGCCCTTGGACGACAGGGCTAATTTTCCCATGGTCAAATGCCAAGTGGCCGTTCACAAAGGTCATGACCACACGGTGATGCAGCACTGTGCCCGATAGGGGGGTCCAGGAGCAGGGCGAGACGACATCGGCATCGGCCACGGTCCAGTCTTGCGGCGACACGACGGCTAAGTCGGCCTGGTAGCCCTTGCGCAAGAAGCCACGGCGCTCAATGCCGTAGAGCCGGGCAGGGGCGTGGCACATGCGTTCGGCGACAAGGGCTGGAGGGAGCAAGCCGAGCATGGCCACAAGAGAGAATTGCACCATGGGCATGCCCGATGCGGCTTTGAGACAGCCGCCTTGCTTCTCGCAGAGCAAGTGCGGGGCATGGTCGGTGCCAATGACTTGGAGGCGGCCGTCGAGCACCGCCTGGCGAATGGCCTCGCGGTCGGCAGGGGTTTTGATGGCGGGGTTGCACTTGATTCGGTTTCCCAGGCGGCCATAGTCCTCATCGCTAAACAGCAGGTGGGCAACCGTTGCCTCGCCCGTAATGCGGTCGCCGTCGATGAGCGGCAACTCGCATGCGGTGCTCACGTGGAGCACGTGCAGCCGTGTGCCGCACGCACGCGCCAGCTCAACCGCGCGGAGGGTGCTGGCATAGCATGCTTGCTCGCTGCGTATCTTCTCGTGAAAGCGCAATGGCAGGTCCTCGCCATGCTGGGCGACATAGTGCTTGCGATTGGCTTTGATGATCTCTTCATCCTCGCTGTGGATGGCAATGAGCGCGGGCATCTCTTGAAACAGGCGGCGGGTTGCGGCAGGGTCGCTCAGGAGCATGCCGCCCGTAGAGGAGCCCAAAAAGGCTTTCACGCCACACGCGCGGGAGTAGTCCACCTTGTGCAGCTGGTCGATGTTGCTGTTGGTGGCCCCTATATAAAAGGAATAGTTGGCGACAGAGACTTGGGCAGCCCGCTCAAATTTCGCCTCAAGTCTTTCGAGGGTGGTTGTAAGCGGCTGGTTGTTGGGCATATCCATGAAACTGGTCACGCCTCCTGCCACTGCCGCGCGGCTCTCGCTTGCGATGCTGCCCTTGTGCGTCATTCCAGGCTCGCGAAAGTGCACGTGGTCGTCGATAGCGCCAGGGAGGATGTAAGCCCCCTTCAGGTCGAAAGCCTCGTGGCACTGGGCGATGAGGTCGCGATCAGGCTCCCCCTCTCCCACCTGGGCAATCAGCTCGCCGTCGATCACGACAAAACCGCGGCGCATGAGGCCCTCATTCACCACCATTCCGTGATATAGCAGCTTTAACATGGCTTTTCAGGATGCTTTCGGGTGAATCTCTTTTTGTTAAACCAGCTGTCCCACTTGAGCTTGATGACGCCCAGCATGGCCTCACCGAATATCCCGCCGCTCATTTTGCTGGTGCCTAACACCCGGTTGACGAAGACGATGGGCACTTCCTTAATCTTGAAGCCCATTTTGTAGGCCGTGAACTTCATCTCGATTTGGAAAGCGTAGCCCTTGAACTCGATTTGGTCAAAGTCAATGGCTTGCAGCACCTCGCGCTTGTAGCACACAAAGCCGGCGGTGGTGTCGTGCACCTTCATGCCGGTGACCATGCGCACGTAGATGGAGGCGCAGTAGCTCATGAGGATGCGGCTCATGGGCCAGTTGACGACATTGATACCCTTAATGTAACGCGAACCCACCGAGAGGTCGGCGCCTTCGACGGCGCAAGCGCGCTGAAGCGGAATGAGATCTTGAGGACGATGCGAGAAATCGGCATCCATCTCGATGATGTACTGGTAGCCGTGGGCAAGCGCCCACTTGAATCCCTCGATATAGGCTGTGCCCAATCCCAGTTTTCCTGCACGTTTCACAATGTGCACGCGACCTGGAAGTTCCCCAATCAGTCCATCGACAATAGCGCCCGTACCATCGGGGCTATTGTCGTCGATGACAAGAACATCAAATTGATGTTCCTCCATTCCCGTGACCACATGGATGATGTTGCTGATGTTCTCCTTCTCGTTGTAGGTGGGGATAATGATTAAACTGTCAGAGTTCATTGCCTATTGTACTTTTTTGGGAGGGGTGGACTTTATACATGCAAAAGTAGTAATAAAATCGAAAACAAGCAAAAGTGCCAAACAATTTATCTCGAATTTTCGATATTGATACAAATATTCAGGATATTTGACCCAAATATTTGCAAAATCAAAGAAAAACATATAATTTTGCTTTTCGTATCAACCTGCAACCTGCTTCATGTTCTGAGGTAAAATCAGACTCGCCTCTAACTTGACTCATGAATAACCCCATTAAGAGTCTGGTAAAATTATTTTATGGCAAAAGAATTACGCAATTTACTGCTGATGCTAACCGTACTCATGTCATTCACTGCAATCGCGCAAGAGCAGACATGGAGTTTTGGCTGGGAAAAATCAAAATCTAACGGTGGCGAGGGTTTCTATGACCTCACCAGCCACAAGTACACGCTCACAACGACGCTGAATGGCATCTCATGGACCATTTCATCAGATTCCTATTATTATGGCTACACCGCCGGCACGGGGCAACTCATCGGCAGCAACGCGAATCCAGCCAGCTGGGTTTCGCTCAACACGAGCGGCATCCCTGGGAAAATCAAATCGGTCGAGGTCAAGGCTCGGTGCTACGACAAGGAAGGTGTCGTTGCGCATATAGGCGTGGAGGTGAACGGCGCGAGGTATCAATGCGGCGGTGCCGACTCGGTCCTGCTCACACCAAACTACACACCCTACCAATTTACTCCTGCCGCTGCCCCGCAAGAGGGCAAGATTGACATTAAATTGTCGCAAACCTCAGAGACGAAGTGCGTGCTCTACATCCGCAGTATCACGATTGTCTATGAGAATGCCGCGACCGGGGTCGAGGCTCCAACCATCTCCTTGCTCCCAGGCACCTACGATGCCCCACAAGAGGTCACGCTGAGCACCAGCTATGGCGACGCCGCCAAGATTTACTACACGCTCGACGGCAGCAACCCCAACGTGGAGAATGGAACAAGAATCGAGTATGCCGGCCCGTTCCAAATCACCGAGACGGGTAAACTCAGTGCTGTGACGGTGAAAGACGGCGTAAGCAGTCAAATTGTGACAGCCGACTATGTGATTCGGGTTTCTCCCGGACTTTATTGGGAAAAAGAAGAGCACTCGGTTGTGGCGGGCTACAATGACTGGGGAAACTTCCTGAACAACCCCAATCACGTTGCCCCTATCACCTACAAGAGCGATGATGAGACCGTTGCCGTGGTGGGTGCCAATGGAGACATCCTCGGCATCAATCCGGGCCAGTGCCATGTGAGCGCCACTTTTGCCGGAAATGAGACTTATCTGCCCCAAACGGCATCCTACAAACTGACCGTAACGCCAAAGGCAGCCATCCCCGCACCCGTCATCACCCCCGCTGGCGGAACCTTTGACGCCCCGGTAGAGGTGACCATCACCACCGTCGCTCCAGCCAAGGCAGTGTGGTACTCAACGACCGCAAGCACTGTTGATGAACTCATCGATAACCCCGTGATTGTGAAAGGCCTAACCGCCACCGTGACTATTGACAGGAGCTGTACTTTGGCGGCTGTGGGTGTAGACTACGACAATGTGAGCGAGATGGCGACAGCCACATTCCAAATCTCGGAGCCTACCGCCGTGTCTAATCTCACGATTGACCGAGACAAGAAGCATGAGATTTACACCATTGACGGTCGCCGTGTGGTGAATCCAAAGGCAGGATTATACATTGTCGATGGCAAGAAAGTTATTGTCAAGTAGCAATGATGGAAGCCAATGTGTAGGCACTTTACAGGGCTAAGGGCGCTGTTCTCATTGTGAATTCCACAAAGCTCCGGCTCCGACGATTAACTTTATTTATGAATTATTAAGTCCTATTTTTAGTATTTATGCCTAATTTTACAGCGAGAAAATTCATCTTGGGTATCATTGGGCACCTTGCCTTGTAGAGACCAAATGCGAGAGAGCATGCCTTAAAAACCTCAACAAGACGATTGACTTGAACAGCTTTTTAATTATAAACCACATTAAACAACTAAACACATGAAGAAAAAACTACTTGCATTGTTCACCGCCCTTGTGGCGACAAGTTCGGCGATGAGCCTATCGGCTCAAAACCCAGAGGCTTACGCCGTTTTGAGCAACTTCACGCTCACACTCCATTACGACAACCAGCGCAATACCTACCAGGATGCCACGACCTTTGCGATTCCCTTGCAAACCTCACAGTCCGTCAGGGTAGGCTGGGAATACAATGAGTTGATTAAAAAAGTGATTATTGAGCCCTCGCTTAAAGAATTTAAGCCTTATAGCACAGCCTATTGGTTTGTGGGGCTATCGGGGTTAGATTCCATTCAAGGTCTCCAGTATCTGAATACCAAGAACGTGACCGACATGAAGTTCATGTTCACGTTCTGCAAGTCGCTGAAAGAACTCGATGTGTCGAACTTCAACACCGAGAATGTGACCGACATGCACGAAATGTTTGCCGATTGCGAGCAGTTGAAGTCGCTCGACTTGTCAAACTTTGCTACCGACAACGTGACCACGATGTACGACATGTTTGGTGACTGCATGAACTTGGAAACGCTTCAACTGACGCGCTTCAACACCGAGAATGTGACTGACATGGGTTTCATGTTCTCCAATTGCAAGAACCTGAAAAGTCTTGACGTGTCACGTTTCAACACCAGCAAAGTGACGGCCATGAACTGGATGTTTGCACAATGCACGTCATTGGAGACGCTCGACCTGGCAAACTTTAACACGGCTCTTGTGGGCGACATGGACAGGATGTTCAAGGACTGCTCGCAGTTGAAGACCATCTACTGCAACGATGACTGGAGCAAGGGCGTGGTAACGGCCTCTACCGATATGTTCATTGGCTGCAACCAGCTGAAAGGGGCTGTAGACTACAATGAGGCGATGGTCGACGTTCAAATGGCAAATCCCGTCAAGGGCTACTTCACCAGCAAAGAGCCTACCGCCATCAGTGACATCACCACAGCCCAGGCACAAGGCACCGCAACGAGAACCTACAACCTGAACGGCCAGCCCGTGGGCGACGGCTACAAGGGCATCGTGATTAAAGGCGGCAAGAAGATGTTGCAGAAATAAATAGACAACACACCAATCTTATTGATAAACTTAAAAAATTAAACACATGAAAAAGAAATTACTATCAGTGATGGTAGCCGCTTTGGCTACACTTTCGGGGCTACAGGCATCGGCCCAGGCAACAGAGGCCTATGCTGTTATAGACGGCTCTACACTCACCTTTTACTATGATGCCCAACGTGCCAGCCATCAAGGGACAACCTACACCGTTCCCCAGAAATCAGCATGGGACGACCTGCCCGGCTGGGTTGACAACGAGCAGATTCAAACTGCTGTTTTCGATGCCTCCTACGCAGGCTTTGAGCCTATAAAAATGGAGAGTTTCTTCCAAGGCCTCAGCAACTTGACCTCGGTCACAGGTTTAGAGAACGTGAATAGCGCCAACGTGACGAACATGTCCAATATGTTCAGTGGTTGCGCATCGTTGGAAACTCTTGACTTGACTGGCCTCAACACCGAGAACGTGACCAACATGGCCAATATGTTCAGTGGTTGCAGCAGCTTGAAGTCTATGGACCTGTCGATCCTCAACACGGGGAAAGTGAGCGATATTGGTTATATGTTTGAGGACTGCTCGGCACTGGAGACCGTCAACCTGGTGAATCTCAGCACCGATAGCTTAACGACGGCCTACTGGATGTTCAAGGGTTGCTCGCAGTTGAAGACCATCTACTGCAACGATGACTGGAGTGCTACAGGGCACGAGATAAACGGCTTTAAGATGTTCAGAGGCTGCAAAAACCTGGTGGGTGCTGTGCCCTTTGACTCAGCCAAAATTGGCATTGAAATGGCCAATCCCGCTCAGGGCTATTTCACCAGCAAGGTGCCTACTGCCATCAACGACATCACAACCTCTCAGGCACAGGGCGCTCAAACGAGAACCTACAACCTGAACGGCCAGCTCGTGGGCGACAGCTACAAGGGCATCGTGATCAAGAACGGCAAGAAGGTGATGCAACAATAAGTCACTTGCAGATTAATCACAATAGCAAAAGCCGCATCGCTCCTCCCGTAGAAGGAGAGCGACGCGGCTCTTTTTTGCCCAACCCATATTGATCGCATTTGTTGCCTTTTTTTGGAAAAATTTGCGTGACTTCACACATCACGCTGTCATCAGACTTTAATAATTGTTTAACCCTTTTATCATCATTTCAAACATGAAGAAAAAACTACTTTTGGCATTGACCGCCCTTGCGGTGACAATCCCAGCCTTGCAGGCATCTGCCAGCACCCCCGAAGCCTATTGCGTGAGAATTGTGGGTGACTCCACACTCACTTTCTACTACGACACCCTGCGTTCCACCCGAGAAGGGAGAGGATTTCTCTACGAGGTTCCCGAAAATTCCTCGCCCATCTACAGGCCCCAATGGGCAACAACGGGTTATGAGAACGTAAAAATGGTCAAACAAGTCGTTTTTGATGACTCGTTTGCCGATTTCACCCCCAAGAGTACCTCCTGCTGGTTTTTCAATCTCGAAATGCTGGAATCGGTGCAAGGCATTCAGCACTTGAACACAACTGGCGTGACCAGTATGGCTCGGATGTTTTACGGATGCAAAGGCCTGAAAACTATAGACTTGTCACAATTCAATACCGATAACGTGACCGACATGAGCATGATGTTTTCCTCATGCGCGGCTTTAGAGGAGCTTGACCTGTCGAGTTTCAACACGGCCGCAGTGACCAACATGAGCATGATGTTTTCCTCCTGCACGGCTTTAAAGGGAATAAACCTGTCGAGTTTCAACACGGCCAGCGCGACCGACATGAGCTACATGTTCAGCGCGTGTGAAGCCCTGAGTACGCTTGATGTAACGAACTTCAGCGTCGATAACGTGACCGACATAAGATACATGTTCAGCAGGTGTTCGCAGTTGACCACCATCTATTGCAACGATGACTGGAAACGTGGGGCCGAGAAACACGACTGGCGGATGTTTAATGCCTGTGAGCAGCTCAAGGGCGCGAAGGCATTCGATGCAGGAAATTTGGGCATCGACATGGCCAATCCCGACACGGGCTATTTCACGAGAAAGGAAGCTACCGCCATCAACGACATCACAACCACTCAGGCACAGGGCGCTCAAACGAGAACCTACAACCTGAACGGCCAGCTCGTGGGCGACGGCTACAAGGGCATCGTGATTAAAGACGGCAAGAAGGTGCTCCAGCACTAACCCGACAGACCACCCAAAACAGAATTTCAAGGAGAGGACGCGCCACACCTCATGGGGTCGCGCCCTCTCTATCTTTTTGCAGCGTCCAACAGCCCCGCGATGCCGTTGGGGCTCCCTTTTTTGCCAGGAATCGACAAAACTCCTACCAGAAAACCGCATGATTCCCACATTAAACTATATCTTTGCAACATTAAATCGAAATAAGACTGATGAAATCCTGGTTCTTGCTACTTTCTATCCTGCCGCTGGCAGCCCAAGTATATGTCTCGTGGCGCGTTTGGCGCATGCTGCCTGCCCTGCCAGCCGTCAAAGTCGCCGCGGTGGCACTCATGGCACTGGCGCTTGTTTCTTTCTTTGTCGCCATGGCTGGCTGGATCGACAAGATGCCCATGAGCCTTGCCACTGCCATCTACGAGACGGGAACCTCGTGGATGGTGATCCTGCTTTACTTATTCATGTACTTCCTGGTCATTGACATCGGCTGCTGGACGCACATCGTCCCCAAGTCGCTCACTCATCACAGCGTGACGGGCAGCATCGCCACGCTGGCGCTCATGGCGGTGATTTTCACCTGCGCCCACTTGCGCTACGAGACCAAGCAACGGGTGGCCATCGACCTCAAGACCAATAAGCCACTCCCCCACTCGCTGAAAGTTGTGCTTGTCAGCGACCTGCACTTGGGCTATCACAACCGCCGCGCCGACCTCAAACGCTGGATAGGGCTCATCAACAGCGAGCATGCCGATGCCGTGCTCATCGCCGGCGACCTCGTGGACCGCTACATGCGCCCGGTGATGGAAGAGCGCTCTTATGAGGAATTCCGGCACATCAACGCGCCGGTCTATTTCGCCTTTGGCAACCACGACTATTACTCGGGGCTGGAAGCCGAACGCGAGTTTTGCCACCTGGCCGGCATTCGCATCCTTCAAGATAGCGTTGCCAGCCTGGCTGGCGTGAATGTCGTGGGACGCGACGACCTGACGAATGCCCGCCGCCACTCGCTCAAGCAGCTCACGCAGGCAGCCGACCCGTCAAAGTTCACCATCCTGCTCGACCACCAGCCCCACCGCTTGGCCGAAGCCGAGCGGTGCGCTGTTGATTTCCAATTTTCGGGACACACCCACTATGGGCAGATATGGCCTGGAAACTGGATTACCCACAGCATCTACGAGTGCCCCTACGGCCCGTGGCAGCGTGGCGACACCCGTTACTACGTGAGTAGCGGCTTGGGCATTTGGGGAGCGAAATTCCGCATTGGCACTCAAAGCGAATATATCGTCGCCACAATCCACAACTAAATGCACACGCAGCGAGTGGCTGTGTTCCCAATATGGAAAAAATATTGTAACTTTGCCCTTATGAAACAAATGATCTTCCTGCTGCTGGCGCTCGCCAGCATCGCCACAAGCGCCAAGTCGCTACGCGACCTGTTGATCGATGAGAAAGGCGAGGTGTTCCCCACCCTCACCCAGTCGATGCGCGCCACAATGATTAGCAACTATGCCGACAGCACGCTGCAAGGCACCATGAACCGCATGGGGGAAGAAAGCAAAATCACGCACATGAGTGACGACTTCATCGCCTTAGAAACATCGGCAGGGCAAACGGTGGAGCTCAAATTGCTCACCCAAGGAAGCAAAGACACCGTGATCGTGATGATTGAAACAGTGAAAATCCCAGTGCAAGACAGCCATCTCTCATTTTATGATTCCAACTGGAAGCCGTTGAAAAACAGCCGGAAAGTCATGGACATCCCCACCATGGCCGATTTCATCAAGGCCGGGACACCCAAGGCCCAAGCAACAGAGATATTGAGAGAGATTGACTTCCCGCTCATCGGCATGAAATTTGACGGCAACCGTCTTGTGGCCAAGCAAATGATGCCAGAATTCTATGTAAAAACCGACTATCAGAAATTTGCTCCCTACCTCATCGACACCATCTACTATGACATCAAGGGAACCCAACTGACCAGGCAAAAAGCAAATGCAAGAAACAACTAACGCACAACCCGCCGCCATCTCGCTGCTGGAATTGAACAGGCGCATCAAGGCCTTGCTCTACAACCAGACAGTGCAAAGCGTCTGGGTGATGGCAGAGACCAGCGACGTGCAAGTGCGCCGGGGCCATTGCTACTTAGAATTGCTGCAAAAAGAGTCCAGCACAGGCAACACCGTGGCCAAAGCGGGCGCCGTCATCTGGGCTAACGTTTTCCAGCGTGTCGCGAGCGATTTCCGTGAAGTGACCGGGCAGGCATTTGCCAGCGGCATGAAAGTGATGGTGCAAGTGAGCGCCAACTATCACGAGCAGTATGGCCTGAAACTGGTCATCAACGCCATTAACCCAGAGTTCACGCTCGGCGACATGGCCCGCCGCCGCCAGGAAATCATCAACCGGCTCACCAGCGAGGGCATTATCGAGATGAATCGGGCACTCGAATGGCCCGATGTGCCACAACGCGTGGCCGTGATTTCGTCGCAAGGCGCTGCCGGATATGGCGACTTCATGAACCAGCTGCAAGGCAACGCCTACGGCGTGAAGTTTTATCCCTGCCTGTTCTCTGCCGCCATGCAAGGCACAAGCACAGCCCCCTCTATCATTCAAGCGCTGAATCGCATCAATGCGCACCTCGACCTCTTCGACTGCGTGGTCATCATTCGCGGCGGCGGCAGCACAACCGACCTGAACTGGTTTGACAACTATGAGTTAGCAGCCAACATCGCCCAATTCCCTCTGCCAGTGATTACAGGCATCGGGCACGAGCGCGATGTGACCGTACTCGACTACGTGGCCGCGCTGCGGGTGAAGACGCCAACTGCCGCTGCGGAGTATCTCATCCAACGTGGGGCCCAAGCCCTGGCCTACCTTCACGAGCTGAGCAACACAATCACCAACACCGTCAAGGACTCGCTCAATCGCTCCAACGAGCAGCTGGCCTACTACAGCAGCCAAATTCCCATGCTTGCCCGCCACTTGGTGGAAACCAGCCGCAACCGCCTGGAACTGTATCTGGAAAAAATCCCATTGCAGGTGAAAGGCCGCATTGCCAGTGAGAATGCCCTGCTCGACCGCCGGGCCGACGCCATGAGAAACACGATAGCGCAATTGATGCTCAAGGAACAGATGCGCGTGAAAAGCCTCGGCGAGAAAGTGAGCATCCTCTCGCCACGCAACACGCTCAAACGCGGCTACTCGCTCACGATGTGCAACGGCCACGTGGTGACCGACGCCACCCAACTCAAGCCTGGCGACACAATCACGTCGCATTTCAAGACGGGTCATGTCAAATCAATCGTTAACCCCCAAACAACATCACAATAACATCATGGAAGAAAACATTGCCAAACTCACCTACTCACAAGCTGTTAACGAGCTGGAGGAGATTGTGAAGAAAATGCAGAGCCCCGACTGCTCAATCGACAACCTGAGCGAGTACACCACACGCTCACTCAAGCTCTTGCAAGTGTGCAAAACCAAGCTCACCACGACCGATACGGAACTCAAGAAAATCCTTGCCGAACTCAGCGACGACAAGTGATGCTGCCTGCAAAAAACAAGGATTTCAATATTCAATTTTTTAAAAAACGCATATTTATTTGTTTTCCCCAAAAATAACATATATCTTTGTGGGCTTCAAAAATTACGGATTTTTGTTGATTTAAATTATCCTTAACTATTAATCCTATAAAAATCAATGCTTATGAGAAAGAGTTTATTCTTATTTTTAGCGTGTGTCGTTGCGATAGCGGCGGCAATTCCGGTATCGGCCCAGGGGCTGATGAATCCGGCACAAGCATCTCTCCAGATGGAGAAACAGCTTCCTGGAAAGCGAAGCCAAGTGATGAACCCCAAGGCCAACGAGCAACTCCCCTTGTTCTTGCAGAACAAGCGCTTGGTCGCCGGCCAGCAGTC
>CABTZK010000038.1 GCA_902489275.1 uncultured Porphyromonadaceae bacterium
CCAGCCAATATGGCCTGTTTCTGATGATTGATGGCGCTCGCTTGGGCTATGGCTTGGCCGCCAGCAGCGAGGTCACGCTGCCCGAGCTGGCGCGTCTGGCCGACGCGTTCTACATTGGCGGCACCAAGGTGGGGGCTATGTTTGGCGAGGCAGTGGTGGTCCCCCATCCTGCTATTGAGCTCACTCGTGGCCTGATCAAGCGCCGCGGAGCCTTGCTGGCTAAGGGCTGGCTGCTTGGCGTGCAATTCGACACGCTATTTACCGATGGCCTTTACGAGGCCATTTCCCGCAATGCCATCAGCCGGGCGATGGCCATCAAAACGGCGCTTGTCGAGAAAGGCTACAGCATGTATATCGACAGCCCCACTAACCAGCAGTTTGTTGTGATGAGCAACCAGAAAATGGACGAGTTAAGCGAGGCCGTCCAGTTTGACTACATTTCCCCTTTCGACGAAACCCGCAGCGTGGTGCGCTTTGCCACTTCCTGGGCCACCACCAGCGAGCAGGTAGAGGCGCTCGCCACCCTGCTTTAGTTTGTTGAATGATTTTGTGATCTTTTCCTGATCCTTTGGCCGTTTCTAATTTTACGTAAAAGTTATTTTAGGAAATAATATTTTAGTAAAAGTTTTCCAATATAATTTTTATTTTTCTGTTTATCAACATCTTGTAAAAATAAAAATAATAGAAAGTTTCCAAAAACGAAAATTTCCTATAAAAATTTACTCCTAAAAGTTTGCGAAAACGAAAAGGTTGCTATAACTTTGTGGCGCTGACACGAATGCTGAAGCGCCTTGCCCGAAAGGCAAGATTTCGGCAACGTGCGTAAAACACTATAACTCAAAGGGTAATATGATACAGACAGTTGTTAAACGTGACGGTCGCGTGGTGGGCTACAACGAAGAGAAGATCAAGGCCGCCATTCGTAAAGCCATGCTCACGACCGAGAGTGGTGAAGACGAGGGACTCATTCAACGCATCGCTGACCACATTGGCGCTCGCGGCAAGAGCCAGATGAGCGTGGAGGCCATTCAAGACATGGTGGAGTTTGAACTCATGAAGAGCCCTCGGAAAGAGGTGGCTCGTGCCTACATCAACTATCGCCACAAGCGCACCGTGGCCCGCAAGGCCAAGACCGCTGATATTTTCCAGGAAATCATCAATGCGCAAAACAACGACGTGACCCGGGAGAATGCCAACATGAACGCCGACACTCCCGCTGGCATGATGATGAAGTTTGCCAGCGAGAGCACCAAGCCATTTGTTGACGACTACCTGTTGAGCGAGGAAGCCCGCGAAGCCGTCAAGAACAACTACTTGCACATTCACGACAAGGACTATTACCCCACCAAGAGCCTCACTTGCGTGCAGCATCCGCTTGACAAGGTGCTCAAAAATGGCTTTGTGGCTGGCCATGGCGAGTCGCGGCCAGCCAAGCGCATCGAGACAGCGAGCGTGATTGCCTGCATCTCGATGGAGACCGCCCAAAACGAGATGCACGGCGGCCAGGCCATCCCGGCATTTGACTTTTACCTGGCACCCTACGTGCGGCGCTCCTATATAGAGGAAATCAAGCATATCGAGGCACTCACAGGCAGCGACTACAAGCACCTCTATCACGCTAAAATCGACGATTACACCGAGCTCCCACTCGACTTCCTGCAAGGCGACCAGCGCGTGGTCCAGCATGCGGTGAACCGCACCGCCAGCCGCGTGCATCAGGCCATGGAGGCTTTTATCCACAACATGAACACGATTCACTCCCGTGGCGGGAATCAGGTGGTGTTTTCCAGCATCAACTATGGCACCGACACCAGCGCCGAGGGGCGTTGTGTGATCCGGGAGCTGCTCCGCAGCACCTACGAGGGCGTGGGCAACGGCAGCACAGCCATTTTCCCTATCCAGATTTGGAAAAAGAAGCGGGGCGTGAGTTACTTGCCCGGCGACCCCAACTATGACCTCTACCAGTTGGCCTGCAAGGTGACCGCCCGGCGTTTCTTCCCCAACTTCGTGAACCTCGACGCCACCTATAACCAGCACGAGAAATGGCGTGCCGACGACCCCGAGCGCTACTGCTACGAGTTGGCCACGATGGGCTGTCGCACGCGTGTGTTTGAAAACCGGTTTGGCCCCAAAACCTCTATTGGCCGGGGCAACTTGTCGTTCTCGACCATCAATATCGTGAAGCTCGCGATTGAGTGCATGGACATCAAGCGCAGCGATGAGCGCGTCAATGCGTTTTTTGCCAAACTCGACCATCTCTTAGAGGTGACGGCTCGCCAGCTCAACGACCGTTTCAATTTCCAGCGCACGGCCATGGCGAAGCAATTCCCGCTGCTCATGAGCCAATTGTGGAATGGCGGCGAAAGCCTTGCGCCATGCGATACGATCGATGCGGTCATCAACCAGGGAACGCTGGGCATTGGCTTCATAGGCCTGGCCGAGTGCCTGATAGCCCTCACGGGGCACCACCATGGCGAGAGCGACGAGAGTCAGCGCTTGGGAATTAAGATTGTGGGCTACATGCGTGACCGGGCCAACGAGTTCTCCGAGCGCTACCACCACAACTATAGCATCCTCGCCACGCCTGCCGAGGGGCTGAGCGGGCGGTTCACGAAGCGTGACCGCAAGCAGTTTGGCGAAATTCCCGGCGTGACCGACAGGCAATACTACACCAACAGCAATCATGTGCCGGTCTACTACCATTGCAGTCCCAAGCACAAGGCCGAGATTGAGGGGCCCTATCACGAGATGACTCGTGGCGGGCACATCTTCTATGTGGAAATCGACGGCGACGCCACCCACAATCCCGAAGCCATTGCCGATGTTGTCGACTTGATGGACAAGTACAACATGGGCTATTGTAGCGTGAATCACAACCGAAACCGCTGCATGAACTGCGGCTACGAGGATGCCGCCAGCGAGCTTGACACTTGCCCCAAGTGCGGAAGCCACGATATTGACCGCCTGCAGCGCATCACGGGCTATCTTGTGGGCACCACCGAGCGCTGGAACAGCGCGAAATTAGCCGAGTTGCGCGACCGGGTGGTGCACAAGTAGCGGGCAACAAGGCTAAAATGAATGTGCGATGTCCCAGGAAGAGAACGCATTGAGGGTGCTGAGGATTGTCGAGGGCACAAGCGTCGACGGGCCAGGCTTGCGCACGGCCATCTACTTGGCAGGGTGCTTCCACCACTGCCCGGGCTGCCACAATCCACAGTCTTGGGATTTTGCAGGAGGCGAGCCGCGCACGCTCGACGAGCTAATGAGCGTGATTGCCCGCAATGAGGCTCCTGTGACCCTGAGCGGCGGCGACCCCTTGCAGCAGCCCCGAGGCATGAGGGCACTTGTGCACCGCATCAAGCGTGAGCTTGGCTACAACGTGTGGAGCTTCACGGGCTACACATGGGAAGAAATCATGAGCAATCATCGCTTGAGGCAGGCTGTCGAGGAGCTTGACGTGCTTGTCGACGGGCCTTTTGAACTCGACAAGCGCGACACCTCGCTGCTTTTCCGAGGCAGCTCCAACCAGCGCCTGGTCGATGTGCAGCAGTCGCTCGCCACGGGCACCGTCGCGCTTTGGCGGCGCAACGGATCAAGGTGATTGGCCGAGGAGCCGCGGCACGTGCCGCAGTCCAGCCAGCGCCGCCAACCGCTCCATCATCAAAAGACAGGACGATACCCCCACCGCAACGCGGCATGTGCCGCGTTGCTTTTCACCGTGTATTTCCAATTAAAAATGTTTTAACAAACGGGTGAAATATGAAAAAAAATGCTAACTTTGCCAAATCATACAGGCTTGTATGTAATTTTTGGAGAGTTTGTGCGTCTATCATTTTAGAGTGTGACTTGAAATCGTTGATACAATGACTCATTACCATATATCATTATTTTAAATATTTAGTTTATGAAGCTAAGAAAACTTTTTCTAATCGCAGTTGCATGTGTGGGCAGCGCATCGTTCATGATGGGTCAGCCGCAGATGACGTTGCCTGTCGACACAGCCATTCGCATGGGCAAGCTGCCTAACGGATTGACCTATTACGTCCGTTACAACAATTATCCCGAGAATCACGCCAATTTCTACATCGCTCAGCGAGTAGGCTCATTGCAAGAGGAGGAAAGCCAGCGTGGCTTGGCTCACTTCCTGGAACACATGTGCTTCAATGGCTCTGAAAACTTCAAGGGCACGGGCGTTGTCGACTACACGCGCACCCTGGGTGTTGCCTTTGGCCGCGACTTGAACGCTTACACCGGCATCGACCAGACCGTCTACAACATCAACGACGTACCCACTCATCGCCAAAGCGCACTGGACTCCTGTCTGCTCATCTTGAAGGACTGGAGCAATGGCCTGCTGCTTGAGGACAAGGAGATTGACGAGGAGCGTGGCGTGATTCACGAGGAGTGGCGCATGCGCACCTCTGCCATGAACCGCATGTTTGAGCGCAACCTCCCGGCGCTTTATCCTGGCTCAAAATATGGCTTGCGCTTTCCCATCGGCTTGATGAGCGTGGTTGACAACTTCAAGTACGATGAGCTCCGCGCCTACTACCACAAGTGGTATCGCCCCGACAATCAAGCCATCATTGTGGTGGGTGACATCAATGTTGACTATACCGTCAACAAGATTAAAGAGATGTTCAGCTCGATTCCAGCCGCCGCCCCCGACGCTGCACAAGTGACCTCGGAGCCTGTGACCGACAACAACGAGCCCATCATCGTTGTCGACAAGGACAAAGAAATGCCATACAGCATCGTTGAGCTCATGTACAAGCATGATCCTTTCCCCGAGGAAATGAAAGGGAATATCCAGTACATGGTGTACAATTTCGCCAACAGCATGATCAGCCAAATGCTCAACCTGCGCTACGAGGAGAGAAGCCAGGATGCCGATTGCCCCTATGTGAATGCCAGTGCTGGCGACGGACAGTACATCTATGCAAAAACCAAAGACGCTTTCACCGTGAGTGCCATGCCCAAAGATGGCAAGACCAACGAGGCGCTCAAAGCCGCTATAGAGGAGGTCATGCGTGCTCGCCAATATGGCTTCACGGCCACTGAATATGAGCGGGCAAAGGCCGACTACCTGAGCAGCCTTGAGAAGAGATTCAACAATCGCGATAAAATCTCAACCGAAAGCTATGGTCGCTCTTGCGCCAGCAACTACCTGAATAACGAGCCTCTGACTTCGATTGAAACCGACTATCAAATCATGAACATGATTGCGCCCCAAATCCCCGTGCAAGTCATCAACCAAATGTTCAACGAGTTGGTGTCGGCAAGCGACACCAACATGGTCGTGTTGAACTTCAACCAAGAGAAAGATGGTGCTACCTATCCCACTCCAGCATCACTCAAGAGCGCTATCGACGCTGCAAGAGCCGAAAAACTTGAGGCTTACGTCGACAAGGTGAAACAAGAGCCGCTGATGACCACCATGCCACAGCCAGGCAAGATTGTGAAAGAGACCGAAAATGCCGATAGGGGCTACAAGGAACTCACATTGAGCAATGGGGCTAAGGTCATTCTCAAAAAAACCGACTTCAAGGCCGACCAAATCCTGTACCGGGCATCGTCCAAGGGCGGAAGCTCGCTCTATGGAAAGAGTGATTGGGCGAACTGCAAAATGTTTGACGACGTGATAGGCATCAGTGGACTTGGAAACTTTGACAGCAACGAGCTGAAAAAGGCTCTCGCCGGCAAGAATGCCAATGTTGACCTCACCCTCTCGACTTCCTTTGAGTCGCTCAAGGGCAATTCAACGAAGAAAGACCTTGAGACCTTGTTCCAACTCAACTACCTGTACTTCACCAATATCAAGAAAGACCAAAAGGCATTTGACCAGACCATGTCTCTCTATGAGACCTATCTCAAGAATAAAGACCTTACACCAGAGAGCACGTTTGGTGACTCTATTCAGGTGACCCTCAACAACCACAACTGGCGCGACAAGCCATTCGATGTGCAAAACCTCAAGGAAGTGGACTATGACCGCGTTCTGCAAATCGCCAAGGAACGCACGGCCAACGCTGCCGATTTCACGTTCTACTTTGTGGGCAGCTTCGACGAGGAGACCATCAAGCCCCTCATTGAGCAATACATCGCAAGCCTGCCAGCACAGCCAGGCATGAGCGAGAATTACAAGAATGTTCAGGAATACGCCCAAGGCAACGTGGTGAATACGTTCAGCCGCAAGATGGAAACGCCCAAGCCCATGAGCTACATGTACTGGTACAACAACGAGTCTCCCTACACCCTTGAGAATTCCATTATGGCTCGTGCGGTGGGCCAATTGCTTAACAAGCAGTATTTGAAGGTGATTCGCGAGCAAGAGAGCGCAGCCTATTCTCCAGGCGCAGGTGGAAATGTTCAAATGACGGGTGACAAGATGTTTACCTGTGTGGTTGGCGTTTGCCAAATGACCCCCGAGAAGAAAGATCGCTGCCTTGACCTCATGAAGAGCCTGTTTGAAGACCTGGCTACCAACATTGATGCCAACTCTTTGAAAGACATTCAGGCTCAAATGATTAAAGACTATGATGAGAGTATCAAGGAGAATTCCTATTGGCTGAATTCACTCGACATGTGGATTGCCCGTGGCATTGATATAGACACCAACTACAAGGAGATTGTGAATGCCATGACGCCTGCTCGCTTGTCGAAATGGATTAAAGATAACCTCGTGGGCAAGAACTACGTCCAGGTGACGATGCTTCCCGAGTAAAGTTACAAGGCTTTCTCATTGACAAGCCGACAAAAAACGAGGGTGTACCAAATTTTGCAAAATTTGGTACACCCTCGATTTTTAGCCTCTTTTGGGGTGGACAACTTGTCCCTGGATGGCGTGGCTCAAAAGACCACCGAAAGGCCACCCATCACCCCCAGCCTTTGAGCGCCCATGCCAGGCATCACATCCCACTTCTTGTTGAGCAGGTTGCTGGTTTGAAGCCAGAGCGTGAGCACTTTGTCAAAGCGGTAGCTGGCATCGGCATGCAAGTTAACGGCATCGCTCATGGTGTAGAATGAGTATCTGAAGGTGGCAGCGTTGCTCTCGCTGTCGCCTGTGGGCAATTGGTACAGTGCCTTGCGGTCGCCACGCATCTCCAGCCCCACGCGCACGGTCAGGGGGCGCATGGGGCGGAATTTGGCGTTGAAGTCGAGCACGTACTTGGGGCGGTCGAGCCCCAGCGTGTAGCCGTTATAGTATTCGTGGGTGTTGATTTCGTCCTTTTGCGGAGCAAATACGCCCTTGGCACTCACTTCGGCCAGCGAGCGATACTGGTAGGCAACCTCTGCGCCGATTTTCGCGCCACGCGTGTTGAAACTGCGGTAGTAGAGCGCTGCGTAGCGGTTCAGGGCAGTGGGAGTGACCACTGTGGTGGGGGCAGGCGCTGCAAGGCCGTTCCAGTAGCCGACAAAGGGGATGTAGGCCAGTTGGTCGTCCTTGAACACGCCAAAGCCCGTGAATGCCTTGAACGTGAATCCTTGGAATGGCCCGATGTTGATGCCCATTTCGGTGTTGAAGGGCGAGAAGGTGTTCCCGTGCATGGCGAACGGGTCGCTGTAGCGGCTCAAGGCTGCCATGCGCGAGAGGGTGTTGAGTTGCTTGCCGCCCGTGACGTTGCCATAGAGCATGAGCCCTGGCGTCAGCTCATAGCTCAACTCCACTTGGGGTGAGATTCTGATTTTAGCGCCGTCGCTGAACGAGAAACTCACATTGCCGCCCAGGCGGGCGTGGAAGTCGTCGCCGGCGCTCACGGTGTAGAAAGGCGATAAAGTGAGCATCGACATGTTGTCGTTGTAACTCACCTTTTCCAAGTCGCTGAAAGAGGTGTTGATGTGGTCAATGTAGGTGTCCATGCCCACCGCGTGGCGGTCGTCAATCTCGTATTTCCCGCCCAACGTCACGTGGATGTGGTGCTGCTTGGCGCCGCTGTAGCCGTCGGCAAGGCTCTTGTTGTAGCCGGCATAGTTGTAGCTCAAGCCCGCCTGGTACCTCAAGTGGCCATCGCCCATTTCCAAGTTGCTTTTCCAGTGCCCGTTGAGCAGCACGTCGACAAGCGTTTGCTTGTTTTTGTCCCACCAGGAGCCCATGCCGCCGTAGTAGTTGAAATAGTCGAGATGCACCCGCGCGCCCAAGTCGAGGTCTCCAGCAGGCAGGGAGCTGTTGAGGTCAACTCCAATGGCGTTGTCGTTAAACTTCTGTTTCAGGCGGTCGGCGTCGTTTTCAATGCGCTTGCTGCTGTTTTTCCCCGTCCAGGTGCTGTTGTGCTGTAGCCATAGGCTTGACTTGAGGTTCTCTTGGTTGGCCAGGCGGTAGCCTGCGCTTCCGGCTATGTTGAGCTGCGTGCCCGCTTTCAGGTCGACGTAGCCTTTCTGCTTGCTGAAGATGTGGCTGGTGCGGTAGCCGTATGGCAGCATGGTGGGGATGCCCGTGGGCGCTGTGGTGGGTTGCGTCCAGTTGCTGTATTTGATTTCGTTTCTGAGGGTGCTCTTGGCAGGTTTGATCACCTTGGGAAGCGTGCTTTTCTTCACCGCTTTTTTCTCAACGGGGACAAAGTCCTTGTCGAGTGTGATCTCCTTGTTGAGCTCTTGCGCCATGCCGCCCATCGAAACGAGGCATAAGGCCAATGCGCAAAGGTGTATCTTTTTCGTAGCCATGATTGTTGCTCTTTATTTTCTTGATTTTCTCTTCTTCGACGACTTGTTGTCGGCACTTGAGTTGCTGTTTCTGTTTCTGTTTTTCTTCGCCTTGGGCTTGCTTTCGGTCACTTTGGCCGTTCTCACGCCCAGTTTCTTCAGACGCTTGTCGATCTCGTCAAAGATTTCCTTTTCCTTGCCGGGATAGTTGGCTTTGAGGCTTTCCAAGTACTGTCGAGCATCGGTTTTGCGTCCTTGCTTCATGTAGATGTCGCTCAGCAGGATGTATTGCTTCGCAAGCCAGTAGGCCTGTGGAGAGCCCGTGTCGAGCATCTTGTTGACGGTCGCCTCGGCGGCTTTGTAGTTGCCTGCCTCATATTGCAGCTTGGCCAGCTCGTGTGCGGCATGGGCTCCCGTTTCGGTGCTCACGTCTTTGGCAAGGGCATTGAGTGAGGATTCGGCGCTGTGCTGGTTGCCGGTCTTGGCATTGGCTATGGCGCGGTCAAGGCTCACCTCGCTGCTCTCGGCAGCGGTGAGGTTGGGGTTTTGCAGCAGGATGTCGGCAGTGGTGATCACGTCGTTCCAGCGCCCCAGTTCCAGGCTGTTGCGCAAAATGCCCAATTGTGCCACAATCTTATTGTCGTCGCTGCTCGACTTTTCAGTCAAGCGCTTGTAGGTCTCGATGGCTTCAGCTCTTTTACCTTGTTGTGAGAGGATGGCGCTCTTGATAGACAGGGCATCCTCGGCAAACGCGGCATCCTGTCCCGCGTCGAGTGCCGCGTCAAGATAGGCCAAGGCCTCGTTGAGTGCCCCGCGTTCGTAGTGGTAGCGCCCGATGTAGTACTGGGCGTTGGCGGCGTAGTTGCCCGTGGGGTATTGCTGCAAGTATTGCTCCATCTTGTCGATGCGGGGCTTGGAGGCGACAGCCGCTTTCTCGGCGCTTTGGAAGGTGAGGCGGTCGAGGTCGTCGACATTGAGTTGCGGAGCGTTGGGGATGCGCTTGAGGAACTGGCTGTATTGCGCCAGCTCGTTGCGGTCGGCATAGATGATTTTCAAGTCCTCGGCGGCCACTTTGGCTTCCTCGCTTGTGGGAGCGTCCATGATCACTGTCTTGTAGGCTTTGATGGCCTCTTCGGTATGGCTGAGATTTTTCTCGACAAGCGCTTTTTGAAGCAGCCCCTGGCGTGCCTCGCTCACCTTGGGGTAGGTCTTGTAGAGGGCGGTGTAGGTCGCCGAGGCCTCTTGGGGGCGGTTCAGCGCCTCGAGTGCGCGTCCTTTCTCTAACATGGCGCGCGGTGCCTTGGCAGAGTTGGGGTATCGAGCCAGCAAGGCATCCATTTGCTCAATCTTGCCCTGGTGGTTCTTGCGCAAGCCGGCCATCATGGCCTTGTCAAACATGGAGCCGTCGGCCGAGCCTTCGCTTTTGCTGATGGCATGGCTGTAGCTGGCCTCGGCGTTGCAGAAGTCCTGGGCGTAGTAGTAGGTGTCGCCAATGCGGTCGTAGGCGTCGCTCACGAGGGCTTTGTCGAGTGTGCCGCTGTCAATGGCCTTTTGAAACGACTGGCGCGCTGCCTGGTAGTTCTTTTGCTTGTACTGGGCATACCCTAAGTCATAGCAGGCTTTCCCATAGTTCTCGTCGTTCCTGCTGGCCGTTGCAATATAGGTTTTCAGGCTCTTTTCGGTTGTATTGTAGTCACCGCTGTCATATTGCGTCTGCGCCAGCCACAGGCGGCTCTCGTTCAAGATTTTCGGGTCATAGTTCCCCACCTTGATGGCGCGAGTCAGGAACTCGGCGGCTTGCTTCCGGTTGCCTTTTTGCAAGGCTTGCACGCCCAGGTTGTAAAGTACGTTTTGCTTGGCTTTGAGCACCTTGTCGCTGGGCTTCTTGATGCGGCCAATGCTGGCGAGCGCCTTGGCATAGTCGCTCGTGGCCATGTAGGCATCGACGAGATAGCCCTCCACGTCGCTGGTGTATTTCGATTGCGGATAGTCGTTCAGAAATTGCTCAAAGAGCGCGATGCTGCTGCCAAATGGCGTGGTTGCGCCCTTGGCTTGTGACACGGCGTAGTTGTAGAAGGCCGTTTCTTTCACGGTCTTGTCAAAGTCCATCGACGCGGCTTTTTGGAATGCCATCGCGGCCGATTTGCTCTCGCCCAGGCGCAACTGGCTTTGCCCGATATAGAGGTAGGCGCTTTGCGCCAGCGCATCGCTCTCGGTGGTGACGTCACCCAGCCTCTTCACCGCGTTGCTGTCGTCGTGTGCGCGATAGTCCATCACGCCCAAGGCGTAGGCTGCCGAGCGCACGATGGGGTCTTGCGTCGTCTCCAAGTACTTGTTGAGGAAGCCGCGCGCTTCGGCGTCGTTGCCTTGGTGGTAGTAGCTCTCGCCCACAAGCCGGTTGATTTCGGGCTCGAAATAGGCGTTAGCCTCGTCGTCGATGAGCGCTTTCCCCAGCGTGATCACCTTGTTGTAGTCCTGGCGGAAAAAGTCGATTTGGCAAATGTAGTACTGGCTTTGATACCCCAGCTCGCCAATGCGGTTCACCTGGCTGAACTCGTCGTATGCGCGGTCGTATTCATGGTTGGCGTAGTTGATATAGGCATGGTAGAAATTGGTCGCGTCATGATAGCGCTTGGTGCCCTTGAGCCGGTTGTAGAGGTCGCGGGCGTCATCGTAGTTGGCCAGCTGCAAGTGGCAATAGGCCATGCGGTAGAGCAGGTCTTCGTTGAGGTCGTTGTTGAGTGCCTGCTCGCGCACCCGGGTGTAGGCAATGAGCGCGTCGCCATACTCGCCATGGTAGAAATAATAGTTCCCCATCCGCATCAGTGCGTCTTGCAGGAGCAGCGACGAGGGATGCCGCGCGACAAAGTCCTCTAAGGCCTCCAGAGCGTTGCGCTCGTCGCGCTCCATGCGGCTCAGGGCCACTCCGTACTCGGCTTCTTCGAGCATCTCGGCCGTGGCGGGCAAGTGGCGGAGTTGTGAGAGTTGGTCGATGGCGCCCAAGTAGTTCCTGTTCTCATACATGAGTTTGCCGCGCTCCCGATAGCCTTTAGCCCCAGTGTGCATCACGGTGTGCTGGGCGTTGACGAGTGCCGCGGTGGCAAGGCTAATCGTTAATAATACGGTCTTCAGTTTCATTGATGTTCCTTTTTTGTTTTCTTGTGGGCATCACAGCCCCTCTGGGCATTGCGAGGGGGCTGCCCTATGTTCTAACCTGCAAATATAATCAATATTCCGCAATGCCCCAATCCACGCAGGGAAAACCACGTGAAAATAAGTTTTTTTAAGAAGCCGTTGTGGCGCTTTTGCTGGTAGGTGTCGGGCATGCCGTGTGCTCGGCTTTTCGAGGAGAGTCAGGGGCGCTGTGCCGAGCGAGCCGGCATTGGGCCGCGTGGCAAGAAACGCCTTAAAACAGGCGCTTGCATGGACCAAATGGCCTTAGCGGAAACTTTGCACGAGATTGGTGAGCTTGACGAATTGCCCCACCGTGAGTTGCTCGGGACGTAGCCGAAACACGTCCCAGTCCAGTGCCGGGCAGGCTTGGGGAAAGAGGCCGCGCAGGGAGTTGCGCAGGGTCTTGCGGCGCATGCCAAAGCTGGTTTTCACCACGGTCTTGAACAGTTTCTCGTCACACCCCAGCTCGGTGACCTGGTTGCGTACGAGCTTAATCACCCCCGATTTCACCTTTGGGGGTGGGTTGAACACGTTTTCATCGACGGTGAAGAGGTAGTCAATGTCGTACCATGCCTGCAAGAGTACCGAGAGTATGCCGTAGGTCTTGCTGCCTGGCTGGGCTGCTATGCGCTGTGCCACCTCGCGCTGCAACATGCCGCTGCAGCATACCACTTGATCCTTGTAGTCTAACACCTTAAAAAAGATTTGCGAAGAGATGTTGTAAGGGTAGTTCCCGATGATGACCATCTTCTCGTCGCCCATGGTTTTTCGCAGGTCGAGTTTTAAGAAGTCGGTGGCCACGATGCGCTCTTGCAGTTGGGGGTAGGCTGCCTGCAGGTAGCTCACGCTCTCACTGTCGAGCTCCACCACCGTGAGGTTGTGTCCTGCTTGCAGCAGGAATTGGGTGAGTACACCCATTCCCGGTCCCACTTCCAAGGTAGGTGTTCCGCGATATTCCTCAATGGTGTTGGCAATGCGCTCGGCAATGCTCAAGTCGGTCAGGAAATGCTGCCCTAATGCCTTTTTCGCTCTTACTTGCTGCATGTGCTCAATGATTGAATAGCTGCCTCGTGTCAAGAAAGTCGCATGTGACTGAGAGGCGGGGCAAAGATAGCAATTAAAAACGAGAATGAGCGCTTTCTCTCCCAATTTTCACCATTTCGTAAGTTCAATTAAGAAATGCAACTTTTGGAAATGAACAAAAGGAGCGAAAAAGATATTTTTTCAGAGAAAAGAGGGGGTGTTCCCCTCTTTCTCCGATGGAAAGTTTTAGTATCTTTGTAGCCCCTTCCAAAAGTTACAAAAGATGACACAACTCACCAGAGAGCAAAGGTACACAATTTCAGTGATGCACAAGCAAGGTTTTCAGCAAAAA
>CABTZK010000039.1 GCA_902489275.1 uncultured Porphyromonadaceae bacterium
CCGGCCGGCGGATTATTGCTGTGCTGTCCTGCACCTGTATCAAGGAACCAACGGGACTTCCTTGTCCCTGTCGTTCTCCTGTACTGCTTGTCATTGCAATCATCTCAAAGATCTCTCTTCGTGCTTCCCAATGAGCGGTGCTCCTGGAAAGCGAGTGCAAAGGTAGGTCCTTTTCTTGAGACAGCCAAATGTTCACGAAACTTTTTTCAGCAGAAAATGCAAAAATCAAGGTAAATCACTGAAAACGTGAGAGAAAAAATTTTAAAAAAATTTTATGGAAGTCACTTAAAAGTCTAAGTCTTGCCATCGAGACCAGCAAACTTGCGGCTTGCGAAGAACCTGCGACTATTTTTTACTTCTTGCGAAAAAGAGCATAGAGAATGCCAAAAAGCAAAATACCCCCTGCCCCGAAAAGCAAAAAAGTCCAAAAAGGGGAAGATTCTTCTGGGGCGGGCTCTGTTGCCGATGACTGGCGGGCGACGCTGTCGCTTTGGGCAGGTGGCGAGACAGCACTCACATCGGGTTCTGGCTCGGCATAATCGACCGTTATCAAATTCACCGCATTTCCGCCAAATCCTTTCCTGCCTTGGGAGGTCACGAGCAGACGCGTGCCATCGCTTGAAAGGTCAAGCCCTACGGGATAGGAGTCGACGATGATGCTGGTCACCTGGGTCATCGTGCGCGTATCGACCACGTAGACCCGCGACGCGGAATTGCAGGCCGCAAAGAGGTAATTGCCGCTTGGCGAGATCGAGATCGTGCGAGCGCCTGCCCCCACCTTGCAACGCTGCCATCCGCTCAACTCCTTGGTTTTCCCTTTCATGCCTTGAATCGTGGCTACGACTTTGGCCAGAGGAATGCGCTGCACAATGCCCTCCACATTAAGGCTGGCATAGAGATAACCGTTCTTAACGAGCAGATGCCTTGCGTTGTAGATGCCGGTGAGGCGACCTAAATACACGTTCCTCAACACGTCGATAACGGCAATGCCCCCTCCGCCCCCCATGCAGGCCACCAGCAAGTAACGGTCGTCGGGGGTGAAAACCGTGCCGCGCAGCATGTAGCCGCTGCCCGCATCGCGGTTGACATGATGAGTCATGCTGTAGTCCAGCTTCAGCTGGTGGTCGACGACATACAGGTTGACGTAGTGCCAGCGGTCGGGGTTGTTGCTCGAAATATCAATCAGACCCACCGTGTTGTCGCCCCAGTGAGCCACTGCAAGGTACTTGCCATTGTGGCTCGTGGCCACCATCTTGGGCAGGGGCCCAGTGCCCATGACCTTGATGATCTCGTCATTTTCGGTATCAACGATTGCCATGGCGCTGGGGTCTTGCGCATTGATGTCGTAGGAACGGCGATAATAGGGTATCCACAAGTACCGCCCGCCATGCGAGAACGCACTCTCGACCGGCCGCCCCTCGAAAGTGTTCAAGTCGCGCTTAGACTGGCTATAGTGCTTAAAATGAAACAGCGCGCTGGGCTCGGCGAAAAGGTAGGCATTACTCCGATTGAACGAGTGCTTGATGACTTTGATTTTCTGGTTGGTTCTCGCATCATAAACAATCGTCACGCAGCCTTCAAGGGAATTAATGTAGTATTTCGTTCCATCGGGATGGAAATGCGCTGATTTTGGAGAGTTCACGTCGGTATCGCAATGCTGGGCTGAGCAGCCTCCAAAGTTCTGTTTCTGCTCCGAAATGGTGAGCGCGACTGTACCGTCCTTGCTTTTAACGGTTGTGCCCACTTTGCTGTGCAACACAGGAGGGACATTGTCCGCAAACACACGCAAGGCGACAGCAAGCGCTATTGCCAGCGAGAGGACAAGGCGACTGCGCTTCACGACTTGATTAACCATATAGAATCCTTTGCTTAACGACAACTTTCATTCATTCGCCATGGTCCTGAGTGGGACTGGCTGGCTGCAACGCAACCGGAAGGGGCATCATCTCTGGCCCCACCTCGCCCTCCTCGGCAACGATGAAGCCGCCCCACATCGGGTCGCTGCTATAGGCAATAGATGACAACAGGGGCACATACAGCATGCAGCGCCGCTTGTCAACGCCTGCAAACACGGTCTCGTCGATGACCAAGGGTACTGCAACCTGGCAGTGAATCGCCTTCAAGCCTTGACAACCCTCAAACGCCCTGCTTCCTATCTCTTTGATTGTGTGTGGAATGACGACGGACCTAAGCGACTTGCAGTCCTTAAAAGCATCCTGCTCAATTTTCACCACTGCGTAGCGCTCGTTTTGATGAGCTACGGTGTCGGGAATCATCAGGTTGCCAGCATGCTCCATGGTTTCGGATTTCTGAACCGAAACGCCCGCACCGCAATAGGCGTAACAGATTCCCTCGTGGCTAAAACCGCGAGAGCAACTTGCCACAGCTTCGAGCAAGAGCAGTGTAAACAAACAGGTTAACAGTCGGGTTTTCATGTTGGGAACAATATACCACACAAAAATAGCTATTTTTCCTAAAAACCGCAAGAAAAACCACTAAATTCTATTTTTTAACGCTGTGACAATAGAAATTGCCGCATTTTGGGTGCAGTTGCGCTCGCCCAACCGCTGCACCACGCGCTCATAGCCTTCGAGCATCTTGCGACGAGCGGGCGAGTCGGGCAGCAACCGTCGCAAGTACTCGTCGATGGCATCGGGGGTGCAAAAGTGCAGCAGCAACTCGGGAATCACGGGCGAATCGGCAATGAGATTGGGCAGCGTAACGTACTTCCCATGCAGCAAACGGCTGTAGAAAGTGTAAAGGCACTTCTTGCCATTCATTCTGTAGCACGCCACTTGCGGCGTACCCAAGACGGCCGCCTCCAGCGTGGCTGTGCCGCTCGTCACGACAGCACACCGCGCATGGTGCACCAGCTCAAACGACTGGCCACGCACAACGGGAACCCTCATGCTGCCCAATGCTTGACGATAGAGCCTATCGTCAACAGTAGGCGCTGCGGCTATCACGACCTGGCAGCCGGCCTGGCGCATGGCCGCCTGCGCCATAGCAGGCAAATTGTCGAGCACCTCCTTGCGCCGCGACCCAGGCACCAGGGCAATCAGTGGCTTATCGGGCAGCAAGCCATTGGCTTGGGCAAAATCGGCACGGCTGCGAAACCGCTCGCGAGCCTCCGACACCTCTTTCACCGTGGGGTTGCCCACGTACTCCACCTCATAGCCGTGGCGACGGTAAAACTCCACCTCGAAAGGTAAAATCGAGTACAGCCGGGTGACGTATTTCTTGATTTGCCTCACCCGATACGCTTTCCAGGCCCACACCTTGGGGGAAATAAAATAGAAAACAGGAATGCCATGGCCATGGGCAAACTTAGCCATCTTCAGGTTAAACGACGGGTAGTCGATGAGTACAAGCGCATCGGGACGAGCCTGCAACATCGCCCGCCTGGCAAGCCGCATGAAACCCAGGATGGCAGACAGGTGCTTGGCGACCTCAACAAATCCCATGTAGGCCATGTCACGGTAATGAACAATGGGGGCGCGGCCGGCGGCGCGTGCCATGAGGTCCCCCCCGAGGAACTGAAATTCAGCGTCGGCATCACGCGACTTCAGGGCTTCGATGAGCTGGGCACCGTGAATGTCGCCACTGGCCTCGCCGGCAATCATCAAGTACTTCATAGGTGCAAAGGTACGAATAAGATGACAGAAGGCAGCCTGCTATAGACAATTTTTTGGCTTAGGGCGCAAAAATAGAGAAAGAGAATGAAAATCAGCACCTCGATGCAAATTCTTCATTCCCTTTCCCTCATGCTGCATTTTCTGTTGGACGCTACGAAACAGGATTTGAGCAAAAAATCCCAAATTATTTGAGAAAAAGCGTTGCCATTTCAAATAAAAGCATTACATTTGTCGCGAAGTTAACTATTAATATAAATTTTTAATTCTACTACGAAATGGCATACGTTATTAATGACAATTGTGTAGCATGTGGAACTTGTGAAGGTGTTTGCCCAACGGGCGCTATCAGCGAGGGTGACATCTATTCGATTGACCCCGATACTTGCATCAGCTGCGGCTCTTGCGCCGAGGCTTGCCCAAATGATGCAATCCATGAGGAATAATTGTCCTGCTTGACTACTAAATGCAGCAAGAATAGTCGCGCGGCCTTGATGAGGCTGCGCGACTTTCTATTTGCGTGTGCCTTGCCCAGTCACCTGGCGTGATGGACAGGGCCGCTACTCTTGGCGACCACCCATTTCGCGGGCCTCATCAAACTTTGCCTTCATCGTGGGATTGTTGTAGGTCAATTTCTTGATGGTTAAGCCTTCGGCCTTGTCGTTAGCCAGCCTCAGATTGTTCTCCGACCCGATGAGCGCCTCTTTAATTTTTTGCAGGTGCGCAATCGACTTGTCAATCTCGTCGATGGCTTTTCCAAACTTGTCGCTGGCCAATTGGTAGTTGCGAGAAAACTTGTCCTTGAACTCGTTGAGCTTGTTCTCAAAGTTGCTCACATCGACGCTTTGGCTTTTCGCAATTTGGAGTTGACGCTGGTAGTCGATGCTTTTTTTCGAGGTTTGCACCAGCAAGGTGATGATGGGAATGAAAAATTGCGGGCGTATCACGTACATCTTGGGGTAGCGGTGCGACACGTCGACGATGCCGCTGTTGTAGAGCTCGCTTTCGGGCTCGAGCATGGAAACGAGCACGGCATACTCGCAGCGCTTCTTGTTGCGGTCATCGTCGAGTTTCTTGAAAAAATCCTCGTTCTTGTGCTTTTTCCCGCCATTTTCCAGCTCGTTTTTCATTTCAAACATGATGGATACATACTCCAGGCCTTCGTCGAAGTCCCTGAAGATGAAATCCCCTTTCGTGCCCTCGCTGGCATCGTTGTCTTTCTCAAAGGTGGCCTGTGGCAGCATGGGGCGCAAGGTGGTCTCGTACTGGGTGCTGCAATGCCTCTCCAGCGACTCGCCAATCATCTTGGTCGACAGCTTCAGCTTGAGGTCTTTGTAGTAGTCGATTTGCTCTTGTTTTTGCTTGAGCTCAAGCTCATAGCGCTCCTTGATGCCCGCCTCTCGCAGCGAGGCCTCTTTTTTCTCTAACTCGGCTTGCGTGAGCAGCGTGGTGATGGCGCTTTCTTTCTCCTTGAGGTTTTTCTCGGCTTTTTGCTGTTCTTTCAAGATGGCAATCTTCAATTGGCCCTCGTTTAGAGAGAGCTTGCTGTTCAATGCGCTAATCTCTTTCTCTTTTTCGGCCAGTTTCTCGGCCAGCTGCAACTGGCCTTTTTGGGCCATATTGGCCAACTCGCCCTTCAGTTTGGCGATTTCAGCCTCCTTGTCCTTGACCTCTAAGTCTTTTCCAGCTAAGCGCCGCTGAAAGCCCTGCTCTGCCTGTAGCGCCTCGGCCTTGCGCTCAGCCGCGCGCTGCTTGTCGAGTTCATGAATGCGTTTTTCGATTTCGGCATTGAATTCCTCGTTTTTCACTTGGCTCAGGATAGAGGCGTAGTCGGCCTCGTCAACCGTGAACACGCTGCCGCATTTTGGGCATTTCAACTCTCTCATCGCTTGGGTTTATTCTTGTGTTTTTTTAGACTTAAGAAGAATCAGGCGTTTTCGCTTTCTTGCTCCGTTGATGCCGACGCGTCTTTGGTGATGGCGCTCAGGTCTTTTTTCGACAGGCGCACTTTCATGGGGTCGAAGCCCTCGCCATAGACGTTGCTGGCGCTTGACATCGACACAAACGCCTCGGGGTCAATGGCCTTGATAACGCGCTGCACGCGCAGGCTCTCATACTTGCGGCAAACCACCAGCAAGAGCTTGGTGTGCCCCTTGGTGTACCACCCAGTCCCCTCGATCACGGTGCAGCCGCGGCGCATCCCCTTGGTGATGGCTGTGGCTATCGCCTCCCACTTCTTGCTGAAGATGAGGAACTGGCGTCCCTGGTAGCGGTTGTTGATGACCATGTCGCTCACAAAGGCCTCGAAAATGAGAACCACGTAGCCAAACACCATCTTCTCAACCTCGTGAAACAGGAAATATGAAGATGAGATGATGAGCAAGTCGACGTAGAGCATGATGCGGCCAAACGACATGGTGCTGTGCTTGCTGGCCATGGCGGCAATCACATCGGTACCGCCGCTGCTGCCATTGTGCGCAAAGCAGGTGCCCAGGCCCACCCCAGCCAGCACACCGCCAATAATCACATTCATGAATGGCTGCTGCTGCACGAGTGGCCCCGAGAACATGGGCGTGAGAATGCCGAGCATGAGCGAGAATGCCGTGGCGCCAATAATCGTGCGAATCACAAATTGCCTGCCCACCGATCGGAAGGCGATGACGAGCAGCAGGATGTTGATGGCAAAGTTGGGAATGGCGACGTTGATGGACTCGTGCGACGCGAAGTAGATAATGGTCGAGACACCAGCCACACCGCCAGAGACAACTTTCTCGGGCAGGATGAAGGCCGCATAGCCAAATGACATGACAAATAGCCCCAGGAACATCATGAGGTAGTCATTGGATTGATACATCAATTTTTTAACAGATTTTTTCATGCGAGTGACATCTTTAAATCATTTAATTTCATTACTTATTGACGGCTGCAAAATTACGTTATTGCCATGAAAAAAACAAGAGAAGACAAGAAATTGCTGTAAAGATTCACGGCTCTTTCATTCAAGCAGCCTTGTTTTGTCAAAAATTTTCTTATTTTATAGCGATCATTTGTTTCATGGAAAACGAATGAAACATGCGGTCTTATTCCATAATTATTCCTACCTTTGTCGTAGAATCCATAACACTCAAAAATAAGATGCAGTCAAGACAGCTTTGCCGAAAGCAGTATTTCAACGAACTCGCAACCACAAGCGAGAAGTATTTCATTCCCTACATCAAGCAGTACAGGCCGGTAGGGAAAGGGACGAATGTTTTAGAGATAGGTTGCGGGGATGGTGGAAACCTCCTGCCATTCTCACGCATTGGCTGCGATGTTGTAGGCGTGGATATGGCAGAGGAACGGATAAGGGACGCAAGGAAGTTTTTCCAAGAGAATGGAGCGAAAGGGCGTTTTATCGACTCAGATGTGTTCCTGTTGAAGGAACTCAGGCATCAGTTCGATTTGATTATCTGCCATGATGTGATAGAGCATATCGACGACAAGGAGGGATTTATGTACAAATGTAAACAATTGTTAAAAACGGGAGGGGTAATTTTCATGTCCTTTCCTGCCTGGCAGATGCCTTTCGGTGGGCATCAGCAGATATGCCGAAGCCGCTTCCTCTCGCACCTGCCTTTCTTTCACCTTCTTCCGACGAGATTGTATGAATGGATTTTGAGGGCTTGGAAAGAGGATGAAGGGTGTGTTAGGGAATTGCTGAATATCAAGCGAACCAAATGCTCGATAGAACGATTTGAAAGCACGATGAGAAAAGAAGGTTTTGAAGCCATTGACAGAACATTCTATTTCATCAATCCACATTATGAGGTGAAATTCCACCTGCGCCCCCGAAGGCTGTACGCCGCGATAGGGGCAATCCCATACATCCGCAATTTCTTCACGACATCGTGCTTCTATTTTTTGAAGTCGGCAGGAGAGTAGTCTTTCTTATATCCAATTCCAACTTCTTTTCTCTTGATTTGGAATAAACTATGGCAAAGGAGAAAGTTATGCGGAAATCTTCAGATGTTCCTTTCCAGTACCCCAACCACCATCAAGTCCAACCAGCAGAGGTTTTTCGGAGTTTAATAACAATTGGGCTACTGTCGTCGCTGTGCGCTCATGAACTTTTCCTGCGAGCAAGCCTTGTCCGCAAGGAGCATGTGATATGAATTGAATACCTGACCGCTTCAGTCTGCTTTATTTCATCACTTTATCATACAATGTCTTGTAATCCTTTGCCACGCCATACACCACATTACCTCCTTGGCTAATCGTTTCGAAGTGGCGGGCGGCACATTCGAGTTTGGCATCTTCGGCGCCACGGAGTTGCGAACGTTGCCATTCGTTGCCCTTGGTCTCGGCAATAAAGTAGATGTGCTTTACCGCTCCCTCGTTGAAAGCGATTGCCCAGTCGGGATTGTAATGCCCCATCGGAGTGTTGATATAGAAGCCACGAGGCAACTTGGTATAAACAGCCACATCGGTCTCTTTCTCTAATGATTCGGCAAAGCGCTTTTCCACGCCCCCACTATCTACCACCACAAGGTCATAAAGCGATTTGGTGCTTTCTATAGCATTGATCCCAATCTTTCCACGCAAGGTATCCTCTGTAAAGATATCCACATCATAGGTGTTGTTCGTGCGCTCGTAGCAAATTTTCTGTACCACAGCCATTGCTTTTTCGTCATTGATGATGTTGCCCACCTTGCGGATAAACTCTTCTGGATTCATCTTAAATTGATGGAACGTTGTCGGCCTAATGCCTTTCAGAATGGCTACAATCGTCTTACGGGTCAGTCCCGTGGCTGCCACGAGCCTACCGACCAAGTCGTATGCCACACCAGCCCCCACCGTCTCACCTACATGGTAGGTGCGAGCCTTCTCTTGCACCATTGCCGTGCCAGCCTCAAGTGATTCCTTATCGCGAATATCATCCATGCGCCCTTCTTCTACGACAAGGCGAATCTCCGTTACATTCAAATGCTTGTCAATCGCTTCTATCGCCTTATTCCTAAGCTCCGATGTCTCAAAGTCCACCTTATAGTATGTCTTCACATTGATACGTTTCCACAACTCCTGAAATTGCTTCTTCTTGAATTTCTCCTCTTGGAAGTTGGCTTCCTTTGGCTTACGTCCATCCTCTATCTTGATCGTGTGAGGACTGAATACACTGTCCAATGTTTGTATGATACCTGCTTTCACAGGCTCGAATTGTTTGCCAAAGTCGAGTGTCTCAGCCTCCTTTGCCTCAAAATAGGTATCGGTCAGCTTTCCGTCATCGTCTACATAATCTCGCTTGATGAGTTGATTGTAAATTTTGCGCGCATCATCGACGGTTACTTTCATCTTTGTTCCCGCTGCTGTCTCAAACACATTATCAACAAAGAGCGTTGGGGTAATCACCACTGGGCGGTCGCTGACCACTTCAGCTATTTCGTGTTGCAGCTGCTTGGAAAATTGCTCATAGCTTTCACTCGCAATTACGGTTAATACATTGGTATCAAATACCATGTTACCAAGCGCATCGGCATCTTGACGCTCGCCATCCTTGTTCACACAGAGACGCATACCCCGCCCTACTTCCTGGCGTTTACCTATTTCATTTGCGGTGTTCTTTAGTGTACAAATCTGAAAGACGTTAGGGTTGTCCCATCCTTCACGCAAGGCAGAGTGAGAAAAGATGAAACGTGTAGGTTCGTCAAAACTCAACAGCCGTTCCTTATCCTTCATAATCAAGTCGTAGGCACTCTCATCACTGCTACCAGCCTCGCCACGTTTCACCTTCGAGTCAATAAACTTCCCTTTCTTGTCTTGTGAAAAATAGCCGTTGTGCACCTGCTCTGCCGAGAAGCGTGACAGATAGCGCGCATAGGCCTCATCACTAAAAGCAGGAGCAAACTCTTGCCGCACACGCTGGTATTCTTCCTCGAACATTTTGGCAAACTTGCCTTTGCCATTGCTCTTTTCATCGTAT
This sequence comes from uncultured Porphyromonadaceae bacterium, assembly GCA_902489275.1. GTDB lineage: Bacteria > Bacteroidota > Bacteroidia > Bacteroidales > Muribaculaceae > Sodaliphilus. The sequence continues at coordinate 9,589 of CABTZK010000039.1, forward strand.
GTGCGATAGTTTTCCACATGATCGATGAAGAACAAACTCAACACCTTAATACCTTTAGAAAACAGCTCACGCTCACGCTCAAGATGGGTCTTGATGGTCTCGCGTATCTGTATCCTGCGCATGACGTCTTCGGTAACCTCTCCTTGCGAATCACCATCATAGAGCGTCATGCCATTGAGGAGTTTCACGCTGCCTGCGCGGCCGTCAATGCGCTCCACCACATAGTTGTCACGATACTCTGCCATTTGCCCGCTCTGTTCATAGAGGTCAAAGCCTTCGCCCGCCAGCCGGGTGATTTGGCGCACATTGCCCGTGCTGCCTATGGTATCGTAGGTGATGCGCGCTTGAGGGTTTTTGCCCTTGCTCACCACAATCCCATCAAGATAGAGAAAGCCATTGGTGGCAGTGCTTCCCACTTGGCGAATGCCTTTTACCTCTATCTTCTTCACCAACTTTTTATTGTAGGCATCGATGGCATCCAGCCGATATACCATATTCATCACTTCGCGATGGGTGGCTGAATAGAGGAGCAAGGCGAGCGGATTGAAAAGCCTGATCCCTTTTCGGGTGGAATTGTTGGCATTGGCGCCGAGCACACTCTGCGGCTCATCGATAATCATTACCGGATGAGTCTTTGCCAATATATCTATTGGGCGACGACTGCCAAACTCATCTCGCTTTGAGAAGATGACGCGTGCGGCGGCATCCCCACCGCGTCCCTCTTTATTCTTGTCTTCGTTGAGCGACGAGTTGAAAGCCTGCGTATTGATAATCATGGCATGCAGGTTGTTGTCGCTGGCAAAGCTGTCTATCTTGGTCAGCTGTTTAGAGTTGTAAATGAAGTACTGCATGCGTTTGCCATATTCATGGGCGAAGTGATCTTGCATAGACTCAAAGCTCTTGTATACACCTTCACGAATCGCGACACTGGGCACCACAACGATAAACTTGCTCCAGCCATAATGCTTGTTGAGCTCGTACATGGTCTTGATATAGGTGTAGGTCTTGCCCGTACCCGTCTCCATCTCGATAGTGAGGTTTACGCCTTCGCCCTGCAAGTGGTCAATAGGCTTCAGCCCTTGCTCTATCTGGATCGTACGCACATTTTCCTTAATATCGCTGCGGTCGAGCTTAAGAGGGGCATTGCCAAACCCCATATCGAGCAATTGCTTTTGAGCGCCCCAGTCCATGATGTAGTTTGCGCTGTCGCGATAGGGTTGTCCTTGGAAGGCGCGCACCACGTTGCGGGCAGCCTCTACTTGAAATCCTTGATGCTTAAATTGAAGTCTCATAGGTCTTGCTGGCTTTAGATGACACGAATATTATTCAGAGCCTCGTTCTCGTCCCAGCCTAATTGCTGCTTGAAGAGCTCAAAGATGTTGATTTTGGTTTTGTCCTCGCTGAAGCAGCTGTCGCGGAAGAGCACGCGCAACGGTTGCTTGGCAGCCATAGCCTTGACCACGTTCTCGGTGATGTTCTCCGCAAAACATGCCACGAGCCCGTTGCCGTCTACGGTGTATATCTTGCGGCCGTCCACCTCTTCGGTCGTCATGGGCAGAGACAACTGCACGCCCCACGAGAGCATAGCCCCAAAGAGGAGGTCGAGGTCGGTGCGGCCGGCTTTGATGTTGTCGGCAAAGAGGTCGAGCGTCTGCTGGTCGTATTCGCTGGGGTGCCTCGTCACGTCCTCATAGTTGCTGTCGGCAAGGCGGAATACACGAAAGCCTGTATCAAGGTCTTGTGTAGTTAGTGGCGATTCTTCTTTTATTTTCTTTCCCGCACGGCGGATGCGCTCCTTGGCAATCTCGGGAATGGTGGCATAGCCTGCCTTTCGGGCCTCGCTGTCTTCGGGCGTTTCTTCGGCAAGCTGCACACAGATGTACTTACGCTTACCCCCATCTTCCGCATTGAGCTGCATCACCGCGTGGGCGGTAGTGGCGGAACCAGAGAAGAAGTCGAGGATGTATTCTGGATCATCCTTTTGAATTAAAAAGTTGGTGAGATATTTAATCAAAGAGACTGGCTTAGGGTAGTCAAAAACTTTACTTCCAAACATCTCAGTAAGTTCATTACCTGCTTGCTCCGTAGTATCCACATTAACACTGCTGTCAATTAAATTTGGTGGAACTTCCGCACCATATTCTGCTTTTTTGTATGAGATGACAAGTTGCTTTGACAAATTTACAACTGTGCCATTTGCCAACTGTTCTTCTAAGGTCTCTTGAACCCAAATAAATCTATTTCTAAAGGAGACCTCATTTTCATTTGTTCCATTTTTAACTATCAAATCGTTTAATAGTTCATTTGGAAATTTTTCCGTTCCATAAACACCTTTATGGATGACTCCATCTCTCAACTTACAGTTGATTGTTTTTGGAGCAAATTTCCATACCTTATAACAATTCTGTGGCTTTGTTGATGGATCATCACTAGAACTTACTTTCTTAATACCACTGAATACATCTGCATTTGCACCTTTTTGATAGGATAAAATATATTCTATATTTTTCTTTATCTTCTTTGACAGATTAGGGGGCGTTGCTGATTTGAACCAATTCCATTGACCAATAAAATTACTTGCCCCAAACACCTCATCGCAAATATTCCGCAGATTGCGCACCTCATTATCGTCAATCGAAATGAATATCACTCCATCCTCCGTCAGCAAGGAACGCGCTACTAACAATCGGCTATACATCATGGAGCACCAGTCGGAGTGGAAACGTCCGTTGCTGTCGCTATTTTTGCGATAACGGTAGCCCTCGCCGTCCACGTTGCCGGCAGCCAATTCTTCTTCGGCAGCGGAGTGTGTAAAGTCGTCATGGTAGACAAAGTCGTTGCCCGTGTTGTAAGGCGGGTCAATATAAATCATCTTCACCTTGCCCATATAGCCACGCTGCAAGAGCTTGAGCACCCGCAGGTTGTCGCCCTCGATGTAGAGGTTCTCGGTGGTGTCCCAATCCACAGAGTCTTCGGGCACCGGGCGCAAGGTGTCGGCAACGGGTGTGGCCGCCTCACGGCGGGCAGCCTGCTTGCCGGGCCATGTAAACTGGTACATCTCCTCGCTATCTTCCACGGCATCGTCGCCGAGGAGCTGGCGCAGGGTCTTGAAATTGACCGCCATGCGC
>CABTZK010000040.1 GCA_902489275.1 uncultured Porphyromonadaceae bacterium
GCATCACTGAAATTGTGTACCTTTGCTCTCTGGTGAGTTGTGTCATCTTTTGTAACTTTTGGAAGGGGCTACAAAGATACTAAAACTTTCCATCGGAGAGGGAGGGGAACACCCCCTCTTTTCTCTGAAAAAATATCTTTTTCGCTCCTTTTGTTCATTTCCAAAAGTTGCATTTCTTAATTGAACTTACGCTGTTTTATTGTATTTCCAATTCGGGACATTTCGCAATTTCAAGCACTATTGCCTGTTTCTCATCAAGGGGGCTTTTAAGTCGCACTTCCCTAACGCTGTCTCTTACAACCGTTTTGTTGAACTTGAAAGCAGGGTGTTTTTCCCCTCTTATGTTCTTTCTTAATCTGCGTGCGTTTGGAAGATATGCAGGTATTACATTTGTTGACTCAACAAGGATTCCTGTATGCCATAATCTTAGACGCTATGCCAACAAGGTGCTCAAAGGCATTGCAACAAGCGGGAGAGGAACAATTTATGTTATCAGACAGAGGGTCGCAAAAAGGCTCACTGACCAAAAGGAACAGGAGGGTTAGTTATGAATGAGTTGAAAAGAATTTTTCCACAGGGAAAGTAGCGCGCCGCGCGAAAGTGTGCCAAACACCGCTAAATCATGGAAATCAACGCGTGAGCGGGAAATCACTGTTGCTTAGCGGACAGCCGTGTTTTTCAAACTTATTTCGTAACTTTGCAGCCACAAAAACATGATGAGACGATGATGAGAATTGACATATTGAGCGTGATGCCCGAGGCGCTTGACTCGCCTTTGCACTGCTCGATCCTGCAACGTGCCCAGGACAAGGGCTTGGTTGAAATCCACGTGCACAACCTGCGCGACTGGTCGCTGCGCAAGCATCGCAAGGTCGACGATTACGCCTTCAGCGGCGAGGCGGGGATGGTGATGCAAATCGAGCCAGTGTATCGCTGCATGGAACAGCTCAAGAGCGAGCGAGACTACGACGAGATTATCTTTACCTCGCCCGATGGCGACTTGCTCGATCAGCCCATGGCGAACACGCTCTCGCTGTGCAAGAATCTCATCATCCTGTGCGGCCACTACAAGGGGGTGGACTTCCGCATCCGCGAGCATCTCGTCACCAAGGAGATTTCTATTGGGAACTATGTGCTCACGGGCGGCGAGTTGCCTGCTGCCGTGATTGCCGATAGCGTTGTGCGCCTTATCCCGGGGGCGATAGGCGACGAGCAGAGCGCGCTCAACGACTCTTTTCAGGACAACCTGCTGGAGGCTCCTGTCTACACGCGCCCTGCCGAGTTCAACGGCTGGAAAGTGCCCGAGGTGTTGCTGAGCGGCAACGAGGCGGCCATTGCCGACTGGAAAATGGAGCAAGCCCTCCAGCGCACGAGGCAATTGCGTCCTGGGCTGCTCAAGTAGTTCTGCGCTCCGTTAGTCTTGTATCCACAGGGATTTGATTTTGCGCCTGATGGCCACGACATTCCCTGCCGTGATGCACGCCATGATACCCAATCCCACGGCCATGGCGGGCAGAATGCTGCCGCCGCTTGTGCCCAGCGCCTGCATCACGCCCAAGTAGCCCAGCCTGGCGAGAAGCATGAGGACGACTGAGAGCACGAGCACGCTGGCGTTGATGTAAAGCACCATCTTGATGTAGGGCTTGGAGACCTCGCTGGGCGAGTAGCCGAGCATGAGCAGGTCTTGCAGTTTCTTGGTGTTCTTCTGAAGCAGCAGGTAGATGCTAAGCATGAGCACGAAAAACGACAGCAGGCTGATGAGAATGCCCACCACCACCACAATCGAGATAATGAGCGTGAGAAAGTAGTAGGCCTTGCCGCTCGTTGCCTTGTCGCCGGCTATCGTGTAGTGGTGAGCGTCCATGTAGGCTTGGATTTTGGGGTCGCCTGGGCGGTTGACCTCGATGATGAGGCGCTGGGGCAGGAGCCGGGTGCCTTGGCCATACCGCGCGTTGGCCCAGTCCATGAACTCTTGCGGCACGATGATGGTGTTCAGCCGGTTGCTGAAGCCCACAATGCGCCCTGGAATCATCTCGCTGCGGCCGTTGCCGCTGAATTGGAACGTCATGGGCACGCTCGTGGCATTGCCCTCGCTGATTTGTGGCATGCCATGTGTCGAGGCATAGCCAAAATTGTAGAGCGACAAGTAATCCCGGCTCATGATGATGGGTACCTGCGGGCGCGCCGGGTCGAATGTCCACGTGGGGTCCACGTCGATGAACGCGCTGGGAATGGCCTCAAAGAAAAACTGCGTGCGCATCGTTCCCGCGCCGCCGCTGCCAATCGTGGCCATGATGCCAAAGTTGCTGTTGCTGAATCGGCCCACCTTGCGGCACCACTGCTGCGCCTCGATGTCCTTGATGGCCTCGTCGGTAAACTGCGTGGTGTTGCCCATCATGGCGCCTGCGCTGGTGATGCTGCGGGTGATAATAATGAAGTCCTTGCTGATGAAACTCTCCTGGTCGTTAAACACGGGGCGCACGTCGTTGTAGAACTGCACGGCAATGATGACGATGGTCAGGCCAATGAGATTGGCTATCGAGAAGCCAACGAGTTGCGACCGGCTGATGTGCTTGCGCAACAATTTCCACATCAATCCTTTTCTCATAACTTGAACTCCTTGTCAACTTGAATTTTCACATGATTGCCCACCGAGGTGGAGATGACCCCTGCCCCCTGCCGCTCGGCTTCCTCGCCCACGATGCGGGCGACAATGGCGTTGTTGCTCTCGTCGAGGTGGCTCACTGGCTCGTCGAGCAGGATGAAGTCGGCTGGCTGGCACAGCGTGCGGATGATGGCCACCCGCTGTTGCTGCCCGATTGACAGCTTGGACACGAGGGAGTTGACCTTGTCGGGAATCCCCAACTGCTCGAAGTAGCTGGCAATCTCTTGCTCGGTCTTGTGGCGCGTGAGGCGGTTTTTCAACTGGATGTTCTCCATGGCGGTGAGCTCGGGGAAAAGCCGCAAGTCCTGGGGGAGATAGGCAATGTGGCTCTTGCGGATTTCGCACCACTCTGCAACTTGAAGACGGCGAATGTTGCGCTCGTCAAACAGGAAATCGCCACTATAGTCAATGCGATAGCCATAGATGTAGGCGCAAAGTGACGACTTCCCCGTGCCGCTCTCGGCCGAGACAAGATAGCGTTTCCCTCGCTCAAAGCCGATGTCGCGGAGCCACACCTCGCTGTGATTCTCCTCTCGCCCGGCAAACACTGCGGGAAGCGTGCTCTTTAATTCTATTTTTTCCATGATGAGAAAAACTTCTGATTGCAAAATTAGGCATAAATCAGGTATTTCACGCAATTTTAACCATTTTTTTAAGTGCCATCACTGTGAGCGCAAATGGTTGCGTTCAGCAAGCAAGCGCAAAATCACATCATTGATTTGAAAAACACTTGTTTTTGTGTGTTTGCCTCTGAATTCTGGACTTTCCACGGTCTGAGTTCTCGATTCTTTTTTGTAATTTTGCAAGAAATATCGACTTGCCGTTATGGATGAAGATTTTGACATCAGAAGCGAGCGCCTGAAAAGCGAGCAGGACTTTGAAAAGGCCCTGCGCCCCATGCGCTTTAGCGATTTCTCGGGTCAAGAGAAGATTATCGGGAATTTACACGTGTTCGTCACTGCGGCAAGGCAGCGTGGCGAGGCGCTCGACCACATCTTGTTTCACGGCCCGCCTGGGCTGGGCAAGACAACGCTGAGCAACGTGATCGCCAACGAGTTGGGCGTGGGCATCAAGGTGACCTCGGGCCCGGTACTCGACAAGCCAGGCGACTTGGCCGGCATCCTCACCTCGCTGGAAGAGAACGACGTGCTGTTTATCGACGAGATTCATCGCTTGAGTCCGCTTGTGGAGGAATACCTCTACAGCGCCATGGAGGATTACCGCATCGACATCATGATTGACAAGGGGCCTGGGGCGCGAAGCGTGCAACTCACGCTTGCCCCGTTCACGCTCATCGGCGCGACCACCCGTAGCGGATTGCTTACCTCACCCTTGCGCGCGCGTTTTGGCATCAATTGCCACCTTGAGTATTATAGCCACGAGGTGCTTGAGCGCATCATCAAGCGCTCGTCACGGCTCATGAGCGTGCCCATCACTGGCGAGGCAGCGCTTGAGATAGCCCTGCGTAGCCGTGGCACGCCACGCATCGCCAATGCGCTGCTGCGCCGCGTGCGCGATTTCGCGCAAGTGAAGGGAAGCGGCAAAATCGACGCGGCGATTGCCCGCTACTCGCTTGAGGCGCTCAACATCGACAAATATGGCCTTGACGAGATCGACAACAAGATACTCACGACGATCATCGACAAGTTTAATGGCGGCCCCGTGGGCATCTCCACCATTGCCACCGCGCTGAGCGAGGACGCTGGCACCGTCGAGGAAGTCTATGAGCCTTTCCTCATCAAGGAGGGATTCATCAAGCGCACCCCTCGCGGGCGCGAAGTCACCGACTTGGCCTACCAGCATCTCCACCGCGACCGGCTCACCGAGCAAGGGTCGCTATTCAAGTGACCACTTATCCCATTCCACACTATGGCTGCAAATTTAAAATCCCTGGCTAAAGACACTGCAATCTATGGCATGAGCAGCATCATAGGCCGCTTTCTGAACTACCTGCTCGTTCCCCTCTACACCGCGAAACTCTCGGCGGCGAGTGGCGGCTATGGCGTGATCACCAACCTTTACTCGTGGACGGCACTGCTGCTGGTCATCCTCACCTACGGCATGGAGACCACGTTCTTCCGCTATGCCAACAAGGCCGACGAGCACCCCGCCAGGGTCTACAGCACCACGCTTTGCGCGGTGGCGTGCACCAGTGTCTTGTTTGTGGTGGCCGTGCTGGGATTCCTGCCCATGATTTCGGCCAAGTTAGGCTACGGCAACCACCAGTCGTTTGTGGCCGTGATGGCCATGGTGGTGGCGCTCGACGCGTTCCAGGCAATTCCTTTCGCCTATTTGCGCTACCAGAAGCGCCCCATCAAGTTTGCAGCCCTCAAACTGGTCTTTATCTTCCTGAACGTGGGACTGAACCTGCTGTATTTCGTCATCTTCCCAGCCATGAGGTGGAATGTGCTGGGCCTCTACGACAGCCACTTCACGCTCGATGTGGGCTACGCATTCTACATCAACCTGGCGTGTACGGGTGCCGTGACTTTCTTGTTCTGGAAAGAGTTGACAAGAGTCAAGTGGCAATTGGACCTCGCCTTGCTCAAGCGCATGCTGAGCTACGGCTGGCCCATTCTCATCTTGGGTATCGCCGGCATCCTGAACCAGACAGCCGACAAAATCCTATTCCCCTACATCTACGACGGCAGCGCAGCCCAGATGAAGTCGCAGTTGGGCATCTATGGGGCCGCGGCCAAGATTGCCATGATTATGGCACTCATCACCCAGGCGTTTCGCTATGCCTACGAGCCATTTGTGTTTGGCAAGACCAAAGACAAGGACAACAAGGAAACCTATGCCAAGGCGATGAAATATTTCGTGATTTTCACGCTGCTGGCCTTCCTGGCCGTGATGGCGTGGATGGGCATCTTGCGCCACATCATTGCACCCGACTATTGGGAGGGGCTGAAAGTCGTTCCTATCGTCATGGCGGCCGAAATCATGATGGGCATCTACTTCAACCTCTCGTTTTGGTACAAGCTCATTGACAAGACCATTTGGGGCGCGGTGTTCTCGTTCATCGGGTGTGCGGTGCTGGTCATTATCAACGTGGTGTTTGTGCCCCGATATGGCTACATGGCATGCGCGTGGGGCGGTTTCGCCGGCTATGGCACGGCCATGGCGCTCAGCTACGTTGTGGGGCAGCGGTACTATCCCATCGCCTATCCCCTGAAAGAGCTTTTGGGCTACGCGCTGGTGGCTGGCGCGCTGTTTGCCGCCATGGTGCTGGTGACGCTGCCCGGGGGCACAGTCATCGAGGTTGCCTATCGCACGGCACTTCTCGCCATCTTCTTTGTGTTCATGCTCAAGCGCGAGCACCTTGGCGGGATGCTGGCCAAGCTGCCTGTCATTGGCCACTTGTTCAGGCCGCGCGCATCATCAAGCCAGTAGAAGCGGGAAAATGAGCGTGAGAGGGCGTGCAAGTTCTATCAGTGCAACGATTCCTTTTGGGTTGGTGTCGCCCTGATGACATGGTCACCCCGAGCGGCAGGCGGCACAAGGGCTTCTAAGAGGGGATGAGCCTGAAATTCAGCAATCAATGCATTAAAAAGAAAAAGAGCCTGCACCGTAATTAAACTGCACCCCAAAAGTTAAACACAAAACTTTTGAGGCGCAGTTCTATTTTGGCACAGGCTTTCAGCCCATCGCTATTCCTTTGGTCAGGTCATGAGCAACTACATGAACTTGACGAGGTTGTTCTTGATTTTCTCCGAGTTCAGCAAGACTGCCGAGAAGCGGCTCACACCCATCTGCGGATTCTCGTAGATGCCATACTGCATCATCCAGCGGTTATCGAGCTCCTCTTTTTTGAGTTTCATCTTGCTCACGTCTTTCTTGATCACCTTGAAAGCGTAGACGGCGCTGTTGCCCGTCCAGAAGTATACCTGGCCAATCTTGCTGCCAGCCACGCGGCCGATGAAGCCGCCATCGCCCTCGCTGCCCTCGCCACTGAGTGGCATGGTGTTGACTTTCATCATCTGGTCACTTCCAAAGATGACTTGGGTCGTGTCGGCCTTCGTGCCGAATTTCAGCGCATAACCCGAAACGTCCTTGGCCTGATTCTTGTATTGCTTGGTGAGCGCGTCGGCAATTTTTCGCATACGCGCCTTGTTGGCACAGAACTTCTGCACCTCGGGGGCGCTCAGAGGCATGTACTCGTCCTTGTAGAGATTGTCGAGCGCGACAGCGATGAGCACATCGTGGTTGTCGCTGAAGATGGCTGAAACCTCACCTGGCTTGCCCTCGGTCAATGCCCACTTAATCGCCTTGCGCGAGTTTTCAATGCCTCGACCTGTGGCAGGGTCTTGCAGCTGCGGTGTGCTGCTGCTCACGACAGCCTCTCGTGGGGTGAAACCTGCCTTGACTGCGTTTTTAGCAAATGCGGCAGCGGTCTTGTTCCTGTTAAGGAAATTTTGCAGCTTATCCTGGTCTCCGTTGCTGGTGGCTGTGCTTGCCTCGATGGTGTAGTTCGAAGTGCCAATGGTGTAGAAAGTCTTCTTCACCTTGCTGTTCACTTTCATGAACACCGCGCCGGCTTTGGGGTCGGTGGTCACCACGAAATATTTGCCCACGGCAGTGTTTTCGATGAGGTTTTTGACACTATCACCCAAATTCAGTTGCGGGTTTTGGAGTTGAAGGGCTTGCTCGGGCTGAACCTCAACTCCTTTCATCTTGCTCACGTCCTGGCCTGCGTTGAGTGCGGCAAACACCTTGTCTTGCTGCTTCTTGTCGCCTTGAGCGGCAACAATGACGACCTTGGCCGTGTCGGTGAGTTGGGCAATGGCCGAGATTTTGAAGAACGCGTAGTCATTACCGCTGTTGTACTTGTGCCACGAGCCTACTTTGCCGCCACTGACAAAGGCTGCAAAAGCGCTGTCGCCCATTTGCGTGCCGATTTGCTTGGCTTGATCAGCGGTGATCTTGTTCGTCTGCACATTGCTGAACTCGCTCACGGTTCTGATGGAGTCAAGGCCTTGAGGCCCTTGGATGAGCGCCTCTGCTTTTGCCACAGCCTTGTGCCCGGCATCGAGATCCTTGGCACTTGGGACGATATTGTAGGCAATGTAGTGGATGCGCGCTTGTGGGTCGTTGAGCTTCCACAATTGCTTGTACTCGTCATAGACGGCCTGGATTTCGCTCTTGGAAGGCTCGTACTTCTTGTCGGCTGCCAAGTCAGCAAAATCTTTCTTGGCAAACTCCACGGTATAGGTGTCTCCATTTTCCTCCTCCATGGCTAAGCGGTCGAGGTCGTTAGGCTGAATGGCGTTAGACACGAGATAGTAAAGTTTATATTGGCGCAGGCTGTTGTAGGCCTGGTGCTTCATTTCGTTCCATTGCGCGCTCACGAGGGCAAACCTTTGGGGGTCGGCCTGGATGAGTTTGTCGAGCTGGGCCGGTGACTGAATGTTTTGCTGCAATTGCTGTGCGAGATACTGCGTCATCTGCATGGCTTGCTGGTTTTGGTTGAGCAGCATGGTCATTTCCTCGCCACTCACGTCGATTCCATTCTCCTTGTACTCCTGGTCGAGAATGGTCTCGATTTCCATCTGGGCAAGCAGTTGTTGCTGTTGAATGGCCGCGTCTTGCTTGTTGGGGTTTTTCTCGTTTTGTTGACTCATCTCCTCATAGCGCTTGTTGAATGCTTCCACGCCGACCGACTGGCTGCCCACTCGGGCGGCCACCGTGTCGTTAAACAACGAGCCCGACGCCCGCACGGCTTCCTCGCCAATGAAAGCAAGAAGTGCAGCGCCAATGAAAACGGTTAAAAAAACCGTTCTTTTTCTGATTTTCTCTAATGTTGCCATTCTTTCAATTATTTTTGTTTTTTTATTTTCTTCAAAGCAATTTTCGCTAAATAAACACGCAAAGATAGTTATTTTAGAATGAACCACCAAATTGTGAGAAAGTTATTTTAATCTTGCGTCAAAGAGACGAAAATTGGTAGCGTTTGTAGCGTCCGCACGTAAAAAAGCCCGGGCGGGGCTTGGCTGCCGGTGACTGGGGTCGTGGAATAGAAAACGCAAAAAAGTAAATAAAAAACGAGGTAGTCTCATAAATGTTTTGTATCTTTATGCTTAATAATCAAATGGTTACAAATATGCTTATGCAGACTGCCGATTACAAGTTTACTGAATTACTCTGTGTTATAGATGATTTTTGCAAGCATCTTGAAGCTGAGAATGGCGGGAAACTGCTTTTGGGTGACGATACCACGAGGCGTAAAAGGCGCAAGGCGTCTTTGTCCGACAGCGAAATAATGACTATTTTATTGTATTTCCATTTCGGGACATTTCGCAATTTCAAGCACTATTGCCTGTTTCTCATCAAGGGGACTTTTAAGTCGCATTTCCCTAACGCTTTCTCTTACAACCGTTTTATTGAACTTGAAAGCAGGGTGTTTTTCCCTCTTATGTTCTTTCTTAATCTGCGTGCGTTAGGAAGATGTGCAGGTATTACATTTGTTGACTCAACAATGATTCCTGTATGCCATAATCTTAGACTCTATGCCAGCAAGGGGCTCAAAAAAATTTCCACAAAAGGGGGGGGGGCCCAGGGGCGGGGGGCCCGGGTGTAAATTTAACCCACCAGTGGGGGAA
>CABTZK010000041.1 GCA_902489275.1 uncultured Porphyromonadaceae bacterium
AGTGCGTTAAAACCGGCAACTGCAAGCAAGAGTGCGTTAAGACCGGCAACTGCAACTGCAAGCAAGAGTGCGTTAAGACCGGCAACTGCAAGCAGAAATGCGCCAAAAACAATTGCGGACAGCAACGCGCCAAGAAACCCGCTTGCGACAAGAAGTGCGACAAGAAGTGCGGAAACAATGGAGGAAAGGAAATCATGAGGAAAAAAGAAAGCAAGAAATAGGGTAACAACCGAAAAGACTTCCTTTTAAAGACTTTTTCAAAATGGGCAGCGGCGCTCGCAAAAGTGCACGCGCCCATTTAGTTTTGCGCCTGCCCGAAACTTTTGCACAACCTCGGCGTGGGCTATTTCTTCACCTTTCCGCCCGCATTGCGCTGCAAGCCGGCGAGTTTCGCGCGCTTGACGGCACTATGGCTGAAGATGCGGGAAAATTGCGCTTGAGTCATGTTTCTGATGGTCTCTAAGTCCAAATTCATAAACTCATCGTTGGGCAGGAACTCGGGGATAGCAGTGGGAGCGACTTGGCTGTTGTGGGGACACACAAGTTGGCACTCGTCGCAGCCGTAGACCCGGTTTCCCAACGCTTCTCGCACCCAATCGGGCAGCTCGGGGGTGTGGTTCTCAATAGTTTGGCACGACAGACACTTTCGCGCGTCGAGGCTGCCCCCCTGCAAGGCTCCAACCGGGCAATGGCGCTCGCAAGCATGGCACTCGCCGCAAGTGAGGCGGCAAGGCTCGTCGGGCGGCAGCTCCAAGGTGGTCAACAACTCGCACAAGCAGAAGTAAGACCCCTTGCCAGGCACAATGAGCAGCCCGTTGAGGCCAATGAAGCCAATACCAGCCCGCTGCGCCCAATAGCGCTCGCGCATGGGCGCGGAGTCTACGCAAACGCGGCTCTCGTGCCCGGTTTCGGCCTTCAGGAATTGCGCCAGCTGACGCGCGCGGTCCCGCATCACCTCATGGTAGTCGCGGCCATAGGCATAATAGGCAAACTGCGGCAGTTCCTCACGCTTGACATCGGCAGGATAGTAGTTCATGGCCAAGCTCACCACCGTCTTTGCTCCCGGAAGCAGCAAGGTGGGGTCACGACGCAAGTCGGGGTAGTTTCCCGCCCACGCCATACAGCCATTTTTGCCCTGCGCCAGCCATTGGTCGTAGTGCCAGACGGCCTCATCGTCGACCATGGTCGCGCGGGCAAAGCCACAAGCGTCAAATCCCAGCCTCAACGCCTCGGCCCTGACTTGCTGTGCCCTGTTACATGGGGATTTTTCCAAAATGATAACCTTGTTCCTGTAGCCACTCAATGGCGCGCGGCAAGGCGTACCTCAAATTTTTCTCGGCCTTCAGCGAGTCATGAAACACAATAATCGAGCCGTTGCGGGCGAAGCGCTTCACGTTGTCGAGCACCTGCTCGCCGTTAAGTTTGCGGCTGTAGTCATGGCTCACGAGGTCATACATAATGATAGAAAACCGCTCTCGCAGTACCTTTGACTGCCCGTAACGAATCAGGCCATGAGGAGGACGAAACAAGCACGTCTTGATAAACTCATTGGCGGTGAACACGTTGTGAAGATAGGTCTTGGTGGTCACGTGAGCCCCCTGCATGTGGCTCATCGTGTGGTTGCCCACGCTGTGCCCGCGGCGCAGCACGTCCTGGAACACTTCAGGATGGTGCTTCACATTGTCGCCCACACAAAAGAACGTGGCTTTCACGCCATACCGGTCCAGCGTGTCGAGCACCCAGGGTGTGACCTCGGGAATGGGGCCATCGTCAAAGGTGAGATACACCGTGTGGGGCTTGAAGTGCAGCCTCCACACCGTTTCGGGGAAAATCATGCGGTAGAGCAGTGGCGGACGTTCAATGAGACGATCTAAAAAGCGCATATATCGTTAGCAGTTGGCAGTTACTATCTTGACTTGAAAACCCGCCTCATCAAGACAGGTTGTTAAAAAGACGAGCGGATGTGTTACCAACTCCGCTCGTCACGAGTTGCCGTTCAAGTTAGTGCTCTTGCTCCTGCTGCTCAAAGGGGTTCACGCCACCCCCTGGCAGCCCTTGCAAATCGCTGTCCTGGCCGCTGCCATTCTGGCCGCCGCCTTGTGGCTGACGCGTAGAGTCCTTGGGAAGCATCGCCTGCATTTGAGCCTGCGTCAGAGCGTAGCTGCGGGCCCTCATTTGAGCCTTTAAAACTTCAATCGACTGGTCAAGCGCATTCAGGTTCACTCCCATCGCCTTGATTTTGGCCCTGAGCGCGGCGAGGGCTTTCGGGTTGTCACTGGTGAGTTCCTTGTAGTACTCCATCATTTTGGGGTAGCAGTAACTCGCCACGTTGTTATCCTGGTCGCAAGCGCTCAACTCGGGGTGATTCTGCTTGAGGTCTTCAAGGAACACCAAGTACTGCGCGTAGCGTTGCGCCTCCTGTTCCATGAGCTCAACCGCCCGCTTGTGCAGGTCAGGACGATGGAACTTCTTGTTGAGTTGCTCATAAATCTGCGACATGGCCATCTTTGCGCCCATGTAGTCATTGCGGATCATCACGAAACTATAGGCGCAAGCCTTCTCGGGCAACTTGGCCTGCATCAGGTCAAGCACCTTGATCGCCTTCTCCATCTTGGCGCGAGCCGCGTCGCCTTGCAGGCTGTCGGCCTCAGTGGCCAAGTCGGCAGCAAGGCTGATGAGCATGGAGCGCGTGGTAGTCACCATGCGACGGCTGGTCTCGTCCAGATAAATGGTGCCTGGAGCAGCCTTGTCGAGATTACCCCAGCGGAACTTGGCGGGATCCATCACATTGCGGTACATCTTCTCGGTATTGCTCACTGGCGTCTCATCGAACCCTTGGGTTCGCAACGGGGTGACTTGATAGGCCATGCCCGTGTTCTGCAAATAGGGAGAATAGACGCTGTACAAGCGCGAGTCGACGGTGCAAGCAAAATAGATGGGGCGTTTCCAGCCTTCGGTGATGCTGGCATTGATGATGTCGAGTGCCATGGCGTCGCTCGACGTGAGCGAAGCCATATTGGCTGCCTGGAAGTCGATATCGATGCGACGAACCGCTTGGGCGGCCTTGACCGAGTCTATCACGCCAGCTGCCACAGCCTGCCTTGCATCCACAGGGATGAAGAGCTTGTTGTTGTGCATGTGGGCATACGGGATGCGCCCGTACTCGTCCATCTCGCTCTTGTCGCCATACACTTGCTCAAGCGCTTTGCTCACGGGCACCACGCCCGGGTCATCGCCGTCGATCTGGATTTGGACACGGTCGCCATAGGCATACGTCAGGTCGTCGGCCTGCATGGGCAGCGGTGACGACTTGTAGGTGGCACGGCGCATTTGCGAGATATACCAGTCGGTGGCCAAGTAGGACAGGTTCACCACGCGCACGTCGGTACGCACGCCTTCCACCTCTTGAGCGTACCACAACGGGAACGTGTCGTTGTCGCCATTGGTGAAAATAATCGCATTGGGGTCAAGACTGTTGAGGTAGTTGATGCCAAAATCATGGCACGCCCAACGCCCTGACCGGTCATGGTCGTCCCAGGTTTGGCTCACCATCTGCAAGGGCACGGCCAAGCCAATCACTGCGGCCACAGCGGCCAGTGCCAGCGAGGGAGCGCCCGCACTCACCTTGCGGTCGAGCTCGGCCTTCTCCTGCTCATTCTTCACAGCCTTGCCGCGCTTCATGAGCCACAGGACTGAACGCCAAATGCCTGCCACCCCCATGCCTATCCACATCGCAAAGGCATAGAACGAGCCTGCATAGGCGTAGTCGCGCTCGCGAGGTTGCAAAGGCGGCTGGTTGAGATAGAGCACAATGGCAATTCCCGTCATGAAGAACAGGAAGAACACAACCCAGAACTGCTCGATGCCGCGCTTGCTGGTAAAGGCCTGCCACAGCAAGCCGATGATGCCCAGCAGCAAGGGCAGGCAGTAGAACACGTTGTGGCCCTTGTTGTCGGTCGTGTAGTCCTTGGGCAAGAGTTGCTGGTCGCCCAAGCGGGCATTGTCGATGAAATTGAAGCCCGAGATCCAGTTGCCACGAGTCACGTCGCCCATTTGCCCGTTCAGGCCCTGAATGTCATTTTGACGGCCTGCGAAGTTCCACAAGAAGTAGCGGAAATACATGTAGTTGAGCTGGTGCCCCAAAAAGAACTGGAGGTTGTTGAGCTGCGATGGGCACGGCCACACTTGCTGTGCCTGGGCAAAGCGCGTGTCGGCATTCCCGCTCTCGTCAACCACCACCGTCGCCAGCTTGGATTCAAAGGGATGATTTTCCACATCGAAGAAACTGTCGTAATAGCGGGCATGCTTCTGCGAGAAGATGCGAGGGAAAAGCAAGCACATCTCACTGGGATAAATCGCATCGTAGTCACGACCCGCCGCTATGTAGCGGTCGGGGTCGCCCGGATGCTCCTTCACTTGACGGGCGTAGCGCGTGGCCCCCTCCTTGAGGTTGGTGCTGGCACGGCCGCTGTCGTCACTCTTGTATTGAGGGCTTTGTGCCGTGTAGACCGGCCCGTAGAGCAAGGGGGTCTTGCCATACTGGTCACGGCTCAAATAGGCCGAAAGGGCATCCATCGTGTTGGGAGAGTTCTCGTCGAGCGGCGTGTTGGCATTGCTGCGGATGATAATGAGCGAGTAGCACGAGAAGCCAACGAAAACCATGAAGATACTCATGATGATGTTGCTGAAGATGCGCACGGGCACGCGCTTCAAGTACTTGAACAGGTAGAAGCCCAAAGCGAGCATAATCACCACGGGAATCACGAGGCTGTCGCCAATGAATGGGATGCCGCTCACGAAGATGCTCAAGAAAAACGACAGGCGCATTCTCACGTCGTTCTTGCCTTTGTAGAACTCGCTGGCGCACCAGGAAAATAACGCTAACGTGAGCGCAGCGTAGAACAAGACTCCGCTGTTAAACGGCAAGCCCAGCACATTCACAAAGAAACGGTCGAAATAGCTGCTCAGCTCCACGAAGCCAGGCTCCAGTCCCCACAAGATGAGCACAATCACAACAGCCGAGACCGCCAGCGTAATCAGCGAGCCTTTCACATTGGTGTTCTTGAACTTGCGGTAGTAGAACACCAGCGCAATGGCCGGAATGCAGAGCAAGTTGAGCAAGTGAACGCCCAGCGAGAAGCCAAACACGTAGGCAATGAGGATGATCCAGCGGTCGCTCTTCGGGTCGTCGGCGCGGTTCTCCCACTTGAGGATGAGCCAGAACACCAGTGCGGTGCAGAACGACGAGAAAGCATAGACCTCAGCCTCCACCGCCGAGAACCAGAAGGTGTCGCTCCAGGCGTAGGCCAAAGCGCCACACAAGCCGCTGCCCATCACCACGAAGTACTGGGCCAGCGTCATTTGCCCCTCTTCGCCATCACTCACCACCAAGCGCTTCACCAAGTGGGTGACACTCCAAAACAGCAGCAGAATGGTGGCTGCGCTCAACAAGGCCGACATTGCGTTGACACACTTGGCCACAGCCATCACATCGCCTCCGGCAAAGTTGGCAGCGAAACGGCCTACTAAAATAAAAATGGGGTTACCCGGCGGGTGACCCACCTCACTCTTAAAGGCCTGCGCCACAAACTCGGGGCAATCCCAGTAACTCGCTGTTGGCTCAATGGTGAGCAGGTAGGTAGCAGCTGCCACCACAAAGACGAGCCACCCCAGCGTGTTGTTGATCATGTTGTATTTCTTCATAACCAGGTTGAAGATTAATAATATTGATGTTGATAATAATTCGGCGCTGAATGCGTACAATCGTGCAAAGTTAGTAATAAAATCTGATATCCTGCCACTAAATGATGCGGTTTGTAAAGTTCATCTCGATTTTACCCCGATTTTAAAAGCCACGCTTAAACTTTTTGCGTCTTCGCAAGTCAGACCTTTACAAAATTGCCATTCTGGAGATTTTATCCTATCTTTGCATTGGCAATAAAAAAACAGAAAAGACAATGAAAGCACTGAAAGCACATATCGTCACCATCGCCCTGCTCTTGGCGGCATGCCTGGCCACAGAAGCCGCCAGCCAGACGTTGCGCGACGCCAACTACCACAACACGGGGCGCATCTCGCCCAACGGCGTTGTGCGCGGCGCCAACTCTCAATCCATAGGCTTCTTTGACAGCGACGGCACCGTGCGCGACAGCAACAATAAAGCCATAGGGAAAATCAAAGCCATGCAGATTTACGACAACAGCGGGACGCGCATTGGCTACGTGAACACCGATGGCACCGTGCACGACGGCGAAAGCCGCACCCTGGGCAAAATTGACCGCAACGGCAAGGTGACCGATGCCAGCCAAAAGGTCATCGGCTATGCCCAAGGCGTGAAATACGAGTGGATTGCCTGCTACTACTTCTTCTTTTTCCAATAAAGCATAGCGATGAAACGTCTTATCCTCACCATAGCACTTGCCACCATCATCGCCGCGAGTGCTCTTGCTCAATTGCCCAGCGACTCGACCCTGCGCCGATGGGCGGCTCAAATGCTCATGGTGGGTTTCAAGGGCAACACGGCTGATGCGCAAAGCGACGCCGCGCGCTACATCAGCGACTTGCACGTGGGCGCTATTGTGCTCTTTGACGTTGACCTCACGGGCGATGCCACCATCGGCAGCCGCAACATCACCTCTAAGCACCAGCTGCAACAGCTCACTGGCAGCCTGCAAAGCTTTGCCGACTATCCACTGCTCATCGCCCTTGACCAGGAAGGAGGGCGCGTGGCGAGGCTCAAACCTCAATATGGCTACAAGCCCACCGTGAGCGCGGCATACCTGGGCCGCGTCAACAAGAAAGACACCACCCGCCTCTACGCCCGCCAAATGGCCGACGACTTGGCCAGCAGCGGCGTGAACGTGAACTTGGCTCCCGTGGTCGACGTCGACGACCCCCGCTGTCCAGCCATCGGCAAGCTCAACCGGAGTTTTGGCGACAACAAGCGCATCGTGAGAAACGCCTCCTGGATCATCGGCGAGCACCACAAGCGGCACGTGCTGTGCACCCTCAAGCACTTCCCAGGCCACGGCAGCGCCACCAGCGACTCGCACTGGGGATTTGTCGACGTGACCAACACGTGGAGCGCAAACGAGCTTGAACCCTTCAAAAGACTGACCCGCAAAGCCGACCTGGTGATGACCGCCCACATCTTTAACCGCAACATCGACCCCGACTATCCTGCCACCCTGTCGCGCAAAACCATCGACGGCATCCTGCGCAAGCAGCTGCACTACGACGGCGTGGTGGTGAGCGACGACCTCTACATGGAAGGCATCATCAACCAGTACAGCATCGAGCGCGCACTGGTGCTGGCCATTAACGCCGGTGTCGACTTGATCTGCGTGGGCAACAACATCAACACCGGCTTTGAGGCCGATCGCCCCTTCCGCATCGTCGACTTGATTGTCAACGCCGTCAAGAGCGGCCGCATCCCAGCCGGCCGCCTGCAACAGTCGCACGAGCGCCTTAACCGTCTTTACAAGAAATTAAAGTAGCCAGCCTATTACACGCATGGCGTGCCGCTGCGACCAACAACGCAGCGGCAGAAGCCTTGGGGAAAGCCTCTGCCGCTGGTGGTCGGGGAAACTTATTGAGGTGAGGATATTATCTCACAACCACTTTCTTGCCATTGCTGATGTAGATGCCGGCTGCCTCGGGCTTCTGCTCAAACTTGCGGCCCTGCAGGTCGTACCACACGTTGCTCTCCGGCTCGGTCACGGCGATGTCGCTCACGGCGCCGGGTTGCCCTGAACTTTCCACTTTCACGCCATCGAGCTTAAGGATGGACATGTCACTAATGTTGTAGTGGCGGAAAGCCAAATAGACGGCCTTTCCTGCATACGCTGACAGGTCGATCGTTTTCTCATGGTATTCGTCCGTACCATCGGGCAGCGTATCGTCAATCAGGGTTTCGGTGAAGTCGGTCGTTTGGGTTCCCGTCTCCGAAAGGAACACACCATAGTGCTCGGCGGAGCTGTACTTGTCATGGCTAGCCACAAAATAGGTGAGCGTGCAATGGCCGCTCAGCGTAATCTGGGGGGTAATCAGCCAGTTGTCGGGATGCAGAGGTTCGTCCGTGCCCATGTTGTAGGATTCGGAATAAGCACAGCCGTCAGTGCCTTTGTGACCTCCCCAATGCGGGTCGTCAGTGGCACCCCACTTGTGGCCATCGCCATCGGCATCAACGTTGAGCCACGTCTCGGGAATTTTACCGTTATCAAACTC
>CABTZK010000042.1 GCA_902489275.1 uncultured Porphyromonadaceae bacterium
AAAAAATATCTTTTTCGCTCCTTTTGTTCATTTCCAAAAGTTGCATTTCTTAATTGAACTTACTTCCTCGTCACGAGCATTGCCCTGAATTGAAGCAAGCCGCAAATGGGGTTTTGCGGCTTGCTTTTGACGTGCTGGGATTTTCTTCCCTTTAGTGATTGACTTGCAGTCTTAGTTCATAAACATCATTCCTGTGGCCGTTGCGTGATACTTGCCATAGTCATAACTCAGGTTGACCGTTTTCCCTTGATTGGTGACCGATGCCTTGAAATTGGTAATCTTGAACTGGTCTCTCGTCTTGTTGACCAGAGTCACGGCATCGGCAGTGAACTCGTAGCCATCGCTTGTGATCGTGTACTGAAGTCCATCGCCGCTCACGCTGGGGTAAGCCTCCTCGTTGCTGTTGGGAAGAATGAAGCTGCGAGCGCGGAAAGTCGCTTCTTTTTTGTCGGGGTCAATCCCAAACGCGTAAATCGACCAATCGGTCTTGAACGATGCCGGTTTTTCCACATCGCCAGTCTCTTGCAGGGTGGTGTTGCAATGGGCGTAGCCCAAGCCCGATGTGGCATAGACTTGATGCCCTTTCAACTGGTAGGAGATGTAGATGATGCCGATATTGAAATCAATGATGCCGTTCACGTTCGTTATATCGGCTGCGTCGCCGGTCATGGAGTCTGAGAATTTAAAGATTTTCCTTGACTTGTCGTAGGTCATTGGCAGTTTCTGGCAACTGAATGTGACAGGGTTACCGTCAATGTTTGCTGATGCCATGTTGATGTTCAGTGCCGCCGCCGTGAAGTCAATCGTTATTTGATAGGGATTGATGGAGAAGGAGGGAACTCCGCTCTCGGTCATGACGCGGTTGTACATCGTTACACTCATGCTTTGCGTGCTGGTGCCGTTGTTATTGTCCAGGCAAGAACTCATCGTCAGAGCCAGGACACTCGTGATTAAAATCGTTAGAATCTTTTTCATCATCTTCATATGTTTTTTTGTGGTTAGACATGAATTGCGCCCGTCGATATGACGATGATCTTCCCCTTGGTGGTAAACAGGGTCATTCCTGCATCTATGATATTGTCATTGAGGTTAATCGTGATTTTCAGGTCTTTGACGTTGAACGTCTCCGATTTGGGCTTTTCGTTGAAGACGGGGTAAACCGCGGTTGCAGCGCCCTTGTCAAGTTTGATTTCATAGCCGTTGGGGGTCGTCTCAAAGGGAACGCCATTCATGGTAATGCTCGTGTAGGTAATCCCTTTCCTCACGTGAGTGTAGTTGAGGATAACGACATTCGCTGTCATGTGCGACGGGTCGATTTTTATCGTGTAGGCTGGTGTCACGTGGTTGGTAATCGTGTCGCCATAGTCCGACTTCGTTACCATGCCGCTTGCAGTGCTGATGAGCGGAGGGGTTGAAATCACGCGGAAGCCGCTATCGGTAACATAACGCCAGTATAGCGTTTGCTCCATGGGGTTAATCATGCCAGTGAATTGCTTGGCGTCGGCCAGGGCAACATTGTTGAAGCTGTAGACGCTTGTATGCTCTTCGCTGTTCGGTGCCTTGATCTCACCCGTGGAGAAGGTCTGCTCGCTCCCGCCGATGCTCACGCGCAGCGTGGGGCTGAACGTGAACGTTCCCTTGTCGTCCGACAAGGTCCACACAATTTGCTGCTTGCTCAGCGAGGGCGAAAGCGCCTCGCCTGTTGATGTGTTGAACACGTGATTGAGCACTTCGGCGTTCCAAGTGCGGGGCTTGCTGTAGTCGATTCCTTTGTTGTCGTCGTCACAAGACACTACAGCAGCTGCAAGGGTTAAAATAGCCAGTGGCAAATAATATTTCTTCATAGTTACTCTTGATTTGAGCGCAAATTTAGTCTTTTGTTCCCATTAAAACGTGGAAAGATGCAAATTACTGCATCCCTCCTCGTGGATTTTAATGTTTTTTAAGGTTAACAGGAGCTTGGAGATACCGTATAGTTTCTTGTGAACTAATGGATTATCGACGAAATCAACTGCCACAGCGTGGCCATGTCAATCTTTGACTTGAACTCCAGCTGTTGGGTGCCATTGAGCAAAAACGTGACACTGAGTGTTTGCTCGGGCAGGTTGATGTCTCCCTCAAGATTGCTGATGACAAAGAGATTGCTCTTGATGGCATCGCCCGAGAAGTGAATGTGGCTGATGTCGCGCATGCTGCCCACGATGGGGCTGCTTTCGAGCTTTAAGGTCACGGGCAGCGATTTGGCGTTGGCGGTAATCGACAAGTCAGCAATCGTCATGGTGAGGCGGTTGCCCTTGCTCACGGTGAGCGTGATGTTGCAATTGGCCTCATAACTCAAGGAGTCGGCACCCATGGGGCGCACGGTGGCGCCTTTCAGCGAGAAATAGGCCAGTTCGCGCTCGTCGTCGTTGCTGCATGAGGCAATGCCCAGTGCCAGTACAGCCATCATCAGTATTGAAAGTGTTTTTTTCATCATGCGTCAGCTGAATTCGTTGAGTTCTCAATCCACTCCGCACAGGTTGGTTGAGTACTTGTGTAGGTGGTCATTATAAAGTTGTTGCAAAAGTACAAAATTTTGTGGAGCGTGTCAATAAAAAGTGGTTGATAGTTTACGTATCAACCACTTTCTGCGCCGTCGTGAGAGTGGGCTTTTAATTGCTCAAGGTGTTGGTGCACTTGCCCGAGCTGTTGAATTCGCCGCCGTGGCACTTGAACGAGATGCTATAGGTCTCGGCCTTCACGTTGACTGTGGCCACATAGTCGGTTACGATGAATTTGTCGGCAGGCACTTCATTGTCTCCCACTAACATGAAAGGAATCAGGTCGGTGCCGCTGAAAGTGTAGATGTTGCCCTTCTTGCTGAGCGGAGCCTTGATTTTGATGTTCATTGGGGGAGACACGCGTTCCCCGATTTTAAATTGGACATGCTGCAACGTCACTGGCGATTCCGTTCCTGGATGACGCAGGTCGAAGTAGAACGTAGGCACGTTCTCGCCCGTTTCGGTGCTCACCCATTGCTTTTCCCACTCATGCTGGAACACAATCTCGTCGTTCTCATCGTCGCCGCAGGAGGCCATGCTCAGTGTCAGAGCAACGATGGCCATCATTGATAAAAATTTTCTCATTGTTGTAAAAATTTATTAGTGAATAAAAAAGTTAATAATGCGATAGGTAATGCGGGGAAAACGTGTGCTTTCGCGCTTCCCCCGAAATAGCTCACAAGTTTAGCCTCAAGGTTGCGCCCAGCTCCATGCTGCGCCCTCGCTGTAGGAACTCGTGCTCAATCGACTTAAAGTAGAACGTGCTGTATTGGGTATCGGTCAAGTTCCTGCCCCACAGCTCCAGCGAGTAGTGCCTGCCTTTCAGTGTGGCGCTGGCACCCAGTTGCGCGTAGAAAGGCTGCTTGAGCGAGTTGGCCTCATTCCAGTAGATTTCGCCTGCTGCCTTCACGTTGGCATCGAGTGTCAGAGTCTGGAGCCACAGGCTGCTCTTGTTGATGTTGAAGACGTGAAACACCTCGCCAAATAGCGTGTGGGTGGGGCTGTAAGGCACCTTGTTGCCCTTGTAGTCGGCTTTGCCGTCGTTATATTTCACGAATTCCGCATTGCAGTAGCCATAACTCAGGTTAAGCCCCGTGTGCTCGCAAGGGGCGATGCTCATCGAGAGTTCCGCGCCCAAGGAGCGGGTCTTGCCGGCGTTGGTCATCACGCGGCCCGTGGTGGTGCCGTCAGGGAACACAGTGAGTTGGCGGTCGCGGCAGTCCATGTAAAAGAGGCTCACGTCGCTTTTCACACGGCGTTCCCAGCACTCGATGTGCGTGCCCAACTCATAGTTCCAGGCCTTTTCGGGCTTGTAGCTCACAATCCTATCAATATTGTAGTTGGAGCCAATTCCCATCTTGTTCATCATTTTTTGCTGGAGCACGTCGCTAAACATCTGCGTGTTAAAGCCGCCGGCTTTGTAGCCTTTACTCACGCTGGCATAGATGCTTTCCCACGTGTTTCCGCGCAAGCGGTAGCTGACGGTGAACTTGGGCTGCAACTGCAAAAAGTGCTTGCTGAGCTTTCCCCGCTCGTCAATGTCGATGTGCTCGTGAGCAAAAACAGTGTTGGCGGCCAAGTCGTTGATGGTGTATCCCGTGTGGGTCTCGCTGTGGTAGTGCAGCGTGGCGTTTTCGTAGTCAAGGCGCACGCCTGCTGCAAAAGTGAAATTTCTCCAGTCGTAGCTCGACTGGTGGTAGAGCGCGACACCCCAGTTGTTGCTGTTGAAGTTGCTCCGCAGCACAAATTGCCGCGTGTCCCATGAGATAGGGTAGGAGGGAATGGCCTCGTTCACATGGCTCTCAATCAGCTGGCTGATGCCCGTGTCCTTGAAAGTGACGGGTGCGCGCATGTCGCAATGGCGGTAAAAGCCAAATAGGCCTGTCAGGCACTCGTAGCCGTTTTGCTTGTGGCGTGCCACTAAGTCCTCGGTCACGGCATGCTCCTTGCGCGCTTGCGTGAGCGTGAAGTAGGGGAGTGGCGTGAAGTCCTGGTCAAGCGTCATGTTGTCATCAATGTACTGGTAGCTGGTGATGCTCGACAAAGTGAAGCGGCCAAAGTCTTTTCTGATGGTCAGGCCGTCAAGAATCGAGGTGCGCTTGTAGAAGCAGGTGTCATTGTAGGCGATGCGGCCCGTCTTGACATATTCGTAGGGATAGCCGCCCTGGCGGTTCGACGAGAGCGACAACGCGTTGCTCACCGAGAGCGTGGGGCTGGCCACCCACTCCAGTTTCATGCGTCCGTTGAGTTGGTGTTCCCAATCGGCCTTTTGCCCGTTGCATTGATTGGTAAACTCGCCATCGGTCGAGTGATAGTAAGCGCCTGCCGAGATGCCCAAGCCATGGCGCAAGGCCTGGTAAGTGCTCGCACCCAGCCGATAGGAATGGTGAGAGCCGTATTCGGCAAGCAGCCGTGTCCCCTGGTAGAAGAGAGGCGACAGGGTGTAGATGTTCATCACGCCCCCCATTGTGTTGCGTCCGTAAAGGGTACCCTGTGGCCCGCGCTGCATCTCCACACGGGCAATATCCATCACGTCGAAATCGTAGTTCTCCTTGCACATCACGGGCACGTTGTCCACATTCAGCCCTATGGCAGGCTGGTCGATGCGAGCTCCAAGCCCCCTCACATAGATCGTCGATGTCATGCGGCTGCCATAGTCAGGAATAAAGAAGTTAGGAACCATCTCGGCCACCGTCTTCACGCTATGCGCGCCATTTCGCTCCAGTTCCTCTTGCCGCAGCGAAGTGACCGCGGTAGCTTGAGTGCGAATGTTGGGATTTTGCTTGATGGCAGTCACCGTCACACCCTCAAGCTCAATCGCGTCCCTCTCAGGCATGCTGTCAAGTCTGTCAATAGCCGCAGCCCTTGCAGGCGGCGAGACCGTCAAGAAAACAGAAGCGATAATGATGGCATATTTCATTGGGTGCAAAGGTAGCGATAGTCTCCCTTTTGGGCAATCACAACATTTAGTGATTTTTCGCCCCGCCATGGTTAGCCCATCCCGCCCCACCACCCCCAACCCCATTCAAAACACGTTGCCAAAAAATATGAGCGCAAAAACTTGCAAAAAATCGAAACGAATCGTACCTTTGCACCCGTCAATCACACCAAGGAGACCTTTTTGCCCTGCCAAAAGCGGCAAAGATGCCCCAAGAGATTGAATCAGGAGAGATGGCGGAGTGGTCGATCGCGGCGGTCTTGAAAACCGTTGATGTGAACAGCATCCGGGGGTTCGAATCCCTCTCTCTCCGCTAATAGGCTTCAAAAGGACTTCACAAGGGTTGTCAATTTAGCCTTCAAAAATTAGCTAATCGTTGTAAAATCAAGGTTTTACAACGATTTTTCTTTGTATATACCTCCATAGCCTGACGGCATAACCCTATATTTTGACAGTCATCTTTCGGTCAATTTCTGCTACACTTACTGCTACACAAAAATTGCAGTAGCAAAAAATGTAGCAGTGACGGGATTTTGAATACCATATTGACGGCATCAACTCTTTCTTTTTCAAGGTATTAAGTATTAACTTTGCAGCCGAGTGCTACACAAAAGAATGATGCATTATGAGAACAAATTTCAAGGTGTCCTTCTACCTACGCTCAAACTATGAGAACAAAGAAGGAAAGTCGCCTGTAATGCTCCGTGTATTCCTTAACGGAGAGATGGCTAATTTCGGATCTACGAAAATATTCGTGGACAAGTCGCTGTGGAATAACACGACCAGCAGGCTCAAAGGTCGGACGGCAGAAGCCTTATCCGCTAATGCCGCATTGGACTCCATTTCCACAATGCTGAATAACATTTACCACAAATTCGAGGATGATGAATCCTTGTCATTGGATAAAATCCGCTCATTCTTTGTCGGGAAAGACAGGGAGTACACGACCTTTCTCCCTATATTCGACAAGTTCAACGAAGATGTCAGACAGCGTGTCGGACATACCATCAGCAAGGACAGCCTGCAAAAGTACAGCGTTTTAAGAAGGCATTTCGCAGAATTCCTTATCTATAAGTATGGGAAGAAAGATATTGGACTGGCAGAGTTCACACCATCCGTAGTACAGGATTTTGAGTTATATCTGAGTACGGCGGCTGGGTGTGCCTATAACACATCAGTCAAGAAATTGAAGGCACTGAAAACCGTGACCATCTATGCGCAAAAACGTGGCTATCTTCTTCACGACCCATTCCTCAATCATCGTTTCCACTTGGAGCCGGTAAACCGTGGCTTCCTTACGGACGAGGAAATCATGAAGATTGCCAACAAAGAACTGGATATCCACCGCTTAGAACTAGTAAGGGACGTTTTCATCTTTTCATGTTTCACAGGTCTGGCATATATTGATGTTTCCAATCTCACACCGGACAATATCGTAACACTTGATGATAAGCAGTGGATTATGACCAAGAGGCAGAAAACAAGTGTGGTGACAAATGTTTTATTGCTTGATATTCCCAAGAGTATCATTGCCAAGTACAGTCATAAGACCTATCGGGACGGCAAACTATTTCCCATCCTAACGAATCAGAAAACCAACGCATATTTGAAAGAAATTGCCGACATTTGTGGCATCAAGAAGAATCTGACCTTCCATCTTGCCCGACATACGTTTGCAACCATGTCGCTCAGCAAGGGTGTTCCTATGGAAAGTGTATCGAAGATGTTGGGGCATACTAACATTAAAACTACACAAATTTATGCCCGAATAACCAATAAGAAGATAGAACACGATATGGAACAGTTGGCTGGCAAGTTAGACAAGTTCAATGTTGCTATGGGCATCAACTCAAAATAATGTACAACCCTAAACCAAGAAGATTATGACAACAACAAAGAAAGAACTTTCTTACTTCCGTTTGAAGTTAGAGAACTACCTCAGTGAGCATTTCCCCGAAATGCTGGGTGATAAACCATTCATAACGGCAAGAGCCAATGAAGCACTTTCCACCTACTGCGATGCAGTGGCACAAGGCTTCTCGCATCCCGAAGCGGAGAGTATGGCAAGCGAAGTGTTGCATCGAGGATTGCATTTTTCCAAGTATGACACACTTGTATCTGTCTTGGAGAATGAGTTTGAGAACGAACTGCCCTCTCCGCTCCCCGAAAGACTAACACCAATGCTTCTGAAGAATAAGGCTGTGCAAAGCGTTTTCGACAAATATGAACTGACAGACGACTTTGGCGCAACTCCAGAGTATGAGAAACTCTACACCGAACTGACAGGGACTATTGTTCTACTCATAGAGGTCAATGGTCTGCCAACCGTAGGCGGTGAAAACATGGACTGATGTAGCACCATACGGAGTTTTTGTAGTGTCAAGAGCCAAGATAAACGCTCCACTCCACACGCCAAGAGTTTTTTCAAACACTTGTCTTTGTGTAGTCTGCGCATCTTGTAACTGCTCTTGAAACTATAAAAAGCTCCTATATGAATACAATCATCATGAATCAAGACGTTCACACACCTGCCTT
>CABTZK010000043.1 GCA_902489275.1 uncultured Porphyromonadaceae bacterium
CTCCAAAACGGACAAGCACAGCAGGCGGTATGGCAACGCGCCAAATTCCGTTTCAGGATGCCAATCAAGCTGCTGGACTCGTCAACCATCACGCTGACCATGCCGCTCTACGAATGGGCGCACTACACCACAAAGAAAGGCGCAGTGAAGATGCACACGCTGCTTGACTATGACAGCCTTTTGCCTGAATTCTTGAATATTACAAATGGGGGCTTGCCAACCTTGTCGTATCACTCAGACTGAACACGTTCACAAAAATAGAACTCGACAAGTGGCTGAACGAGCCATTTACTCCTCCGCCAGAGCAAGTGGGGGGGGAGAGAATAAATATGTCGCAAAAAAGAGCCTGATTGAGGGGTTGCGTTCCCTAACAACCTCATTCTCTTTATGCCAGTAATTTATTTAGGACAATATTGCTACCTGCGCGCTTTTTCTGTGGAAAAATGTGGTTATGTGAAAAGGAATTGCTATCTTTGTGGTCACAAAAAAACGAGAAGTAACATTTAAAGATCAAGACAAGAGCATGGAAGCAGTAGGTAAAATCATCGCCAAGCTACCCCCGCAAAGTGGCACCTCAAAGGCTGGAAACCCCTGGAGTAAGCAAGAATACGTGCTTGAAACGCAAGATGCCTATCCCAAGAAGATTTTTTTCAGTTTCTTTGGTGACCGGGCCAACCAATATCCGCTGGAGGTGGGGCAAACCATCAGACTGAGCTTTGACATTGATAGCCACGAGTACAATGGCCGCTGGTTTACCAATATCAACGCCTGGAAAGCCGAGCCTGTTGACGCCGCCGCCCCCGCCGTGGCTCCCGCTGCGGCTCAGCAGCCCTATGCCGGCGCTCCTGTCCCCCCCGCTCCAGCCCCCGATTTGAGCGCTGAATCGACCGATGACCTGCCTTTCTGAGGCTGGCATGGCGACCCAAGAAGAGAAGAAGATATAATGTGACCCCACACGGGCAGCAATGCCGCGTGGGGTTTCGTGGCTTTTGACCCTTACCGCACAGCGGCGAGGGCATCGCTGAGGGAGAGGAGCTGGCGCTTGACGGTCTTGAGGCGCTCGATGACCTCGAAGCGCTTCGACACGCCGTCGCGGTTGCGGCGAATCATGGCCTGCGCGGCATCGAGTTTCAGCCCTTTTTCCTTGACTAAGAAGTGAATCATCTTGATGGTCTCGATGTCCTTGGGGGTGTACAGGCGGATGTTCTTGGCATTGCGTGTGGGCTTGATGATAGTGAACTCCTTTTCCCAATAGCGCAAGGTCGAGGCGGGCAGGCCGAGCATCTCGGCCACATCGCCAATGCGATAAAATCGTTTGCTCAAATCGTCCATAACTGCCATTTTGAGTTTTCAGAGCCCTTGCATTTGCATAAATTGCGATAATGCACTAACTTTGCGTGTTAAAAATTGGTGTAAAGTTACGCAATAGTTCCAGGATTACCAATAATAAGCGAACAAAAAAAATCAAACTCAATTAGCAATATGTTGACGGCAAAAGAAATACGCAGCGCGTTCAAGCAATTCTTCGAGGAGCGGCAGCACCATGTCGTGCCCAGTGCCCCCATGGTCATCAAAGATGACCCCACGCTCATGTTCACCAATGCTGGCATGAATCAATTCAAGGACATCATTTTGGGCAACAAGCAGCCGCAATGGCGGCGCTGCACCGATTCGCAGAAGTGCTTGCGCGTGAGTGGCAAGCACAACGACTTGGAGGAAGTCGGCCACGACACCTATCACCACACCATGTTTGAGATGCTGGGGAACTGGTCGTTTGGCGACTATTTCAAGCACGAGGCCATCGATTGGGCTTGGGAATTTCTTGTCGATGTGCTTAAAATCGACCCCACATGCCTCTATGCCACCGTGTTTGAGGGGGCAAAGGACGAGGGTCTTGAGCGCGACAACGAGGCGGCCAGCTTCTGGGAGGCCCACTTGCCCAAGAGCCACATCATCAACGGCGACAGGCACGACAACTTCTGGGAGATGGGCGACACAGGCCCATGCGGCCCAAGCAGCGAGATCCACATCGACTTGCGTGACGAGGAAGAGAAGTCCAAGACGCCTGGCGCCGAGCTGGTCAACAAGGACAACCCGCTGGTGATTGAGATTTGGAACCTCGTGTTCATGCAGTATGATCGCCACGCCGACGGCAGCCTGCACCCGCTACCGGCCCGCGTGATCGACACGGGCATGGGCTTTGAGCGCCTGTGCATGGTGCTGCAGGGCAAGCAGTCGAACTACGACACCGACGTGTTTCAGCCCCTCATTGCCAAGATAGGCGAGATTGCCGGCAAGCAATATGGCGAGTGCCAAGAGGTGGATGTGGCCATGCGCGTGATTGCCGACCACTTGCGCGCCATCTCGTTCTCTATCGCCGACGGGCAGCTGCCGGGCAATGCCAAGGCGGGCTATGTGATTCGCCGCATTTTGCGCCGCGCCGTGCGTTACGGCTACACCTTCCTGGGGCTCAAGCAAGCGTTCATGTACCGCATGGTCGACACCCTCATCGAGTCGATGGGCGAGGCCTACCCCGAACTTCCGGCGCAAGCCGACCTCATCAAGCACGTGATGGAGGAAGAGGAGGACGCTTTCTTGCGCACGCTGGCCACAGGCATGAGAATGATGGAGAACCTCATGGCCGATGCCAAAAAGGCCGGCAAAACCGAAATCGATGGCGTGAAGGCGTTCACCCTCTATGACACCTACGGCTTCCCGCTCGACTTGACCGAGCTCATTCTCAAAGAGCACGGCATGACCGTGAACGAGGGCGACTTCCATGCCGAGATGGCCAAGCAGAAGACGCGCGCGCGCCATGCGGCTCAAGTAGAGGCTACCGACTGGGTGGAGCTGAAGGAAGGCGTCACCGAGTTTGTGGGCTACGACCTCATGGAATGCGATACCGAAATCTTGCGTTACCGCAAAGTCAAGCAAAAGAACACCTCCTTTTACCAAATCGTGCTCTCGCGCACCCCGTTCTATGCCGAAATGGGCGGACAGGTGGGCGACAAGGGCGTGCTTGCCTGCGGCGACGAAACCATAGAAATTATCGACACCAAGCGCGAGAACAACTTGCCGGTGCACATCGCCAAGAGGCTTCCTGCCGATGTCACCCGGGTTTTCCACGCGGCGATCGACCAGGAAGCCCGCATGGCCATTGCGCGCAACCACTCGGCCACTCACTTGCTCCATGCCGCCCTGCGCCAGGTGCTGGGCGCGCATGTAGAGCAAAAAGGCTCCTATGTCGATGCCCAGTCGCTGCGCTTTGACTTCTCTCATTTCCAGAAAGTGAAACCCGAGGAAATCCGTGAAGTGGAGCGCTTGGCCAACGCCACCATCCGCCTGGCACTCCCGCTTGAGGAGTATCGCAACATGCCCATTGGCCAGGCCAAGGAGATGGGCGCGATGGCGCTCTTTGGCGAGAAATACGGCGACAAGGTGCGTGTGGTGAAATATGGCGACAGCGTTGAGCTGTGCGGCGGCACCCATGTGCCCAACACGGGTTGCATCGGCATGGTCAAAATCATGAGCGAGAGCAGCATTGCCGCTGGCATTCGCCGCATCGAGGCGACAACAGGCCAAGGGGTAGAAAATCGCATCTATCGCATGGAGGATGCCGTCGCTAAGCTTCGGGAACTCCTCAACAACGCCCCCGACCTGACGCAAGCCGTCAGCAAGTCGATTGCTGAGAACGCCGCGTTGCGCAAGCAAGTGGAAGACTTTGTCCAAGAGCGCATCCAGTCTTTCAAGAAAACGCTGTGTGACCATCCTGTGATGATGGGCGACGTGCGGGTTTTGAAAATGGGTGGTGAGGCGATGCCCGATGTCGTAAAAGGCGTTGCCTTTGCCCTTAAGGCCGAGGCGCAAGAGAAAACCGTGTTTTTGGCAGCCACGCATGAGGGCGGGAGACCCATGCTCACGATCATGCTGAGCGACGATCTTGTGAAAGGCGGTCTGAACGCGGGCAAAATCATTCGCGAGGCTGCCAAGTGCATTCAAGGCGGCGGTGGCGGACAGCCACACTTTGCCCAAGCTGGCGGCCGCAATGCCGATGGCCTGAGCGCTGCCATGGACAAGATGCTTGAACGGATCGAGAGCGGGCTGTAACGCCTTGCGCTCAATTGCCTTTTCAGCAACTCAAATTGAAAATATCAAATTCTTGAGGCTTATGAATACGATAGCTACGAAGTACGACCCGCATGAGGTCGAAGACAAATGGTATAAATATTGGGAAGACCACGGCTTGTTCAAGTCCACGCCCGACGAGCGCGAGCCCTACACGATTGTGATTCCGCCACCCAATGTGACGGGCGTGCTGCACATGGGGCACGTGCTCAACGAGACGATACAGGACATCCTCATGCGCCGCGCCCGCATGGAGGGCAAGAACGCCCTGTGGGTACCCGGGACCGACCACGCCTCGATCGCTACCGAGGCCAAGGTGGTGAACCGCCTTGCCCAGCAAGGCATCAAGAAAACCGACCTCACCCGTGACGAGTTCCTCAAGCACGCTTGGGACTGGACCGAGGAGCATGGAGGCATCATCTTGCGGCAATTGCGCAAGTTGGGCGCCAGCTGCGACTGGAGCCGCACGGCGTTCACCATGGACGAGGCACGCTCAAAAAGCGTGCTCAAAGTCTTTGTTGACCTCTACAAAAAAGGCCTCATCTATCGTGGCGTGCGCATGGTGAACTGGGACCCCAAAGCCCTCACCGCCCTGAGCGACGAGGAAGTGGTCTACAAAGAGGAGCACAGCAAGCTCTACTACCTGCGCTACAAGATTGTGGGCGAGGAGGGCTATGCGGTGGTGGCCACGACGCGCCCCGAGACCATCATGGGCGACACGGCCATGTGCATCAATCCTAACGACCCCAAAAATCAGCACTTGCGCGGCAAGCGCGTGATCGTGCCGCTTGTGGGCCGCGAGATTCCTGTGATTGAAGATGAGTATGTCGATATCGAGTTTGGCACCGGTTGCTTGAAAGTGACACCTGCCCACGACATCAACGACCATCTTCTGGGCGAGAAATATAACTTGCCCAGCATCGACATTTTCAACGACGACGGCACGCTCAACGAGTCGGCCGGCCTCTACGTGGGCATGGACCGCTTTGCCGTGCGCAAGCAAATCGAGCAAGACCTCAAGACCGCCGGGCTGATGGAGAAAGTGGAGGACTATACCAACAAGGTGGGCTTCAGCGAGCGTACCAACGTGGCGATTGAGCCCAAGCTCTCCATGCAGTGGTTCCTCAAAATGAGTGACTTGTGCCGGCCAGCGTTGGAGGCTGTGATGAGCGACAGCATCAAATTCGTGCCCGCAAAGTACAAGAACACCTATCGCCACTGGATGACCGACACCAAGGACTGGTGCATCAGCCGCCAGTTGTGGTGGGGGCATCGCATCCCTGCCTATTTCCTGCCCAAGGGAGGCTATGTGGTGGCCGAGAGCAAGGAGGAGGCGCTGAGGCTTGCCCGGGAAAAGGATCCCGAGGTCACCATGGAGAGCCTGCGCCAGGACGAGGACTGCCTCGACACCTGGTTTTCCAGTTGGTTATGGCCCATTTCCTTGTTCGATGGCATCAGCCATCCTGGGAATGAGGAAATCAAGTACTATTACCCCACCAGCGACCTGGTGACGGGTCCCGACATCATCTTCTTCTGGGTAGCCCGCATGATTATGGCTGGCTATGAGTGGATGGGCGAGAAACCTTTTAAGAACGTGTACTTCACGGGCATCGTTCGTGACAAGCTGGGCCGCAAGATGTCGAAGTCGCTTGGCAACAGCCCCGACCCGCTGGAACTCATCGACCGCTTTGGCGCCGATGGCGTGCGCATGGGCATGATGCTGGCCGCCCCTGCGGGCAACGACATCCTCTACGACGACAGCCTGTGTGAGCAAGGCCGCAACTTCAACAATAAGATTTGGAACGCCTTCCGCCTGGTCAGGGGCTGGGATGTGGCCGAGGTCGAGCAGCCCGAGTACTGCCGTTTGGCGGTGGAGTGGTTTGAGAGCCAGCTCAACAGCACGCTTGCCGAGGTGAAAGACCTGTTCTCGAAGTTCCGCCTCAACGAGGCACTCATGGCCATCTACCGCTTGTTCTGGGAGGAGTTCTCGGCCTGGTATCTTGAAATGATTAAGCCCGCCTATCAAGCGCCTATCGACCCAAAGACCCTCGAGGCGACCCTGTCGTTCTTCGACATGCAATTGCGCCTGCTGCACCCCTTCATGCCTTTCATCACCGAGGAGTTGTGGCAGCACATCACCGAGCGCAAGGATGGCGAGAGCATCATGTATGCCCAGATTCCTGTCGCGGGCGGCATCAACGAGGCTGCGGTCAAGGCCATGAACGAGGCCAAGGACATCATTTCGGGCGTGCGCACCGTCCGCTTGAACAAGAATATCCCCAACAAGAAGCCATTGAGCCTGCAAATCGTGGGGCAGTGGACCAACCCGTACAAGAGCATTGTGCTCAAAATAGGCAACCTTGAGACCATTGACGAGGTTGAGGCCAAAGACCCGACGGGAGCCGCATTCCTGGTGGGCACTACCGAGTTTGCAGTGCCCTTGGGCGACAGCATCAATGTCGAGGAGGAAATCGAGAAGATTGAGGCCGACCTCAAGTACACCCGCGGTTTCCTCGCCAGCGTGGAGAAGAAATTAGGCAACGAGAAATTTGTGGCTCACGCACCCGAGGCTGTTGTGGCTGGCGAACGCAAAAAGCAAGCCGATGCCCTATCCAAAATCGCTACCTTAGAGGCTGCGCTCAAAGCCTTGAAAGGATAGCGGGAGGATCCGAGGGGGGTGAAGTGCCGCACTGCGTCTCATGCTTTGAGGCTTTCCCTGACGCTTGCCGCTCCCCATGAACCAAAAAAATCACCCCCCTTTTCCCAATGGGGAAGGTGGGTGATTTTGTTCCTGTGGCGGCACAGCCGCCGCTTTCTGTGATTAGTCGCTCACGAGCATCTCATCGGTGCTGTCAACCTTGCGAATGGTCACTGGGCCATTGCGGAAGTTGCGCCTCTCGCTACGGTGAATCAAGAAGTCGATTTTCTTGCTGCCAGCCATCAGGTCTTTCACAACCCAATAGCCATTGACCATGGGGGCATTCTCGCTCTGCACAAAGATGGTGTCGCCCATGCTGAAGCCGTGGCGCTTAAACATGTCGCGCGACAGGGCCACCCAGCGGCATTCGCCGCTTTTCACCTTGGCTGCGCTGATGCGGTCGCCACTCGCGGTGTGAGTACCAATTCTGCCCTCGCCCGGGTAGTACATGGTTGAACGTAAAGTGTATTCTTCGGCCCCTGTCCCTGCCCACACGCTGAGGGTCATCATCATCAAGAGAATTGTTTGCAACATTTTCTTCATAAATTATCATCTTTTTGAACTCAGAAAAACACAGGTTTTCTTGTTCTGTTGTTGCAAAAGTAGCCTATCTCATTGAGAATGAACACCCTTATCCATACTTTAACTTTTAACATAAAAAATGTTACCGCGATGTCACACCCGAATTTCGCACGGCGAAGGAGCCACGAACTTTTTATTTATGGGAATTTGTTGGAATTTTAGCAATTGTTAAAATTTGTAATTTGTATTGTTTCCTCGATGGGCTTAATTGTTAAATCCATTAACAAAGTTGCCAATCATTCAACTTTACTGTTCCTTTTCTCCTCTCCCCTAAATTGCCCAATTGCTGCCACAAGTCAAGCCCATCGTGCCTTACTGTTTTTCATACTGCTCCCTTGACCGTACAAAATTGGGTATGGCAATTGGATTAAAACGGTTGAAAGACACTGCAAGGAGAATCGTGATCAATACAAATAACAACGCTCTGTTAATTCTAATTATTGCTGTCCGGTAAAACTCAAAAGAGCATAAAAATCTTCCCCGAAGCCCCGTAAAATAGGACTTTTGGGTTAATTTTTTCAAAAGTAAGCCCCCCTAATCGAAAAGACTTGGTTCAGGTGGCGCTTTTTGCATCTCC
>CABTZK010000044.1 GCA_902489275.1 uncultured Porphyromonadaceae bacterium
GTTAATTTGCAAGATTTTACTATGCAAAGATACAAAAACTTGTAGATATACGCAAATTATGAAATGGTTATTTTGTTGATAAACAATAGGTTATTTACTTTTCAAGGGACGACTAAATATATTTTCAGGCAGCTCTTTCAAGTTCTCCGAAATGGTGACGGTTGCTCAACTTGAGCACTTGTTCGTAGATTTATTTTTAAGTTGCTGATTTCATGAGTTATAGCACGGTCTCACCAAAACCCGGTGACAAGAACTCGTGTTATGGACAAAATTACAAATGAAATCTGAAAATCCACTTGCCGGGAGCCGTTTTTTCGCTCGGCTCCATAGCCCCACCCGCGCGGCTACTTCTTGCTGAGGATGACAAGCGGCACGAGCATTTCCTCCATAGAGATGCCCCCGTGCTGGAAAGTGTCGCTATAGTACTGCACGTAGTGGTTGTAGTTATTCGGATAGGCGAAAAAGTCGCGATTGAGCGCAAAGATATAGGTCGAAGAGACATTGAGCAGCGGCAGGCCAAAGCGCCTGGGCTGCTTGATTTCATACACCTGCTTGGGATTGTAGCTCAAATTCTTGCCCACCTTGTAGCGCAAGTTGGTGTTGGTGTTTTTGTCGCCAATCACCTTGATGGCGTTCTCCACGCGCACAGTGCCGTGGTCGGTCGTGAGCACGACTTTCCACCCCCGGCTGGCGATGAGCTTGAAAATCTCAAAGCAGTAGGAGTTCTTAAACCAGGTTTCAGTCAAACTGCGATAGGCCTCGTCGGTATTGGCCAATTCGCGTATCATCTTACTCTCGGTGCGGGCATGCGAGAGGATGTCGACAAAGTTAAACACCAGCGCATTGAGGTCATAGTTGTCCAGTTGCGAGAAATTCTGCACCAGGCGCCCGCCGGCTTCTGTGTCGTTCAGCTTGTTATAGGAGAAACGGTACTTGCGGCGATAGCGGTCAAGGATGGTTTGAATGAGCGGCCGCTCATTGAGGTTTTTCCCCTCGTCCTCGTCCTCATCGACCCACAAGTCGGGAAACATGTGCGCGATGTCAATGGGCTTCAGCCCCGAGAAAATGGCGTTGCGGGCATATTGCGTGGCCGTGGGCAGGATGGCGGTGTAGAGCCCCTCCAACTCCACATTGAAATAGTCGCTTAGCAAAGCGCTGATGGTTTTCCACTGGTCGAGCCGAAAATTGTCAATCACCACAAAACACACTTTCTCGCCCTTGTCGAGCAAGGGCATGACATGGGTCTTAAACACCTCGTGGCTCATGAGCGGATGGTCGTCGGTGGTCATCCAGCGCTCGTAGTTGCGCCTCACAAACTTGGAGAACGCGCTGTTGGCCTCTATCTTCTGCATGCGCAGCAGCTCGCTCATGCCCGTGTCGGCATTCGAGAGGGTGAGTTCCCAGCGCACGAGCGTGCGGTAGATTTCATACCAGTCGTCGATGGCACTCGCCAAGTTAATCATCTGGCTGATGCGCATGAACTCTTGCTGATAGTCGCTGGTGACCTTTTGCGCCACGAGGTCGTCGCTGTGCAGGTTCTTCTTGATTGACAAGAGAATCTGCATGGGGTTCACGGGCTTGATGAGATAATCGGCAATCTCGCTGCCGATGGCCTGGTTCATGATGTTCTCCTCCTCGCTCTTGGTAATCATGATGACGGGCACATTCGGCTGAATAATCTTGATGCGCTGCAAGGCTTCAAGACCGCTGATGCCCGGCATGTTCTCGTCGAGGATGATGAGGCTGAAATTCTGCGCCTGCATGGCATCGAGCGCGTCGCGCCCATTGGTCACCGTGATCACTTCATAACCTTTGTTTTTGAGAAACAGGATGTGTGGCTTGAGGAGATCTATCTCGTCGTCGGCCCACAATATTTGCTCTTTACTCATGCGTTGGATTCTCCTATTGATTTTTAATTTCTTGGTGCCTGCCCCCCACTTGGGGGATTGCCGCCTAACGGCTTTTTTCAGCGCTTCCTGGCCGCTTCCTTGCGAGCCTTGGCCTCCGCTTTCTTTTTCTTTTGGTAAGCCTTGCGCTCGGCCTCTCGCTGCTTTTGGCGTTGCTTGCGCTCTTTCATCTTTTGCTTGCGCGCTGCTTCGCGGGCTTTGAGTTTTTCCTTGCGTTCTCGCTCACGCTGCTTCTTGGCATCGGCTTTAGCCTTGGCTTCCTCTTTTTGAGCCTTTTTCTTGGCTTTCTCGTCATCTTTGCGCTGGCGCTCCTTCTGCTTTTCCTCCTCGGTCTTGTGCTTCTTGAGTTGGCGCACATCGGTTTCTTCGACGACGGGCGCTACTGGCTCATCGGGGGTTAACTTGGGTTCAACCGCCTTTTCAAGGATGTGGGTGCTGTCGGCTGGCTGCTCGACGGTATCTTCCTCCACCGTTCCGTCATCAATGACCAAATCGGGGTTATCGGGAATCACCGTCGGCAATTTCGACTGGGCAATCGAGTCTTGAATCCGCTGCTGCTCCTCGGCCTTGAGGCTGTCGAGGCGAGCCTTCTTCTCGGCTTCGAGACGGGCTTGCTCGGCCTTTGCGCGTTGCTCAGCCGCTTTCTTGGAGCGCGTCGCTTTGCCCGCTTGGTTTTCCTTGGCTTTTTGGGCAGCCTGCCCCTTGCCGGCTTTCTGGCCTGGACGGACACTCTTGCTCTGCGTCTTGCTCTGCGTCTTGCTGGCAGGCTGGGGGTGCTCCAGCTGGTTGTCGTCGGTGGCTGTGTCGGGGATTTTGGCCGCTTGCGCCTGGTTGTTTTGCTCTTCCATGAACAGGAAATAGTCCTCAAACGTGCGACCCTCGTTCACGAGCGTGTTGAAGTTCTCCTCGCTGATGAGCACCTGGTGCACGCCAGGGGGGATGGTCATCTTCTTGTCACGCTCAAACATGGTGCGATAGGCGAGCAACTCGGTGTAGTTGCCGAAGCCTTTCACAATGAGCAGTCCCATGCCGCCAAAAGTCAACTGCTCCAAGTCAAAGTCTTGCACCTTGAAAGTATTGAAGTTGTGCCGCGCCACCTCAAAGAGCACCTGGTTGCTGCTCACCGAGTCAAGGCTATAGGCCAAAACGAAATACTGCGGCTTGCGCATGGCTTCCTTTAGGGGGGTGAACTTGATGCTGTCGCTGCCCGAGGCCGTGCTGTCGTTGCCCAGGCGGAACGACGACCACGACATGCCCCGCAAGTTGCTGCCGCCGCCGCTGAGCTTGCGGCCCTGGTTGAGCTGCTTCACCATCGAGGAGGCCACCGGCGTCAGATCGGTCTCGGGATAGCGCTGGAGCAACTCTTTGAGCACCTCTTTAAACTTGTCGGCATCCTTTTGGGTCACGTAGGCCAGCGCGTCGATGAACATGAACTTCGGCATGAGCTTCGACAGCGGATAGGTGTTCATCATCTTGCGGTAAGCCTCATGCACGGTCTTGTTGTCGTTGGCCAGGTAGGCTTGATAGGCATCGGCGTACATGGCTTCCTGCACTTGGTCCATCTTCTTGAGGTTTTCAAGGTAGTTGGGGTCCTTCATGGCCTCGCCATATTTTGAGTCAGCGAAATCAGTGAGGATTCTCTGGCGGTAGTCTTCGGCCCGCGCGATGTTCCCCTCGCGCGTGAACAGCAAGTACATGTTGTAGTAGGCGTCGAGACGATTCTCGTTGTCGGGGTAGCGTCGCAACAGTTCCTCAAATTGATAGGCGGCAGCGCTATAGTCCTCCAGCTTGTCTTTCAAGATGAGCGCCATGTTGTAGATGCCCTCTTGAATCACATTGTTGGAAGTTTGGATTTCCTCCTCGGTCTTTGGGATTTGCTTCAGGTAGTATTCCTCGTAGTGCGGGTCCTCCTCGCGCTTGATCCGCTCCTTGTCGACGCTGGTGGTGTCGCTGCCAGCGGCAGCGCTGGTCGAGTCGTTGGATTCCAGCTCCTCCTCTTGGTCGCTGAGCGAGAAAGTGGCCTTGTTGCGCCGTCGCCAGTTGTCTTCGAGCTTGCGGTTTCCCCATAGTTTTTGAAATTCGGTTTTTCCCGAGTTCTTGATGGCGGTGTTGTAGAAATACCACGACTTGTCGTTATTGATGGAGAATTGTGTCGGGGCCTGTGACTTGCCACCGGCCGAAAACGGGTTGCCCTTGGCATTCTGCTGGGCCAGGTACTCCTCGCGCTTGGCGGCATCGGCATCCTCCTTCTCTTTCTTCTTGAGCGCGTCGATGATTTTCTTGATGACTTTCTTCTGCTCGTCAAGCGGCATTTTCGAGAGCGTGAGCAGCGAGTCCTGCAAGGTCACATTGCCGGCGTAGACGGCAAGCTCGTCGAGCACATCGCTGCGCTTCTTGATGGCCTTGTAGTTGGGATAGTCCTCATTGAGCAGCGGCACGGCCTCGGCATAGCAGGGCTGCGCCTTGTCGTACTTGCGTTGGGCGAAATAGATGCTGCCCAAGCGCAACTGGCTGATGGCCTTGTCAATGCCATTGCGGGTGCTCTTCTCGGCCGCTTTCACGTAGTTTTCAATCGCGTGGGTGGTGTCCTGCTTGGTCATGTACAGGTTGCCAATCGCGTAGTAGATTTGGTCGAGATACTCCTTGTTGCGGTCATATCGGGCAAGATGCCTCAGCGAGTTGACCTCGCCCTTAATGTCATTGCCCTGGAACACGGCGCTTTGCTTGATGCGGGCGTTAAACTTGGTGC
The DNA here is from genome assembly GCA_902489275.1 of uncultured Porphyromonadaceae bacterium. Lineage (GTDB taxonomy): Bacteria > Bacteroidota > Bacteroidia > Bacteroidales > Muribaculaceae > Sodaliphilus. The sequence goes on from CABTZK010000044.1 coordinate 4,657, forward strand.
GATAAGTCGCCCCCATGCTGCTGCCCGCGCGCTTGTAGGCCTGGTAGGCAAGCTCTTTCTGGCCGTTGTCCTCATAAAGCTGACCCAGCAGGAAATTCAACCTCACCCTCTCGCCGCGGCTGAATCCCTTGTTGGCTGCCGCAAGGTGGGGAATGGCCTTGGCAATCCGCTTGTCTTTGACATAGTAGTTGGCAAAGGCCAAATTGGCCAGTGCCCTCAAGCGCTTGTCCTCAATTTTCTCGGGATGCACGTGAGCCAGGATGTTGTCGGCCTCGGTCGTCCATCCCATGGCGCAGTAACTGAGCGCTTCCCAGATTTGGCACTCCAGCACCAGCTTGGGTTTCCACGTGAAGTGGCGCGCGATGTAGTGAAACGTTGCGCTGCTGGCCAGGAAATCGCCTTTCATGTACTCGGCCTTGGCCAGCATGTACCACGCGTGATGAATAAACGGGTTATACTCGTCGCGCTTCATCCACTCCCGGTATTTCGCGTCATTGCCCTTGCCGGCCTTTCGCTTGGGCTTCTTCTTGATGGAATGGAGCGAGATGGCTTTCTGCATTTTCTCGATCGTGCGGGTGAAATTGGTCGACGGCTGGGGCGACTTGGGGTTGCTGTAAGCCTCGGCAGGATGGATAAAAAGACGCTGGGAGTAGTCGTCCTCATAGTCGTTTTCCAGCACCTTGATTTGCTCATTGTAGTGGGTCATGCCGTTGTAGTACACGTTGTACTTGGTCGTGAACTTTTGCCAGAAGCGCGACATGGGCGTGTTCTTCTTGGTGCCACAGGCACCAAGCAAGACAGTGGCCAGCAAAATGACCAACGGTATGTAGCAACTCGGTTTCTTCATGAAGTCATTTTAATAACGAGTGTTACCGCCTTTTATTGCATCTTGCCTGGGTCAAGCGGGCAGGGGGAACGTTTCAGGACGATTGCTCTTGGTAGAGCATGATCAGCTCGTCGCGAATGGCTCGTGGCATCTCCACCCCCCGCTTCCTGAGGCTTTGCTCCCACCCTATCAAATCGGCCGCCATCAACGTGTAGAGCACATCGCGAAACTGCTCTGTCTCCTCGGCAGAATAGTCCTCGGCGGCACGACCCTTGAAAGCATCGAGTTCCTCGTCGTCATAGTACACCACCTCGTCACTCGCGCAAGCCATGACCGCATCGTTCGGGCACAGCCCACGCAGCGTGCAGGCGCTGTCGGTGCACGGCTCCGATTCCGGTTGTGGGGCTGGAGGCGTGGCCGTTCGGCCGTTTCTCGTGGAGGCCTTTTTCCTTTCCCTCAAGTCGAGCAAGTAGAGCACGCCCCCCACGACCACCATCAGGCAACAGATATAAAATGCAGGTATCATATTACAGGCGCAAAGTTACACAAATTTCCAAAAAATCCTATACAAAAGCCCCGTTGATTCCCTCAAGCGGTAGCGCCAGGCGGCAAAGGCAAAAGAGCGATACTGCCTCAGGCGAAGGGGCTGAAGGGGATGCGTGATGGAATGCGCTTCCCTTCTGTCCTTGTTCTCACTAAAAAAGTTTGATGTTCTTCTGGTCTTAGGCCTCAGCGTGTGAAGTAGCCCGTGGTGGGGTTAGCCATCTCGATGCCCGTTTTGGTGTCATCGTACTCGGCTTGAGGGCCTTTGAGCATGGTTCAGCCCATGAGCATATTTTCGCCAGCTTCTACCTGTCCTTTACTCCAGTCATCGTTGCAGTAGATCGTGGCCAGCGACGCGCAGCCACCGAACATGGCACCCATGTCGGTAACGTTCGCGGTGTTGAAGTTCGACACATCGAGCGTGGTCAGCGACAGTCACAGTCAGCTGGCGCGAAGTAGCCCGTGGTGGGGTTGGCCATCTCGATGCCCGTTTTGGTGTCATCGTACTCGGCTCGAGTGCCTTGCAGATTGGTGCAGCCAGTGAACATGTCTCCGTCTTCTTCTACCTTTCCTTTACTCCAGTCATCGTTGCAGTAGATGCTGGTCAGTGACACGTTGCCACAGAACATGTAGCTCATGTTGGTGACATTCCGCGTAATGAAGCTCGACAAGTCGAGCGAGGTCAGCGACTGGCAGTTTTGGAACATGCAGCTCATGTCGGTGACCTTCCTGGTGTTGAAGTGGCTCAAGTCGAGCGAGGTCAGCGACTTGCACTCAGCGAACATAAATCTCATGTTGGTGACCTTCTCGGTGTTGAAATGGCTCAAGTCGAGCGAGGTCAGCGACTTGCAATCAACGAACAAGCAACTCATGTTGGTGACCTTCGCGGTGTTGAAGTGGCTCAAGTCGAGCGAGGTCAGCGAATCGCAGCAATAGAACATGCCGAGCATGCTGGTGACGCGCTCGGTGTTGAGGTTCTGCAGACCCTTGATGTCCTGCAGGCTCCCTAAATACCGGAACCAACTCATGAGGGTTGTGGGGCGATAGCCAGCAAACGAGGCATCAAACACAGCATGCCGGATGCCAGCTTGGGGACTATCCCAAGTTCCTGCCCAGGCGGGGTCGTTCCATTTCGTGGGCATGACGTAAGGGATGCCGGAGCGGGTGGCGCGCTGGGTGTCGTAGTAGAACGTGAGCGTGGAGTCGGCTTCGGTGAACATGGCGTAGGGCTCCTGTGCCGCCATGGGCACGCTGCCCGCTGTGGACAGAAGCACGACAAGAAACGTGAACAGTAAAGTTTTCATCTTGAAAAGGATTAAAACATGAATGCAATAGGAACTTTTAGGGGGAAGGGCATTAGGAAGAGGATTGTGTGTAAGTAGATGGAAATGAGAGCGGTTCGCACGATATCTCTGTGGTTTGCACTGCGAGGTAAAGTGCAGAAAGCGTGGATTGATGCAGAAGTTCCGTTACCA
>CABTZK010000045.1 GCA_902489275.1 uncultured Porphyromonadaceae bacterium
CCTTGGTGACAGCAGCCGTGGCAAGGTCGACCGTGTAGAGGGCTGTCACCCCTGCGCCATCGGTAGCTGCCCAGTAGAACGTGCCAGTTTTGGGATCAACTGCAGCGCCTTGGTAGTAGCCTTGCCCTTGGCTGTTTTTCAGCGTCAGGCCTGTGGAACCCACAAGCGTCTCGGCGCCCGTAGCGCGGTCAATCTTGTAGAGGTTGGCATCATCGGCCACGCCGTAGGCGAAGCCGTCTTGGCCGATGCCCATAACCACATAGGCGTTATTGGTCGTGGCGACGGTGGTGCGGGTCAGGCTTTCGTAGTCAACGACGCCATACTCGTAGCCATCGCCAGCCGAGTTCAGGAACTCGCCGAACACCTCACCCGAGGTGGGATCCTGGGCGGTGACCATGGCAATCATGGAAACTTTTTGTAGTGTAGTAGGTTGATCCACCACTTGCCAGGTGTCCATATCAACCGAGAAATACTGGATGCTATAGCCGAACCCATAGCTTGAGAGATACACACCACATAGCTTGCCGTCAATGACGCCACAGCCTGCATTGAAAGCGGCAGTCTTATAGTTCAACAAATTATCCCAGGCTGTGTTTTCGGGAGTGAAAGACACAAAACCTGTGAAACTTTCAGACATTACGTTGGATATCAACGTAGGGACGTACGCACCCTGAGCGAGCGCTGGAGCCTTAGACACTCTCTGGGAAAGCACCTTCAGCGGTGACTTGATTGGCGACTGCTGGCCGGCGACCAAGCGCTTGTTCTGCAAGAACAAGGGGAGTTGCTCGTTGGCCTTGGGGTTCATCACTTGGCTTCGCTTTCCAGGAAGCTGTTTCTCCATCTGGGGAGATGCTTGTGCCGGATTCATCAGCCCCTGGGCCGATACCGGAATTGCCGCCGCTATCGCAACGACACACGCTAAAAAGAAGGAAAGTCTCTTTCTCATAAGCACTGTTTTTAATAGGTTAATGGTTACTAATAAAATAAATCAACAAAAATTTTATTTTGTTTGAGTTTTCAATGTGGCAAAACTAAACATTATTTTTGAAAAATCAAAACAAAAGCAAAGAAAAAAAATAAAAAAAACGCTTTTTTATAACAAATTAACATCACAATAGCAAATATCACAAAAAAACACGTTTCTCCACCAGACCCTTCCCTTGTTTAGCCTCCTCCATTGGAGCTGAAAAAAACGCAAGGCGAGAAAAAGACTTTTCCAAAACCTGTTTTTTAACCATATTTTCCTTAACTTTGTCACTCGTATCGAAAAAAAGCACTCAATAAATTAAAGATGGAAAATGATTGTAGGAATTGACGCAACCGATGCGGTCTTTGACAACACGAGGCGTGGCGATGACATGCGCCAAACCCTCGAATCGCTCGCAACATGCCACCCGCACCAGCAATACATGCTCTACGCCCCCAGCCTTGGAGCACACGCCACGCAACTCACTGGACTGTTGGCGCACAGCAACATTCATCTCAAAGAGCCTAAACGCCCTCCACTGCTCCGCAACCGCTGGCGAAGCGGAAAGGGCATCCTGTATCGAGCCCACAGGCACCACATAGAGGTGTTTCACGGCATGGGCGGGTTCTTGCCACGGGGGGTGAAAAAGATGGGCATTGGCGCGGTGGCGACGATCGACAGCACGGCTTTCAAGCACCGGCCACAAGACTACAGCCTGCTGCAACGCTGGCGGCTGGACAGGCGCTACCGCAAAACCTGCAAACTGGCCGACGTGGTGATTGTGCCAAGCGAGCGCGCCAAGCGCGACGTGGCGCAAGCCTACGGCGTGGAGGAACAGCGCATCAAGGTGGTTTATCCCTGCTGCGGCAATGACTATGCCATCGCACCGAACTCATTTGATATCGAACGCGTGTGCGAGAAATACAAGTTGCCCCGTCACTTCCTGCTGTTGGTCGCCCCACTGGAGCAAGCGTCCAATTTGGAACTGGCCATCGAGGCTCTCCAATATGTGCAAAAAAGAGGCATGATGCTCGTCATGATTGGGCACCGCAACGACTACTACGCAAAATGCAAGAAACGGGCGCAAAATGCTGGCGTGGCACGACACTTGTACCGCATCTCGCACGTGCACGACGAGGACTTGCCCATCATCTACTCCTTAGCCGATGCCACGCTGCACACCTGGCACTACCCAGAATCGGCAACCTCACTGCTGAAGTCAATGACTTGCGGCACTCCAGCGATTGCCACCAGCGGGGGCTGCATGGAAGAAGTGGGCGGCAATGCCGCAACCTATGTGGCACCCGATGACCCCGAGGCCATGGGCCGCGCCATCGACACCGTGCTGGGCGACGAGCGCCGCCGCAGCGAGATGGCAGCCCGCGGCCGTGAGCAGGCGAGAAAATTCTCGGCACAGCGAACGGCTGACGCGCTCAATGACATTTATCACCAATTGAGGGACTGATGAAGAAAAAAGCGCAAATCGACGTGGAGGCCCGCGCACGCGCCGGGGAGGAGAACTTCATGAAAGGCTACAATTGTGCCCAATCGGTCGTCGCGGCCTTTGCCGACCTGATTGAGGACCCTGAGCCCATCCTCAAAGTGGCGGCATCGTTTGGCGGAGGCATGGGACGGCTGCGCATGACTTGTGGCGCCGTGAGCGGCATGTTCATGTTAGCAGGACTGGAAAACGGCTCCCCCACCCCAGCCGGCCCCGACACCCGAGCCGTGAACTACGCGCTGGTCCAAGAACTTGGGCTAAAATTTAAGGAAGAAAACGACTCCGTGATTTGCGCCGAGCTCCTCAAGCTGCGGACGGGAAAGATGGAACCGCCTCGCCCCAGCGAGCGCACGGCCGACTACTACCGCCTGCGCCCCTGCCCCAAACTGGTCGCCTGCGCCTGCCGCATCTATGCCCAGCACTTAGCCCCCGGGCGCGTGGAGTGAGGCTGTGGCAACCAGTGTGCATCTTGTCAAAAAAAACCGATAATTTGCCAAAATGAGCATTGAGTACAGAAGTATGAAACCAGGGCAAAAGGATTGCCTATAAAGATAAATACCTATGAACAAATTTCTTATTTCGGTTAGCGGGAAACCGCTTGTTGCTCGCAGCGAGATGAAGAACAATAACCCCACGCAACGATGCTCAGGAAAATCAGAGTGATACTCGCAACGGCATTTTTCGCCCTCATCACGCTGCTGTTGCTCAACACCGGCGAGGTCTCCCTCCCGTGGCTGAACAGCTTGGCTAAAATCCAATTTTTGCCAGCCGTGCTGGCCATGAACGTGATAGCAATAGTGGCGCTGGCACTGCTCACGCTCATTTTTGGCCGCATTTACTGCTCGGTCATTTGCCCGCTGGGGGTGTTCCAAGACCTCGTGTCGTGGACACACGGCCAGTGGAAGAAAAACCGGTTTACCTATCGTCACGAAAAGGTGTGGCTTCGCTACCCTGTCCTGCTGGCTTACGTGATGGTCATAGCCTTTGGCATCGACTCCGTCGTGGTTTTGCTGGCACCCTACGGCACTTATGGGCGCTTTCTCAATTTCTACCGAAACCCAGCCACCATGGCAGTGACAATAGCCGTCTTTGGGGTCATCTGCCTTTTGGCCTGGCGTGCAGGCCGCACGTGGTGCAACACCATTTGCCCCGTGGGGACGACCTTGAGCCTGCTCGCGCGTTTCTCATGGCTCAAAATACGCTTCGACGAGAACAAGTGCAAAAATTGCGGGCTGTGCAGCCGCAACTGCAAAGCCTCTTGCATCGATTTCAAGCACCACAAGGTGGACTACAGCCGCTGCGTGACGTGCGGCGTGTGCATCGGCCACTGCAACTTCGACGCGCTGCACTACGGGCTCGGGCAAGGGAAGCACGAGCAAGAGGCCAGCAAGCCCGCCAATGGCGGACGACGCGCGATGCTGCTGGGAACCGCGGCCGTGGCGGCCGAGGCGGTTATGGCTCAAACGATGAGAAAAGCGGGCAGCAGCCTGGCTGCGCTGGCCGACAAGAAAGACCCAGACCACAAAACACCCATCACGCCACCCGGGAGCATGAGTGCCGCCCACCTGGCTCGACACTGCGTGGGCTGCCAGCTTTGCATCGCCCAGTGCCCCAACCACGTGCTGCGGCCAGCGGGCGACTTGCAGCATTTCATGCAACCCGTGATGACCTACGGGCAAGGCGCTTGCCGCCCCGAGTGCAATCACTGCTCGACGGTGTGCCCCACTGGTGCCATCGCGCCCATCTCGCTTGAAGACAAGGCCTCAACCCAACTGGGCCATGCCGTGTGGCGCAAGCTCTACTGCGTGGTGCTCACCGACCATGTGGAGTGTGGCAACTGTGCCCGCCACTGCCCTGCTGGAGCCATACAAATGGTGCCAAGCGACCCTGCCGACGAGTTCTCGCCTCGCATCCCCGCGGTGAACGAGGCGCGCTGCACGGGCTGTGGCATGTGTGAGTATCTGTGTCCCGCCCGCCCCAACTCGGCCATCTATGTCGATGGGCATGAGACGCACAAGCTGATATAGCACAGCATCAAATGACAAATTTTGCTGGATTTTAGAAACATCGCTTAATGATGAGAGAAAAAGAGAACAAGATATTTTCACGCCGCGCGTTCTTGAAAGGCTTGGGGCTGGCCACAGCGGCTGTGGCAGCACCTGCCATCGTGAGTTGCGGCAAGGGCAAGGACGGCAACAGTGCCGAGCCTCCAAAGGGGCAGATGACCTATCGCTTGAACCCCAACACGGGCGACAAAGTATCGCTCCTGGGTTACGGCATGATGCGTCTGCCAACCCGGCAAAGTCATCCCGGGGCGCACCACGACGGCGACGGCGAAATTGATCAAGACCTGGTTAACCGGCAGGTTGACTACGCCATTGAGCATGGGCTGAACTACTTCGACACTTCGCCAGTGTACTGCCAAGGCAGGAGCGAGACGTGCACGGGCATCGCGCTCCAGCGGCACAAGCGCCAAGACTTCTTCGTCGCCACCAAGATGAGCAATATGCGCGACTACAGCCGTGAAGCGTCTATCGCCCTGTTTGAGAACTCGCTCAAGAAATTGCAGGTCGACAATATCGACTACTACCTGCTGCACGCCATTGGCGGCACCGACGAGGCGCACCCCGATGCGATGGACCTGTTTCGCGCCCGGTTTATCGACAATGGCATCCTCGACTTCTTGCTGCAACAGAAACAAGAGGGGAAAATCCGCAACCTTGGCTTCTCCTATCATGGCGACATCGCGGTATTCGACCACGCCTTGACCCTGCACGACCAACACATAGCGAGCTGGGATTTCGCGCAAATTGAATTGAATTACCTCGACTGGAAACACGCCCAAGAAATCAACGGCCTTAACACCAATGCCGAGTACCTTTACCATGAATTGGAAAAGCGGCACATCCCGGTCGTCGTCATGGAGCCGTTGCTCGGCGGGCGACTGAGCAACCTGCCCGACAAAATCGTAGCCGAGCTCAAGCAAAAGGATCCCGAGCACTCGGTCGCGTCGTGGGCATTCCGCTATGCGGGGTCAAGACCGCGCGTACTCACCGTGCTCAGTGGCATGACCTACATGGAGCACCTCAAAGACAACCTGCTCACCTACTGTCCGCTCAAGCCGCTCTCAAGCCGCGAAACCGCCTATCTTGAAGAAGACATCGCCCAGCAGATTTTGAGTTACAAAACCATTCCCTGCACCCATTGCAACTATTGCATGCCCTGCCCTTATGGCATCGACATTCCCGCCATATTTGCGCACTACAACAAGTGCCTGCTGGCCGACAATGTGCCCGCTCAACTCCAGGACAAGGACTACGCCAAAAGGCGCGAGGCGTTCCTGGTGGGCTATGACCACAGCGTGCCCAAGTTGCGCCAGGCCGACCACTGCATTGGCTGCGGGAAGTGTGTGCCCGCATGCCCGCAACGCATCGCCATTCCCATGGAACTGCACCGCATCGGGCGCTATGTTGAATCCCTCAAACAAAACAAACCGTGAGCAACAACGCATTCTCTCGCCGGTCTATGCTCAAGCTCTTGGGCATGACAGCAGCCGCAGTGGCCACAGGAGGCGTGACGGCGGCGCTGGAAAGCTGCACGGCCAGCAAGCGGCGCAAGCGCCTCGTGTTCTACTTCACGGGTACAGGCAACAGCCTGCACGTGGCCAAGCAGCTGAGCGAGCGCCCCATCTCCATTCCGCAAGTGATTCACGACAAGAATCTCACATTTAGAGCCGATGAGATCGGCATCGTCTTCCCCAAGTATGGCCTGCTGCCGCAAATGGTGCGGGACTTCATCCAAAAGGCCAAATTTGACTGCCGGTATCTCTTCGCCGTCATCACCTACGGACACGACCTGAATGCTCGCGATGCCGAAATTCTCGGCCAGGCGATCACCGAGGCCGGACACACCACGAGACTGACCTATTTCAACGGCGTGAAGATGGCCGACAACCGCCTGCAATGGCTCGACATGGCCCAGCAACTCAAGGAAAACGACGACAAGAGGATTGACACGGCCATTGCCGAGATCGCCCAAGACATCGATGCGCAAAGGCAACACATCGCCCGCCCCGCCGAGTCCTCGCCAGCGACTCGGCGGCACAACGAGCGCACGGGAGCGCATCACATCGTGACCGCCGACCAAATGTTTGAGATTTCGGAGGCCTGCATTGGCTGTGGCATCTGCGTGCAAGTGTGCCCGCGCGGCGACTACCGCATCGAGCAAGACTTTGCCGTGGCACAAGGCCTATGCGAGCAATGCCTCGCCTGCGCCCAAAATTGCCCACAGATGGCGATCACGCCTGTCGAGGGCGACGTGAACCCCAAAGCGCGCTATCGCAACCCCAACATCTCGCTGCGTGAGCTGGAGCGCGCCAACGCCCAGCACCCCATCGCATCGCCCCTGTAGCCTCAACGACCCGCCGCCGGCGACCCATTCATTCCGTCGAGCTTGCTTTTGGAAAAACGGGAAGAATTTTGACAAAAAAAATACCGCAAACACGCTACGACAAGCGCATTGGCGGCATTGGCGGTGGTCCCTGGCGGGCTTGAACCGACGACTCCCTGATTATGAGTCACGTGCTCTAACCAACTGAGCTAAGGGACCGCTTTTCATAGTCGGGGGGAGAGGATTCGAACTTCCGACCTCCCCGCC
>CABTZK010000046.1 GCA_902489275.1 uncultured Porphyromonadaceae bacterium
CCGATGGTACTGCGAGAGTGGGAGAGTAGGTAACCGCCCCCTACGGGAGGCCGGCCCCCAGCCCGGGAGCCGGCCTCCCTTTCTTTTTATCCCCCCAGCCGGCAAGACAGCAAAGCAAAGGCAAGGGATGATGAATGTGTGCTTAAATGCGCCTCATTCATCATCCCTTGCTATATGTGGGAGGAAGAGCGTTTTTTTGAGGTCCTAAACAGCGTTAATACTCGTCCTCGTTAAAAAAGAAATCATCGTCATTGGTGGGGTAGTCGGGCCAGATGTCTTCGATTGACTCATAGCTCTCACCTTCATCTTCAATCTCTTGCAGATTTTCAATTACTTCCATGGGGGCACCGCTGCGCATGGCATAATCTATGAGTTCATCCTTGGTAGCGGGCCAGGGTGCGTCTTCAAGTTTAGTTGCTAACTCAAGTGTCCAATACATAGTGTTTTTTCCGTATTTTAGTTAGTCGTATGCTTATATTATATTATAAATTTTCGGCAAAAGTAACACTATATTTTAAAACTCACGCATTCTTATCCCAATAAATTTCTTCAATTTGGTTGTTGATATTGTTAAATCTTGCAAAAACAAAGAAGAAGTCACTCAAGCGGTTGAGAAATTGCAGCACGAGGGGATCAACATAGGTCGTTTTGGCCAGTGAAACAACTCGACGCTCAGCTCGACGCGTGATAGTGCGGCAAATGTCGCAAGTGATCGATAGGCCGCTGCCTCCAGGCAGGACAAATCCTCGCATGGGTGGCAGCTTGGTGTCGATTTCATCAATTTGGGCTTCTATGGCTTGAATGTCGGTCTCGGTCAGGCCCTGCATTGGGATTGTGGCTCCCTCGTTGTCGGTAGCTAAGTAGGCGCCAATGTTGAAGAGCTTGTTCTGCACCTTGTAAAGCAAGTCGTGAATGCTTTGGTTATCTAATTTCGTGTTGTGAGCCAGCCTGCCGATGTGAGCATTCAGCTCGTCAAGCGTTCCATAGGCCTCGACACGCACGTCGTCTTTGTCAACGCGTTTCCCGCCAACCAATGCGGTGGTGCCCTTGTCACCTGTGAGGGTGTAAATTTTACTTTTTGTCATGATTTTTGTATTTTTTTAAGTTCAGCAATGATTTCTTCAATGGTGTGGCAGTTGATGGATCGGTCGATGTCCTTTCCGCGCGCAAAAGCCGACTCGGAGGTGTTTTTCAGCTGCTGAAATTGCGCGTCAAACACCCCATCGGTGTTCAGCACGAGGATCTTGCGCTTGTCCTCGCCATTTACAATGATTTGCGACAAGGTCGTTATCCACTCGTCGATAGTGCCTATGCCGCCTGGTAGCGCGATGAAAACTTCGGCGATGCGCATCATGAGGTTCTTTCGCTCGCCTAAGTCCTCACATTCAATCACCCTGTCGAGCAATGGCTCTGCACGCGATAGGAAGGGTTGCGGAACGATGCCTATGAGCTGTCCGCCCCAATCGTAGACGCTTTGCGCCACGGCGTGCATGAGCCCGGCCTTGACACCGCCATACACGAGCGTGTGTCCCTGCCTGCCCATCCACTCGCCGAGTTGCGTGGCCGGCAGTGTGAACTTTTCACTCAGTCCCTCACGCGAGGAGCAATAGACTGCAATTCTCATCGGTTTTTCAATTAGGATTTGTCATTCAAAAAAAATTAGAGTGTCACGTGATTGATCACGTGTTTCACTTCCTTGAACGCATAGCGGCTGGTCGTGCCGCTGCTGTGCCGCAGCGAGAGCATGCCATCGGGGTCAACCGCCGCAATGCAGGCCGTGAACTGGGTGCCGTCAGGCAGTTCCCACAAGTGTGGCTGCCCGTCATTGCGGTACAAGCTGCCAGTGTAGCGCTCGTGCATGGCGGCCAGGCTTGCCTCGGTGGCGTTGTCGAAGTTGCAGCGTTCCTCGATGCGGGTGCACACGTCGTGCAGCAGCGCGTCGAGGTCATAGGTCACGCCCGTGATGTTCTTGAGCGAGATAGGGTTGGGGGCATTGCTCAAAAAGCGCTCCTGGTTGATGTTGATGCCCACGCCGGGTACCGAGTAGGCGATGCCCTGGCTGTCGATGGAGTTCTCGATGAGGATGCCGCAAATTTTGAAGTCGTTGCAATAGATATCGTTGGGCCACTTGATTTTGACACCGCTCGTGTATTGCCCCAGGAATTCGGCCACGGCGAGCGAGACGGCCTCGCTGATGAAGAATTGCCGTTTCACTGCCAGGTTGGGGCGTTTGAGCAGCATCGAGAACGACAGGTTCTTTCCGTCCTCGCTCTCCCATGAGTTTCCCTTTTGCCCCCGGCCCGCAGTTTGGCGATAAGTATAGACGACCGTGCCGCTTGGCAAGGTTTTGGCCATTTTGAGCAAGTAACTGTTGGTCGATTGGGTTTCGGTCAAGTGAATCAGCTCAGGCATCGGGCAAGGTCATTTTAATCATGCGGCTATCGTCGTCGTTGACGGTGATGTCGACACGCACGGTGTCGTCGGGCAGCAGGCCCTCGATGCGCTCGGGCCACTCAATCAGGCACAAGGCGCCGCTGTCGAAATAGTCCTCAGCCCCGATGTCGCAAGCCTCTTCCTCTTTCTCCAGCCGGTAGCAGTCAAAGTGATAGATGAGCTCGGCGGTCGTGTCGCTGCGGTACTCGTTGATGATGGCAAACGACGGCGAGTTGGCCATGTCGCTCTCCACGCCCAGCGCGCGGCATAGCGCGTTGATGAATGTGGTTTTCCCTGCTCCCATCTGCCCATAAAAAGCGAAGACGGTGTAATTGTCCATCTCGGCCATAAACTTGCGGGCAGCCTCGGGCAGCGCCTCAACGCTCGCAATGGGAATTTCTACTGTTTTCATTGTTCTGAAAGCTTTATAATTGGTTCTGCAAATTTACTAAAACCCCAGCCATTTCCAAACGTTATCTCCCCTGTTATTGCGCTTTTTGCCCTGAAATTCTGTGAAATTCCTGCAACATTCCGGGTATTCCGGATTAGTTGCACGGCAAGGTGGCGTTTTGCAGAAACAACGCGCGTTTGCTTGCTGGCTTTTTGGAAAAACGCTAACTTTGCAGAAAACAAATTCACAGCAATGCTTCGATTCACCAGTGACTACATGGAAGGATGCCATCCAGCCATCCTCGAAAAACTTCAAGCGATTAATTTTGACAAGAATACGGGCTATGGCCTTGACCCCTATTGCGACAGTGCGCGCGCTAAAATCCGCGAGGCGTGCCAGTGCCCCGATGCCAACGTGCAGTTTCTCGTGGGTGGCACGCAAACCAACATGCTCATCATTGATGCTATGCTGCGCTACAACGAGGGTATTATCGCCTGCGCGACGGGTCACATCAATGTGCACGAGAGTGGCGCCATCGAGGCGTGCGGCCACAAAGTGATGCCCGTGAAAGGCACGCTGGGCAAGATTGACCTTCCTGCGCTCCGGCAGTACCTTGAGGCTTTCTACCGCGAGACCTCAGAAGTGGGCATTGAGCACTACGTGATGCCGCGCGCAATCTACCTGTCTTTCCCCACCGAGTTGGGTACGCTCTACACGCTGGTCGAGCTGCAAGAGCTGCGCGAGGTGGCCAGCCAATATGGCCTGTTTCTGATGATTGATGGCGCTCGCTTGGGCTATGGCTTTGCCGCCAGCAGCGGGGGCACGCCGCCCCAGCTGGCGCGGCCTGGCGGCGCGGTCTTCCTTTGCGGCCCCCAAGGGGGGGGGCTGGTTTGGCG
>CABTZK010000047.1 GCA_902489275.1 uncultured Porphyromonadaceae bacterium
CGGTAGAGTCGATAAAGGCTGTCTGCTCGGTGTCGGACTTGCGTCCACGACCGTCATTGCCGTCATTTCTGTTTTCATTCTCTTTCCGCTTGTGTCCTTACAGTACAAGGGGCAAAGGAACGCTCAAAGGTTTCCCAATTTATCAGATTGGCAAGTTTATACATTGGATGGGTGGGATTGAGCATGGATGCCAAGTCCCAAAACATTGATACCTGATGGGTGTTGGATGGAGATTTATACATTGTTGATTTGCAAGATTTTACTATACGAAGATACAAAAACTTGTAGATATACGCAAATTACAAAGTAATTATTTTATTGATAATCAATAGGTTATTTGCTTTTCAAGGAACGACTAAATACTTCTTCAATTCAAGTTATCAATGTGTTAGGCATGCTACATGCAATTCTCTTGATGAGTTCACGATGTGAGTTTCACCCCTGAGCACGATATTTGCTGTTAAATCAGACGAACTATAACCATCAATGAGTTTATTTTGCTAAAAACAGATGGCTTGATACGCGGGGATTGATGCTGTCACTACGTTATTCGTTCAATCCGCAGCGCAGCAAGCACAAGGGGAAACCACAAACAGTGAAATCACACGCTTCTAATTGCCGATGGCACATTGCCGGCCACTTTGACTGACGTCAAGTTTTTGAGATGAGCGGCAAGTTTGATTCTCTCAAGAATAATAATTATTTTTGTAACCTCAAATCAAGTTAGAGTAATTTTCACGACATGACGCTACAACTGCTCATCTGCACCTATAATGATGGGATTAAGCAACTTCCGGCAATGCTTTTGCCCCCACTTGCTGGGGTTTCCTATCTCGTGTCGTGGCAGCAGGCCGCGGGCTACGTGCCTTGCGCCCCCCCCCAGGAGCTCGATCGTGATGACGTTTCGGTATTTCCCTTGGAGGGGCTAGGGCTAAGCCGCAACCGCAACAACTGCTTGCTTCACGCCACGGGCGATGTGTGCCTCATTTGCGACGATGATTGCCGCTACACGCCCGAGGGGCTTGCCGCAGTGGTTAAGGCTTTTGAGGCTCATCCCGAAGTGGACATCATGACTTTCAAGTTGTTCAATAGGGCAGAGCCAAAAACGTATCCGCGCTACTCGTTTGACCTGCGAGACATGACCAAGGTGAAAAATTACTTCATTACTTCGGTCGAAATAGCCTTTCGGAGGGTCGCGGTACAAAACAAGTTGCTTTTCGATGAGCGTTTTGGCTTAGGCTCTGGGGTTTTTCATGCTGGAGAAGAAGCCATGTTTATTGATGAAGCCTTGAGATTGGGATTGTCGTGCTTTTTCTTCCCGATTGAAGTGGTTGAGCAAATTGGCTGCACGACAACAACCACTCGCTTGCTGGACGAGAAAGTCCTCATGGCCAATGGCGCAGTACTGTATATGACCTATCGCCCCACGATGTTTCTACGCGCTCTGCTTGTGGCTTGGCGCTTGAAGCGAGGACACCATGTGCCATTTCTGTATGGGTTGAGGAGCATCTTGAAAGGCATTGTCAAGATGCGTCAATTGTCGAGTTGATCAGGGCAAGGCTAAAATGCGCCCGCCGTGTCGCCGAAGTGAAAAATATCATGATGGGAGTTGGGAGGATTTTGTGAAATCACTAACTTTGTACCGATATGGATGCCAAGATGTTAGAATCATTAGCCCGAAGCCCGGTGTTTGAGGGCTTGCGCAAGGCCGATATTGATAGCTTGATGAGCACGGTGAGTTTCCGGGTCGTGCACATCAACAAGGGGGCAGTCTATGCCCTTGAGGGCGACACGTGCCGCTTTGTCGACATCGTGATCAATGGCGCTTTGCAGGCGCGCATGACTGGGGAATCGGGCAAGTTCGTCGACCTCACCGAGCTCCGCGAGGGCAGCATTGTGGCGCCGGCTCTTGTTTTTGCCAAGGAGAACCGGCTCCCGGTGAGTGTCGACGCGATTGTAGATACCGATATTTTGCGCATGATTCCCGACGTGTTTCATTCCCTGATAGATGCGAACGCTCGTATTCGCTGGAATTTCATCGGCTTGCTGTCAAACGTTAACCGCTTCCTGGCTGGGAAAATGCGATTCCTATCGTTGCTCTCGGTGCGCGAGCGCATTGCCGCAATGCTCCTGAACGCCGCCAGCCTGCAAGGGAGTAACACCGTTGTGCTCCACAAGTCGCGCCAGGAGCTGGCCGATTCGTTCGGCGTGCAGAAAGTCTCGATAGTCCGCTGCCTCACGGCCTTGCGAGATGAGGGCGTGATTGCCATCGACGGCAAGTCCATTACCATTCTCGACGCAAAGCACCTGCGATAGCCGGCAGCCGTCTTTGCGGTTGATCGCTTCAATGGCGGTGGGCTTGCTCTGTGACCCACTCGCGCAAGATCACCGCATGGTTGCAAGTTGCCGATTTGGCACCGTAGAGCAAGGTGACGTTGCTGTGCTTGAGCAGGTCGTGAACATGCTGTGCAAATGCAGGCGCTTCGGGATTGCGGTTGAGTGCGTCACGATATTGTCGCTTAAATTCCGCAAAGCGCTCTTCCTGGTGCCCAAACCATTTGCGCAACGCGGGCGTTGGAGCGATGGCTTTGTTCCACTCGTCAAGTTGGGCATCCTCTTTCTTGATGCCGCGCGGCCACAGGCGGTCGATGAGGATGCGGTAGCCATCATCCTCTTCGGCGGCAAGGTAAATACGTTTGATGTGGAGTTCGTTCATGTCTTAAAAACAAGTTTTGAGAAATTGATGGCATGGAACTTTCGCTTTCCGCAACCCTAAAAAAGGATTCCTCATGCCAAGGATGAGAATAAAGGTAAAGTTTCTCGCACTTTTACAAAATTAGTTCAATTTTCAGCAGTGTGCAAGCAATCTAACGTAAATCACAGCGTCCGGCGCTCTGCCTTTAATCATGATAAAGAGGTGAGCAGCTATGTAAAGCGTTGCACCTCGTTTTGGCCTCATGTTTCATTACTTTATGTGAATACTTATTTTTATTTGTTAAATAATAGGCTTTTCTCAAAAAAATCACTTGAAATGTTTGGTGGGTATTAAAAAAGGCTATATCTTTGCATCACTTTCCGCTCACGAAAAGAAATTTAAGTGAGCAATTTTTTTGACGCTTGTTAAAAGCGGATCAGAAAAAAGGGAGTGACGAAGAGAGATCTTTGAGATGATTGCAATGACAAGCAGTACAGGAGAACGACAGGGACAAGGAAGTCCCGTTGGTTCCTTGATACAGGTGCAGGACAGCACAGCAATAATCCGCCGGCCGGGCAGTCTCGGGCCGTCCGTTATCCGCGATTTCTTCCTATTTTTTCAATGAAGTAGAGAACGATACAAGATAACAGACAGCGAAGAGTTTGATCCTGGCTCAGGATGAACGCTAGCGACAGGCTTAACACATGCAAGTCGAGGGGCATCGCGGCGGTGGCGACACCGCTGGCGGCGACCGGCGCACTGGTGAGTAACACGTATGC
>CABTZK010000048.1 GCA_902489275.1 uncultured Porphyromonadaceae bacterium
CAGGCATCAACATCATCCAGATGTCTGACGGCAGCGTCCGCAAGGTCCTTGTGAAGTAGTCACATTGCCACGACCTTAGAAAGACTGAGACAGAACGCCCTGGAAAGGATTATCTCCCCTTCCAGGGCTTTTTGTGTGTGGATGAGCAACACCCAAGCAGAGACCCGCCGTTTTCTCAACTACCCAATAAAAGTTAAAAAAAAAGCAGCATTTTTTTTAGAGTTCTACATATTTTTTTATCTTTGCAAAAAATATTGCCATGCCAATTGGGCGGTGAACCGCAACCACAGCCCAGCCGAACGATGGCAAAAAGATTTTTTAACCTGTTCTAACAAATTGATTTTATTAACGTTGCGGAAAATGACGCATTATGAAAAAAAACTTATTTCTTGCTTTGCTGCTGCTGGCAGGCCTCGTTGCTCAAGCGCAACCGGTAACGATGAACCCAACACAAGAAACCAAGCCTGTGACGGCCAAAGCTCCCATCTCCAAGGCAGCTGACAACGCATGGTGGGGACTTGCTACCGATGACAATGGCCGGTCGGGGTTAGGTGCAAACAAAGTAGAAACTTATGATTGTGCCATCAAGGCGAGCGAAGCAATGGCCGGCAAGCAGGTGAATGCCATGAAGTTCTACCTGCGCGGCATCGCGGAATTGAGTGATATTAAGATTTTCTTCAGCAAAGAGCTCCCCGGCAGCGTGGACGATGCCGATTATGTGCAGACCATTGACAAGGCAACGCTCCAGGGCGGCGATATGGACGCTGGGCACAAAGGCCTTGCTAACGTGGTAGAGATGGCCACCCCCTACACCATTCCTGCCGAGGGCTGCTATGTGGGGCTCCATTTCACGGTCACCGATGCCAGCACAAACGCTGGCCAGTACCCCCTTGTGATATATACCGAGAAGAACGTTCCCAACGGGCTGTATCTCCGCACCTCCACAACAATCACTGATTGGCAGGACTCCAATAGTTTCGGCACACTGGCCATGCAACTGCACGTTGACGGAAAATTTCTCAAAAACGCCGCAACCCCCAAGGACTTTGGGAAAGCGGGTGCTGCCGTAGGCACTCCCATCAACATTCCTCTTGAGGTTTCCAATTCAGGAAACTTCGCCATCAACGACATTGACTACACCGTTGCGACCAATGGCGTCGAGGGCGAGCCTGTGCACTACCCATTTGCCAGCGCCATTTCCCCCTCGGGCAGGCAGATAGTGAACATTACACTACCCGCACAAATCGAGCCAAGAGAAGACTCGGTGTCTATCACCATTCACAAGGTCAACGGCCAAGACAACGAGGCCGAGGACAAAGTGGCCGAAGGTACCGCAGTCACGGTTGCCGACATCTATCAACGCAACCTGCTCATCGAGGAGTTCACCAACGAACAATGCGTCAACTGCCCCAAACTCGCTGGCTATCTGCACGAGGCGCTCCAGGACTATGACCTCTCGCGGGTGGGTGCCGTGTGCCATCACTCGGGCTACTCTACCGATTGGTTAACCCAACCTTGCGACGTGGAGCTCCTCTGGCTTTACAACGATGGAGGCATCACCTACGCCCCCGCTTTGATGCTCAACCGCCGCTCAATCTTTGACTCAGGGATTCTTCCTGGCGAGAAAGACAACGTGATGCTTCCTGAAGATGTCACAGCGCTGAAGAACGACATCAACTACCAGCTGCAACAGCATTCAAACCTGACCCTCAATGTGGAAGCCGCCCCCAATGCCGACTCCACCGAGGTGACCCTGACCATCAACGGCAAGTGCAACAAGGCCTTTATGAAGGAAACGGGCCTGCTCACCGTCTACATGACCGAGGACAGCATCCCAGCTAAAAAACAGGCGGGCGCCACAGACGCTTTCTACCACATGCACGTGATTCGCTACTACAACAGCGCATGGGGCGACTCCATCGCCTGGGAGGGCAACGAGTTCACTGCGACCTACACCATTGCCTTGAATAGCGAGTGGAAACGCGACCAACTCGTCTTTGCCGCCATGGTCAACAAGCACAACACAG